>CAYGYQ010000043.1:0-2891 GCA_964354035.1 uncultured Bordetella sp.
CCCTGCAGCACGAACAGGTTGAACCCGACCGGCGGCGTGATCTGCGCCATCTCGACGACGAGCACGAGGAAGATCCCGAACCAGAGGAGGTCGATGCCTGCGGCTTCCACCGTCGGCAGGATCACGCCCATCGTCAGCACGACCATCGAGATGCCGTCGAGGAAGCAGCCGAGAACGACGTAGAAGACCATCAGCGCGACGACGAGCGCGAATGGGGTGAGCCCGAGGCCGCCGATCCACTCGGCGAGGTGCCGCGGCAGTCCGATGTAGCCCATCGCGAGCGTCAGGAACGACGCCCCGGCCAGGATCAGCGCGATCATGCAGTACAGGCGCGTCGCGCCCATCATGCTCTCGGTGAACGTCCGGCGCGTGAGCGAGCCCTGCACCAGCGAGATCGCGAGCGAGCCGACCACGCCGAACGCCGCCGCCTCGGTGGCGGTCGCAATGCCCGCGTAGATCGAGCCCAGCACCAGCAGGATCAGCAGCACGACGGGAATGAGGTGACGCGAGGCGTGCAGCTTCTGCGCCAGGGTCGTCTTCGTGGTCGCGGCCGGGATGCGTCCTGGATTCAGCAGCGCCCAGGTCACGATGTAGCCGGAGAAGAGCAGTGCCAGCAGGATGCCGGGAAACACGCCGCCGATGAAGAGCTGCGCGATCGACACGTTGGCCATGACACCGTACACGATCATGATGATCGACGGCGGAATGAGAAGTCCCAGCGTGCCCGCGCCGGCCAGCGTGCCGATGGTCATGCCTTCGGGGTAGCCGCGCGCCTTCAATTCCGGCAGCGTCATCTTGCCGATGGTCGCGCAAGTGGCGGCCGATGAGCCCGAGACGGCGGCGAAGATCGTACAGCCGATGATGTTGGTGTGCAGCAGCCGGCCGGGAACCCGCTCGAGCCAGGGGGCAAGGCCGCGAAACATGTCCTCGGAGAGCCGCGTGCGGAACAGGATTTCGCCCATCCAGACGAACAGCGGCAGCGCGGTCAGCGTCCACGACGACGCCGTGCCCCAGATCGTCACCGCCATCGCGTCGCCGGCCGGCCGGGACGAAAAGAGCTCCATGCCGATCCAGGCGACGCCGGCGAGCGCCAGCCCGATCCAGACGCCGCTGCCGAGCAGCACGAAGAGCGCGACAACGAGGAGCGTGGTGATCAGCGCGTCCATGCGTTCACTCTGCGGGCATCATTCGTGGTGCAGCGCCGCGTCGGATTTCGCGCGGCCGCGCCGGCCGGTCCACTCGAGCACGAGTTCGTCGAGAATCGCGATCAGCAGGACGAGCGTGCCCGCCGCCATCGCGAGCTGCGGAATCCACAGCGGCGTCGCGTCGTTGCCGGTCGAGATGTCGTTGAACTGCCACGACTGGAACGCAAGCCGGATGCTGTAGTACGCGAACAGCGCCGCCAGCACCGTCGCCACCGCCAGCGCAGCGAGCTCGAGCGCGCGCTGTGCCTTCGCGCCGAGGTGCTCCAGGATCAGCGTGACGCGGATGTGCTCGCCGCGCTTCAGCGTGTGCGCGAGCGCGAGAAAACCGCATGCCGCCATGCAGTAGCCCGCATAGGAATCCGTGCCGCGCACGTGGAAGCTGAGCAGCCTCCCGGCGATCCCCGTCAGGACCATCGCCAGTGTGCCCGCCAAAAACAACGCCGCAAGGTATCCGGCGGCGTTGTACAAACGATCGAGCCTGCGGCGCATCAGGGCCCGTTCGCAGCTGGGGTCATCGCGTGGAAAGAGCAGCCCCTACATCGCGCGGTACGCGTCCACCACTTTGCGGCCGTCGTCACCCGCCTTGCGCAGCCACTCGGCGAGCATGTAGTTGCCGACCTTGCGCAGATCGGCCGTGAGCTGCTCGGAGGGCTTGAGGATGCTCATGCCCTTGCCTTTGAGCTGGTCGAGGTACCAGCCGTTCTTCTCTTCGGAGAGTTTCCAGCCGCGCGTCTCGGCGTCGGCCGCGGCCTTCAGCAGCGCCGCCTGCGCGGGCTTGTCGAGCGCATCGAAGGCCTTCTGGTTGACGATGATCGCGTTCTTCGGCAGCCACGCCTGCGTGTCGTAGAAATTCTTGACGTGCTCGAAGGTCTTCGAGTCGAAGCCGGTCGCGCCGGACGACATGTACGAGTCGATGACGCCAGTGGCGAGCGCCTGCGAGACCTCGGCGGCCTGCACGGTCATCGGCTGCGCGCCGACGAGCTCGGCGATCTTCGACGTAGCCGGGCTGTACGCGCGCCACTTCAGCCCCTTCATGTCGGCGACGCTCGCGAGCGTGCGCTTGGTGTAGATGCCCTGCGGCGGCCAGGCGACCGTGTACAGGAGCTTCATCCCCTGCTTGGCGAACTTGTCCTCGAGCACCTTCCGCGATGCCTTGTAGAGCTTCAGCGACTCGCCGTAGGACGTCGCCAGGAACGGGATGCCGTCGAGCCCGTAGAACGGATCCTCGTTCTCGTAATTGACGAGCAGGATTTCGCCGATCTGCGCCTGTCCGCCCTGGACGGCGCGCTTGATCTCGGGCGCCTTGAACAGCGACGCATTGGCATGCACCGTGATCTTGAGCTTGCCGCCGGTGGCCTTGTCGACGTCGTTGGCGAACTGCTGGATGTTTTCCGTGTGGAAGTTGCTGGCCGGATACGCGGTGGGCATGTCCCACTTGGTCTGGGCGGCCACGGGCAGCGCGATCGCGAAGGCGAGCACGGCGGCAAGGGCGGTGATTGGCTTCATGCGGGGGGCTCCTGGAAGGCGGGGAAAGGTGCGCACGCCAGTGGCGGCGGGCATGCCAATGGCTGCGGACCGTGCCGTTTTACCACAAATCTGCGCCGATGCAGTAGGCGCGGCCTTGGTCGCGCTCCATCGTGGGTCATGCGCCGAAGCCAGGCAAGCGCGGGCAAGCCCGCGCCCACG
>CAYGYQ010000043.1:2991-18805 GCA_964354035.1 uncultured Bordetella sp.
GGCAAGCCCGCGCCCACGAGTTCATGCGCAGGCAAGCCCGCGCCCACAGAGCGACATCGGAGTGCCTGCGGTGCACGGCCTATAATGTCGCGCCGTTGCCGCAGACAGTGGGGCAGGCCGCGACCGATGCCATTCCGATGACCGCCACTCTCCCTACTCCAGCATCCGCCGGCTGGGAATTCTGGATCGATCGTGGCGGCACGTTCACCGATGTTGTCGCCCGCCGGCCCGACGGGTCGCTCGTCACGCACAAGCTGCTGTCGGAGAACGCCGAGCGCTATCCGGATGCCGCGGTGCACGGGATCCGCGAGCTGCTGGGTCTTGCGCCCGGGGATCCGATTCCGCCCGGCGTCGTCGACGCCGTGAAGATGGGCACTACGGTCGCGACCAACGCGCTGCTCGAGCGCAAGGGCGAGCGCACGGCGCTCGTCATCACGAAGGGCTTTGCCGACGCGCTGCGGATCGCCTACCAGAATCGGCCGAAACTCTTCGTCCGGAAGATCGAGCTGCCGACGCTGCTGTACGAGCGCGTGATCGAGGCCGACGAGCGGATCGGCGCACGCGGCGAGGTCGTGCGCCCGCTGGACCTCGCGTCGGTGCGGAACGAACTCGCCGCCGCGCGCGGCGCGGGGATCGCCGCCGTCGCGATCGTCCTGATGCACGGCTACCGCTTCCCGCAGCACGAGCTGGCGCTGGCGGCGCTCGCGCGCGAGCTGGGCTTCGCGCAAGTCTCGGTCTCGCACGAGGTGTGTCCGCTGATGAAGCTCGTCTCCCGGGGCGACACCACGGTCGTCGACGCCTACCTCTCGCCGATCCTGCGCCGGTACGTGCGGCAGGTCGAGGCTGCACTCTTGGGGTCGGGGCGAACGGTGCTCCCGCCGGCCGCGATGGAGGCGAGCCGGCATGGTGCCGACGCGGCCGCCGTGCGAGGCGCGCCCCGCTTGCAGTTCATGCAGTCGAACGGCGGCCTGACGGATGCCCACCGGTTTCAGGGCAAGGACGCGATCCTGTCCGGCCCCGCGGGCGGCATCGTCGGCGCTGTCGAAGTGTCGCGACTCGCCGGTTTCGACCGGATCATCGGCTTCGACATGGGCGGCACGTCGACCGACGTCACGCATTACGCGGGCGAATACGAGCGGGCATTCATCACCGAAGTCGCCGGCGTGCGCCTCGCCGCGCCGATGATGCGCATCCACACGGTCGCTGCCGGCGGCGGCTCGATCTGCCGGTTCGACGGCGCCCGGTTTCGGGTCGGGCCGGAATCCGCGGGCGCGAATCCCGGGCCGGCGTCGTATCGGCGCGGCGGACCGCTGAGCGTCACCGATTGCAACGTGATGGTCGGCAAGCTCGACCCGGAGCTCTTCCCGCGCGTGTTCGGCCCGACCGGCGACCAGCCGCTGGACGCGGCGGTCGTGCGCGGGAAATTCGCGGCGCTCGCCGCGGAAGTCGCGGCGGCGACCGGCCTTGCGCGCTCGCCGGAGGAGGTCGCCGACGGCTTCCTCAAGATCGCCGTCGCCAACATGGCGAATGCCATCAAGCACATTTCGGTGGAACGCGGCTACGACGTCACGGAGTACACGCTGTGCTGCTTCGGTGGCGCGGGCGGCCAGCACGCGTGCCTCGTCGCCGATGCGCTCGGGATGACGCGCGTACTGCTGCATCCGCTGGCGGGCGTGCTGTCGGCCTACGGGATGGGGCTCGCCGACGTGCGCGCGCTGAAGCAGCAGGCGGTCGAGACGAAGCTGTCCGACGAGGCGCTCGGGGCCGCGGCGCCGACGTTCGCAGCCCTGGAAACGGCGGCGCGCGGCGACGTTGCGGCGCAGGGCATTCCCGCCGATCGCGTTGCCGTCCGGCGCACTCTCCACGTCAAATATGAAGGCACCGACACGACGCTCGAGACGGGTGTCGGTGCCGCGATCGCGGTGGTCGCGGAGTTCGAGCGCAAGTACCGGCAGCAGTACGGCTTCCTGATGCCCGGCAAGCCGCTCGTCGTCGAAGCCGTTGCCGTGGAGGCGATCGGCAGGACGCACGAGGCGAAGGATGCCGTCCCTGCGCATGCGCCGCGCGCGCACCCGCTGGCGCCAATCCGGACGAACCGGGTCTACACCGAGGGCGCGTACCACGACGCGGCCATCTACGATCGCCTGCATCTCTGCCCCGGGGACGCCATCGCCGGCCCCGCGGTGATCCGCGAGGACAACGCGACGACGGTCGTCGAACCGGGGTGGCGCGCCACGTACACGGCGCGCGGCGACCTCGTGCTGGAGCGTGTCGAAGCGGCGCGGCGCGCGCACGCGATCGGCACGACCGCCGACCCGATCCTCCTGGAGGTCTTCAACAACCTGTTCATGGCGATCGCCGAGCAGATGGGCGTGACGCTCGCCAACACTGCGTACTCGGTCAACATCAAGGAGCGCCTGGATTTCTCGTGCGCGCTGTTCGACGTCGAGGGCAGTCTCATCGCCAATGCGCCGCACATGCCGGTGCACCTGGGCTCGATGGGCGAGAGCGTGAAGACGATCGTCGACCGGCGCCGTGGCGCGATGAAGCCCGGGGACGTGTTCGTGCTGAACGCTCCCTACAACGGCGGCACGCACCTGCCCGACGTGACGGTGATCGCGCCGGTGTTCCTCGGCGACGGCCGCGAGCCGGAGTTTTATGTGGCGTCGCGCGGCCACCACGCCGACATCGGGGGCATCACGCCCGGCTCGATGCCGCCCGATTCGACGCACGTCGACGAGGAGGGCGTGCTGCTCGACAACGTGCAACTCGTCGCCGAGGGGCGGTTCCTCGACGCACAGATGCGCGCGATCCTGGGATCGGGCAGGTACCCGTCGCGCAACGTGGACCAGAATCTCGCCGACCTCCGGGCGCAGGTCGCCGCCTGCGCCAAGGGCGCCGACGAGCTGGCGAAGATGGTTGCGCACTTCGGTCTGCCGGTCGTGCGCGCGTACATGCGGCACGTGCAGGACAACGCGGAAGAATCGGTGCGCCGCGTGCTCGACGTGCTGAAGGACGGGCACTTCGAGTACGAGATGGACAGCGGGGCCCGGATCGTCGTGACGATCGCGATCGACAAGGCCCGGCGCCGCGCGACCATCGACTTCACCGGCACGAGCGTGCAGCAGCCGACCAACTTCAACGCGCCGTCGGCCGTCTGCAAGGCGGCCGTGCTGTACGTGTTCCGCACGCTGGTCGACGACGACATCCCGATGAACGCCGGTTGCCTGAAGCCGCTCGACATCGTGATCCCCGAAGGGTCGATGCTCGCGCCGCGCTATCCGGCGGCGGTCGTGGCGGGCAACGTCGAGACTTCGCAGGCGATCACCGACACGCTGTACGGTGCGCTCGGCGTGCTGGCGGCGTCGCAGGGGACGATGAACAACTTCACGTTCGGCAACGCCACCTACCAGTACTACGAGACAATCTCGGGCGGCGCGGGTGCCGGGCCCGATTTCGACGGCGCGAGCGTGGTGCAGACGCACATGACCAATTCACGCTTGACCGATCCGGAGGTGCTGGAGTGGCGCTTCCCGGTCCGGCTCGAGTCCTACGCGATCCGCCGCGGCAGCGGGGGCGCGGGCCGTCACCGCGGTGGCGACGGCAGCGTGCGTCGCGTCCGCTTTCTCGAGCCGATGACGGCGGTGATGCTGGCCAATCACCGGCGGATTGCGCCCTTCGGCGTGGCTGGCGGCCTGCCGGGTGCCGTCGGGCGCAACTGGGTCGAGCGGGCGGGGTATCCGGACACCGGCGCGCGCGAGGAATTCGGCGCAACGTTCGCCGTGACGATGAACGCCGGCGACGTGTTCGTCGTCGAGACCCCTGGCGGCGGCGGATTCGGGCGGCCGGAGCAGGTGCCGGACGCCGCTCGCGTGCCCGGGTCGGCGCGGGCATAATGGCCGCCATCGCGCCAACGAGGATCCCATGGCAACCCTCTACGATTTCACGGTCACGAACATTCACGGCAAGAAGGTCAGGCTCGATGCCTACAAGGGCAAGGTGCTGCTGATCGTCAACACGGCGAGCAAGTGCGGCTTCACGCCGCAGTACAAGGGCCTGGAGGCGCTCTATCAGAAACTGCATGGCAAGGGCCTCGAGATCCTCGGCTTCCCCTGCAACCAGTTCGGCGCGCAGGAGCCGGGGAGCGACGAGGAAATCGAGTCGTTCTGCGAGATCAATTACGGCGTCACGTTTCCGCTGTTCGCCAAGATCGACGTCAACGGCGACGGCGCAGCGCCGCTGTACCAATTCCTGAAGAAGGCGAGGCCCGGCTTGCTGGGATCCGAGGCGATCAAGTGGAACTTCACCAAGTTCCTCATCGACCGCGACGGCAATGTGATCGAGCGCTACGCGCCGAACGCGGAGCCGGCAAGTCTCGCCGACGACATCGGGAAACTGCTCTGAATTCCGGACTCGCCATGCGCCGATCGATTGTCGTGGCGGCGGTACTATGGCTGGCGGCCGCGACTTGCGGTGCGGCTGATCTCAGCAAGACGCTGCGCGTCTCCTTTCCAGTCGGCGAAACGGGGTTCGATCCGGCGGGATCGAACGATCTGTATTCGAATCAGATCAACCGCGTCATCTTCGATCCGCTGTATTCGTACAGCTATCTGGCGCGGCCCTACACGGTCGCGCCGAATACCGCGGCGACGATGCCCGAGATTTCCGCGGATGGGAAGACCTGGACCATCAAGGTCAAGGCCGGCATCTATTTCGCGGATGACCCGGCATTCAAGGGGAAGAAGCGCGAGTTGACGGCTGCCGATTACGTTTATTCGTGGAAGCGCCTGCTCGATCCGAAAGTGCTGTCGACGGGGTCCGATCTGTTCGACGAAACCGCCGTCGGCGCGGCGGCGGCGATCGCTGCAGCGAAGAAGACCGGCAAGTTCGACTACGATGCGCCGCTCGAGGGCCTGCAGGCGATCGATCGCTACACGATACGAATCAAGCTGCTGCGCCCTGATTACGACCTGTTGACGGCGCTTACGGGCACGGGGACCGCGGCGGTCGCCCGGGAGGTGGTCGAGGCGTACGCCGATCCGGGCGGCAGGGTGATGGCCAATCCCGTGGGTACCGGCCCGTACCTGCTCAAGGAATGGCGGCGCGGGCAGAAGATCACGCTGGAGGCGAACCCCGGATTTCGCGACGAAACCTTCCCCGATAGCGCCGATCCGGCCGACCGGGCCGTTGTCGCGCAGATGCGCGGCAAGAAGCTGCCGGCGATCGGACGCATCGAGGTCAGCATTCTGGAAGAGGCCAATACCCGCCTGCTGGCGTTCGAAAAGCGGGATCTCGACTATCTCGATCTGCAGGAGATGGCCCTGAACCTGATCGACGGCAACCAGCAGCTCAAGCCCAAATATGCCCAGCAGGGAATCACGCTCGCGCGGGGATTGCGTCCGGCGATCCGCTTCACGTACTTCAACATGGACGATCCCGTCGTCGGCGGCTACGGGAAGGAGAAGATCGCGCTGCGGCGCGCGATCGGCATGGCGTATAACACCGACGAGGAAACCCGGGTTGTCTGGCAGGGGCAGGCGATCCCGGCAACGCAGTTCCTGCCGCCGCACGTGTTCGGCTTCGACGAGACGAAGAAGGATCCCGCGCGCTTCGACCCTGCCGCCGCCAAGGCGCTGCTCGACCGGTTCGGCTACGTCGATCGCACTGGCGACGGTTGGCGCGACCTGCCGGACGGCAAGCCGTTGACGCTGATGGTTTCGTCGCAACCGTCGAGCCTGGAACGCCAGCTCGACGAACTGTGGAAGAAGAGCATGACCGCGGTCGGCATTCGCGTCGACTTCAACAAGCAGAAATGGCCCGATCTGCTGAAGGCCGGGCGCGCGGGCCAGTTGCAGATGTTCACGCTCGGCAACATCGCCTCGTCGACCGACGGCTTCAACTATTTCGGACTGTTGTGGGGCAAGCAGGCGGGATTCTCGAATCTCTCTCGCTTTGCCCTGCCCGAATACGACCGCCTGTACGAGCAGGGCTTGCCGCTGCCGAACGGCCCCGAGCGTCTCAAGCTGATGCGCCAGATGTCCGACCTCGTCACGGTGTACGCGCCGTGGAAATTCGGCATCTATCGCTACGAGAACATCGTCGTCCATCCGTGGGTGCTCGGGTACAAGCACAACGTGTTCAATTCGCATCACTGGAAGTACTACGATCTCGACCTCGCGCGGCGCGCGGCGGCGAAGTAAGCGACCGGATCGCGGCATGAATACGGCCATCGCCCGCCTGCGCTCGGCCGTGGCGGCGGCCGCGGTGGCGCTTGTGCTTTGCGCGCCGGCGGCGGCGGCCGACATGAACAAGACGCTGCGCGTCGCGTTCCTTTCCGCCGAGACGGGATTCGACCCGCAGGCGATCAGCGATCTCTATTCGGTGTACGTCACTCGCGTGATCTTCGATCCGCTCTATCGCTACGACTATCTCGCGCGGCCGTTCAGGATCGTCCCGAACACCGCTGCCGCGATGCCCGAGATCTCCGCCGACGGCAGGACCTGGACGATCAGGGTCCGTCCGGGCATCCACTTCGCCGACGATCCCGCCTTCAAAGGAAGGAAACGCGAGCTGACCGCCGCCGACTACGTCTATTCGTGGAAGCGCCTGCTTGATCCCAGGGTGCGCGCGCCGAATATCGAAAACATGACCGACCGCTTCGTCGGCGACGACGCGTTGCTGGCGGCCGCGAAGGCGGCGGGAAAGCTCGACTACGACATGCCGTTCGAAGGCGTGCGCGCGCTCGATCGCCACACGATCCAGCTGAAGCTCAAGCACCCCGACTACGATCTGCTTGACGATCTCGCCGGCTCGGTGATGGCGGCGGTGGCGCGGGAAGTCGTCGAGACCTACGGCGATGCCGGCAATCGCGTCATGGCGAATCCGGTAGGCACCGGCCCTTATCGGCTGAAGGAATGGCGGCGCGGGCAGAAGATCATCCTGGAAGCGAGCCCGTCCTTTCGCGAGGAGTACTTCCCTCAGAGCAGCGATCCCGCGGACAAGGCGATCCTGGCCGTGATGAAGGGAAAGAGGGTGCCCGCTATTGGTCGCGTCGAGATCAGCATCATCGAGGAGGCGAATCCGCGTCTGCTCGCCTTTCAGCAGCGCGAGATCGACATCGCGAACCCCGCGCCGCCCGATCTCATCGGCAACGTGCTGGAGCCGGGGAACAAGCTCAAGCCCGAATTGGCGGCGCAGGGGATCACGCTGGTGCGCGGCATCCAGCCGACGATCACCTTCGAGTATTTCAACATGGACGACCCGGTCGTCGGCGGCTACTCGAAGGAGAAGGTCGCGCTGCGGCGCGCGATCAGCATGGCGTACAACACCGATGAAGAGGTCAGGGTCGTGCGGCAGGGCCAGGCGCTGCCGGCGACGCAGATGATCGCGCCCAACCTGATCGGGCACGATCCAACCTTCGATGGGCATGCCAAGTTCGACCTTCCGGCGGCAAAGGCCTTGCTGGACAGGTTCGGTTACGTCGACAAGGACGGCGACGGCTGGCGCGATCTGCCGGACGGCAAACCCTTCACGCTGCAGATCGCGTCGAGCATATCGGCGTTCGATCGGCAGTTGGACGAGCTGTGGAAGAAGAGCCTGACCGCGCTCGGTATCCGGATCGATTTCGTGAAGCAGAAATTTCCCGATCTGCTGAAGCAGGCGCGCGCGGGCCAGCTGCAGATGTGGGGTCTTGCGAACACCGCCGGTTCGCCACCTGGATTTGGCGTGATGGGCCTCCTGTATGGGCCGAACGCCGGGTTGTCCAACCTCGCCCGGTTCAACCTCCCCGAATTCAACCAGCTCTACGAAAAGGGCAGGCGCCTCCCGGACGGCCCCGAGCGCAACCGCGTGATACGGCAGATGTCCGAGCTCGTCAGCGTGTATGCACCGTGGAAGCTGCAGGCCTATCGCATCGAGAACGTCCTCGTCCAGCCCTGGCTCGTCGGGTACAAGCACAGTCCCTTCAATCCCAATGCCTGGCGGTACTGGGACATCGATCTCGCCAGGCGCGCGGCGGCGCGCTGAGGAAGCCTTGAGTATGGCGCGATGAAGTTGCCAGTAGAACGATTGCAGAGGATTTCCCGGACCGCCTTTGGCGGTCTTTGGCGCAACCCGGAGTTCATGAAGCTCTGGGTGTCGTCGACGGTCACGTCGTTCGGCGCGCAGATCACGAACCTCGCGCTGCCGCTCACCGCCGCGGTGCTGTTGCAGGCGACGCCGTGGCAGATGGGCGTGCTGGTGGCGCTGGAAACGCTGCCGTTCGCGCTGGTGAGCCTCCACGCGGGCGTGCTGATCGATCGCGTCCGCAAGCTGCCGATCGTCATCCTCGCCGACATCGGGCGCGGGGTCGCGCTGCTCGCGATCCCGATCACCGCCTACACGGGCACGCTGTCGGTCGAGATCCTTTACGTCGTCGGCTTCCTCTGCGGCGTGCAGAACGTCGTCGGCGGAGCCGCGTATCAGGTGCTGCTCGCGCAGCTCGCCGGACGCGGCCGGCTGGTCGAGGTGAACGCCAAGATTGCGCTCGGCGAGACGTCGGCCGCGCTGGTCGGGCCGGGACTCGCCGGCGGGCTGATCCAGCTCGTCACGGCGCCGTTCACGATGGTGATCGCGGCGTTCACCTTCTTCGCTTCCGCGCTGATGCTGCGGCGGGTCCGGGCGCAGAACGACGTGCCGCATCCCGGGCCGAAGGCGTCGGTGGCCGCCGAGATCCACGAAGGCCTCGCGCTCGTGTGGAACAACCAAACGCTGCTGGCGTTGGCGTGGCTCGCCGGGCTGTGGCAGATCCTGCACCACATGCAGCTCGCGGTGCTGATCCTGTTCGCGACGCGCGACCTCGGCCTCTCCGCCGGCGAGATCGGCCTCGTCTACGCGTTCGGCGGGCTCGGCTGCGTCCTCGCCTCAGCCATGGCGGAGCGGCTTTCCGCGTGGCTGGGCGTCGGTCCGGTCATCGTGCACGGGCTCGCGCTGACGGCGCTCGCCTGGCAGGCGTTCGGCCTGATCTCGGGCTCGGTATGGTTCGCCACGATCGCCCTCGGTTGCGCGATGCTGGTCCTCGACTTCGGCGCCGTCCTCTTCGGGATCAACTACCTTGCGCTGCGCCAGGCGATCACGCCCGACCGGCTGCTGGGGCGGATGACGGCGACGATGCGCTTCCTCACCGTCGCGGCGGCGCCGCTCGGATCGCTCGCGGGCGGCGCGCTCGCGACGGCGATCGGACTTCGCGCGACGCTGCTGACAGTCGGGGTCCTGGCGCTGGTGCTGGTGGTGAGCGCGGTCATCTGGTCGCCGGTGCGGCGCCACCGCAAGCTGCCGGTGGTGGCGAGCGACTGATCGACGATCGGGGTCGGCGGCGCGCCGATGCGCCGCCGTCCCGGCCGCGCCAGCATGGCTAGGCCAGCGCGCGATCGAGCGCGGTCTCGAGGCGGGCGAGGCCCTCGAGGATCTCGTCGAGGCTGATCACGAGCGACGGCGCGATGCGCACGACGTCCGGGCCGGCGAGGAGCACCAGCAGTCCGGCGGCCCCGGCGGCCTTGACGACGTCCATCGCCTTGCCCTTCCAGGGGGCGTCGAGCTCGGCACCGATCCAGACACCTTCGCCGCGCAGATCGGAGAACACGCGGCGCCGGACGTTGATCGCCTTCAGTCCTTCCATGAACAGCGCGTGCCGCGCCTTCACGCCGTCCAGCACCTCGGTCGTGTTGATCACGTCGAACACGGCGCCGGCCACCGCGCAGGCGAGCGGGTTGCCGCCGTAGGTCGTGCCGTGCACTCCGACCGAGAATGCGCTCGCGATCTCGGTCGTGGTCAGCATCGCGCCGATGGGAAAGCCGCCGCCCAGGCCCTTCGCGCTGGTCAGGATGTCCGGGACGATGCCCTTCTGCATGTACGAAAACAGCGTCCCCGTGCGCCCCATGCCGCTCTGGATCTCGTCGAGGATCAGCAGCGCCCCGTGCGCGGTGCAGAGGCGCCGGGCGGCCTGCAGGTATTCGGGGGTGCCCGGCGTCATCCCGCCTTCGCCCTGCATCGGCTCCAGCAGCACCGCGCAGATCTCGGCGCCGTGCGCGGCGAACTCGCGCTCGAGCGCCGCGGTGTCGTTGTAAGGGAGGTGCGTGATGCCGGCCGGGTTCGGTCCGAATCCGCTCGAGTACTTTGGCTGGCCGCCGGCCGTCACCGTGAACAGCGTCCGGCCGTGGAACGCGTTGACCGCGGCGATCACGCGGATCTTCGCTTCGCCGTGCCGGTCGTGCGCGTAGCGGCGGGCGAGTTTCAACGCCGCCTCGTTGGCCTCGGCGCCCGAGTTGCAGAAGAACACGCGCTCGGCGAAGGTCGCGTCGATCAGGCGCTTGGCGAGCCGCAGCGCCGGCTCGTTGGTCAGCCAGTTGGACACGTGCCAGAGCTTGCCCGCCTGCTCGGTCAGCGCCTTCACCAGCACCGGGTGGCAGTGGCCGAGCGCGGTGACGGCGACGCCGCTGGCGAAGTCGATGTACATGCGGCCATCCTGATCCCAGACGCGCGAGCCTTCGCCGCGGACCGGGACGAACGATGCCGGCGCATAGCACGGGACCATCCACTGGTCGAACATCTCGCGCGTGACGGGCATCGAGGCGGCACTGCCGGACGCAACCGCGACGTCGCGGCGCGACGTGGCGGCGACGATGGCCTTCGCGGCGGAGGAAAGCGGCGACATGAAAGGCCGTCAGGACCGGGTCGGGATGGCCGCGATCACCTGGATCTCGACGAGGAGCTCGGGCGCGGCAAGCTTGGCCTCGACGGTGGCGCGCGCGGGCGTCTGGCCGGGCACGACCCACTGCTCCCACACGGCGTTCATCGCGGCGAAGTCGCCGATGTCGGGCAGGAAGATCGTCGCCGACAGGATCTGCGTCTTGTCGGAGCCGGCCTCGGCGAGCAGCGAGTCGATCAGCGCCAGCACCTGCCGCGTCTGGCCCGAGATGTCCGCCGTCCGGTCGTCGGCGACCTGCCCCGCGAGGTAGGCGGTGCCGGAAGCACGATGGATCACGAGACCCGACAGGCGCTTGCCGACGTGCCGGCGTTCGATGTTCATGGTGTCGTCCTTATCGAGGGGGGCGCCGCCTCCGGCGCGTACCGTGCATTGTAATGCGTCCCGAAGCGGATGCTACCTTGCGAACGTCAGCCGGTCCGTTCACCGGATGACGGGCACACAAACCCTGGAATGGGGCTATCCTTGGCGGTATCGCGGGTTCAGGCCTTGAATCTGGCAATTCGTCTGCCGTAAGGTTCGCAACGAAGGTTCGTCAGGCGCAGGGGATTGACGCCGGAGTCAACCCCCGCCAGCGCGATACACCGGCACAGATCCGTAAGGACGAGCAAGCCTGCCATTCCCCGTCGTATTGCGGTGTCATCGGGGAATGTCTTGGCGTGGCGACCATCGACCGCGAGTACGGCAACGCGATGAGGGGGGCGGAATGAAAGGACGCACGTTCCTGGCGCAAGCTTGCCAGGCCGGGAAGATAGTGGACCGGCGATGAACGCTGCCAGGCTCTGGCGAGCGCGTGCCCTGCTCCGTGGCGCGACCGTGCTGGCCGCGGCTGCAATCCTGGCGGGGTCGTCCGTGCAGGCCGCGTCGACTCGTCCGTATCGGATCGGAGTCCTCAACGAGTCCTTTTCCGCCAACCATCCCGCGGTCGAGGGACTCAAAGTGGGGCTGCGCGACCTGGGCCTCGTCGAAGGCCGTGACGTGGCCTACGAGATTCGCTTCACCAAAGGCGACCCCGTCGCCACCGCTGCCGGCGCCGCAGAACTGGTGAAGGCGGGAGTAGACGTGATCTTCACCAGCAACGAATCGGCCACGCTAGCGGCGAAGAAGGCTACGCAGCGCATACCCATCGTGTTCACCCTCGTCGGCGATCCGGTCGGGACGGGCATCGTTGCCAGTCTCGGGCAGCCGGGAGGCAACGTCACCGGGATCTCGAGTCGTGCCGGGGAGCTCGCGCCGAAGAGACTGGACGTGCTGAAAATGCTGCTTCCGAGGCTTCACCGCGTTTGGTTTGTCTATCAGGATTCCGAAATAACCGATACGGCGGCGCTGGCGAACCTGCGCGAAGCGGCACGCCAGCTCCAAATCGAGTTGCTGATACGGGGGATAAACGATCCCGCCGAGCTCGCCCGGGTGCTCAAGGATGCCAAACCGGGTGACGCCGTGCTTGCTCCGGCGATAGACACTTCCGGAATTTCCGCTGCGATCTTCAATGTTGCGCGCATTCCGAGCATCTTCCCCGCGGCGCAATGGGTGGAGCGCGGGGCGCTGGTGTCGTACGGGCCGGATCTGCGCGCCCAGGGCATTCAGTCCGCGCGGCTGATCGCGAAGATCCTGCGCGGAACCCGGCCCCAGGACCTGCCGGTCGAGGGTGCAGAGCGGGTCGATCTCGCGGTGAACCTGAACACGGCCCAGCAATTGGCACTCAAGGTTCCACCCAAGATCCTGGTTCGCGCCAACGTGGTCCACCGATGAGCGCACGGGGCGAAGCCAAGGCACGAAGCGGCAAGGCAGCGCTCGTGAACGCGCCGGCGTTGCGCGGCCGCCTGTTCTGGAAGTACCTCGCGGTCATTCTGCTGCTGGTCGGCGGCGTGCTTGCGCTGAGCACAGCAATCGATCTCTACTTTTCCTACGAGGAGGCGAAGGAGAACATTGTCGAGCTCGAGCGGGAAAAGGCTTACGCAGCGGCCTATCGCATCGAGCAATTCATGACGTCGGTCGAGCGCGAGGTCGTCGGGCTCATGTCCACGGCGGCGGTCGAATCCGCGGCCATGCCCTCGCAATCCGGAACGCAGGGCGCGGTGCAGGTCTCCGAGCAGCGGTATCTGGATTACCTCCGGGTCCTGCGCAACGTGCCCGCGATCACCACTCTGCGCCATCTTGATTCCAGCGGTGCGGAGCGGTTGAGCGTCTCGGTGGCCGATCTGGATGCGGTCGACAGCGGCAAGAACTATTCAGCGGCGCCGGAATTCCTCGTTACGCAGGCGCGGAAGAGGTACTACAGCCCGATGTTCCTGCGCAACAAGGCGGAGCCGTACATGCAGGTTGCGGTTGCAGTGGCGGAAACGGCGCCCGAAATCACCGTGGCGGAGATCAGTCTCAGCCCTATCTGGGACATCGTCTCGCGTCTTCGCGTCGGTAGGGCAGGTTATGCCTACGTCGTCGATGCCGGCGGGCGCCTCATTGCCCATCCCGACATGAGCGTTGTCCTGCAGAATCGCGATCTGTCGAACACGCCGCAGGTGAAGGCCGCGCGACTCGAGGGGACGGTAGAAGCAACGGGAACTGCGTCCTTCACGGCTGCGGAAGGTCTTGACGGCCGCAAGGTGCTCGCGGTGTCCGTGCCTATTCCGCATCTGCATTGGCTGGTCTTCCTCGAACAGCCACTCGACCAAGTGCTCGTTTCCCTGCGCGCGCAGTTCTGGCGCGCTGCCGCACTCATGGTGCTCGGTCTTGCGCTGTCGGTGCTCGCAAGCATTCTGCTGGCGCGAAGGATGGTGGCGCCGATCCGGCAGTTGCAGGAGGGCGCTGCGCGCGTCGGCAAGGGCGAGCTCGATCACCGTATCGACATCCACACCGGCGACGAGCTCGAGGCGCTCGCCGCCGAGTTCAACCACACCACCGAGCAGCTGCAGGAATCCCAGCGCAACCTCGAACAGAGAGTTCAGGCGCGCACCGCGGACCTCGCGCAGTCGCTCGATCAGCAGACCGCCACGGCCGAGGTGCTCAAGGTCATCAGCAGCTCGACAACCGCCGTGCAGCCGGTATTCGACATGATCGCGCGGCGTGCGAAGCAGCTTTGCGACGCCCAGTTCTGCGCGGTCTTCCGCTTCGACGGCGAGCTCATTCAACTCGTCGCCCACCACGGGTTGAGCTCCGAAGGAGCCATCGCGTACGAACGACAGTTCCCCATGGCGGTGAATCGCAAGACCGCGATCGGACGCGCCATTCAGGACCGGAAGGTCGCCCAGATCCCCGATATCGAGGCCGACCCGGAATATGGCGCCCTGAAAGTGGCGCGGGCGGTGACGTACCGCGCGATCCTCGCCGTGCCCCTGCTGCGCGACGGCGAGCCGATCGGTGGGATAGCCGTTTCACGCACGTCGGTGGGCACGTTTCCGGCAAAACAGATCGAGTTGCTGCATACCTTTGCCGATCAGGCCGTGATCGCAGTCGAGAACGTGCGCCTGTTCGAAGATACGAAGGAGGCATTGGAGCAGCAGACGGCGACGAGTGAGATCCTGCGCGTCATCAATCAATCCAAGACGGGCGTCGAGCAGGTCTTCGACGCGATCGCCCGCAACGCGGTCGTGCTCTGCAGTGCGCTCTTCGGCGCCGTCTTCCGTTTCGATGGCGAGCTCATCCATTTGGTCTCCCACCACAACCTGTCGCCCGATGTCCTCGAGCTCCTGCGCGGCATGTACCCGATGCGCCCGAGCCGTGAGCAGACGACGGGGCGGGCGATACTCAGCGGCGCCATGGTTCAGGTATACGACGCCCTCGCCGACCCCGAGTATCGCCGTGAGGTTGCCGCGCGCGGCGGCTGGCGGAGCATGGTGGCGGTGCCGATGGCGCGCGAAGGCCGCGCGGTCGGTGTGATCTGGGTCGCGCGGGCCATTGCGGGGCCCTTTCCCGACAGCCAGGTCACGCTCCTCCAGACGTTTGCGGATCAGGCGATGATCGCTATCGAAAACGTCCGCGTGTTCAATGAACTCGAGGCGCGTACCGAGGCACTCACGCGCTCGGTCGAAGAAATGCGCGCGTTGGGCGAAGTCGGCCAGGCGGTCAGCTCGACGCTCGACCTCGAAACCGTGCTGGTGACCATCATTACGCACGCCGTCGAGCTGTCGCAGGCCGATGCGGGCGGCACGATCTACGAATTCGACGAGGTCGAAGGAGTGTTCATACCGCGGGCAAGTCATGGCATGAGCGACGCCATGGTCGCGGGCCTGCGCGAATCGCGGATCCGGATCGGGGAAACGTCGTTGGGCAAGTGCGCCGAGCAACGGGCCCCTTTCCAGATGCCCGACATAGGGCTGATGAGCGAAGGCCCTGTGCGCGATCTGCTGCTGCGGGAAGACGTACGCGCGGTGCTGGCGGTGCCGCTGTTGCGCGAAGAGCGGGTTATCGGCGGCCTGGTAATCCGACGCAAGGTCGCAGGCGAGTTTTCGCCGTCGGTAGTAACGCTGCTGCAGGCATTGTCCAGCCAGTCGGTACTGGCAATCGAGAACGCGCGCCTGTTCCACGAGATCGCGGAAAAGGGCAAGCAACTGGAAGTCGTCAGCCAGCTGAAGTCGCAGTTCCTCGCCAACATGTCGCATGAATTGCGCACGCCCTTGAACGCGATCATCGGCGTGACCGAGATGCTGCACGAGGATGCCGTCGACCTGAAGCTGGACGACCAGCTCGAGCCGCTGGAGCGCGTGCTGCGCGCCGCCAAGCACCTGCTGGCGCTGATCAACGACATCCTCGATCTGTCCAAGATCGAAGCCGGCAAGATGGACATCCACGTCGAATCGTTCGCGATCGCGCCGCTGATCAACGACGTGGTGCAGACCATCGCCACGATGGCGACGAAGAACGGCAACCAGGTGGTGGTCGATTGCGCGGCGGACCTTGGGACCATGCGCGCCGACCAGACGCGGATCCGGCAGGCATTGCTCAATCTCGCGAGCAACGCCAACAAGTTCACCGAGAAGGGCACGGTCACCATCGGCGCGCGACGCGGCATGGAGGCGGGCCGCGAGTGGGTGACGATGGCGGTGAGCGATACCGGCATCGGCTTGACCCCCGAGC
>CAYGYQ010000044.1:0-18148 GCA_964354035.1 uncultured Bordetella sp.
ACGCGCTGGCTGTCGGCGCGCGAGTCGAGATTCGCGTGCGCCCGGGCTGGTAGGGCCATTGCGCCCCAGCGCGCACGAGGTCGGTGGCGATGAGCAGCGAGCGCCGGCCGTGGCGGTCGACCCAGCCGCCGGCGAACCAGGCGACGAGCGCGCGCGGCGCGGTCAGCGCGACGGCGAGCAGGCCGAGCTCGAACGCACCCGCGCCAGCGACGAGGATCGCGGCCATCGGCAGTGCCGTGCGCGTGATCCGCGAGCCGACGGCCGAGACGCCCTGCGCGCTCCAGAGCAGCAGGAAATCGCGGTGCTGCCACAAGCCGCCACGCGGCAGCCATCGGCGCCCACGCCGCACTGGGCGCGCCTCAATAGATAACCCGCACGTTTTCCGGGGTGAGCCAGTCTTTCAGTCGCGCGAGCAGCGGGTCCTCCAGATTGACGCGCCACGCTTCGGGCAGTTCGAGCTCGCCGCCGACGCCGCCGTTCCTGTACTCGACGACGATCGGGCAGCCGCCGTTCTTGAACGGCGTCAGCATCTCGGCAAGACGTGCGGCGTCGGCGCCGCCGTTGCACGCGAGGCGGAGGCTCTTGGCATAGCGCTTGCGGATCGCCACGATGTCGTGCACGGCCTCGGCCATGATGCGCAGGCCCTGCGCCTGGCCGTCGTCGCCGATGCGTGGCGCGACCTTCGCCTCGATGACGACGAGCTGATCCTCGCGCAGCAGCTGGCGCGCCGCATCGAAGACCTCGCTGTAGACGACGACCTCGGCCGAACCGCCACCGTCGTCCAGCGTGACGATCGCCATCTTGCCGCGCCGGGAATTCTGCATGCGCAGCGCCATCACGATGCCGGCGATCAGCACCGGCTCCCGGTTCGGCTGCAGGGCGGACAGCGGCTGCCGGATGAGGGACGACAGCTCCTGCGCGAACGCCGTGTAGAGATGCCCCGACAGGTAGAACCCGAGCGCCGCCTTCTCGTGTGCCAGCCGCTCGGTCTCTGTCCACTCGCGCGCGGCGACGAGCGCGTGGCCCGTCTCCTCGCGGGAATCGCCGAACAGCGACACCTGTGCGGCCGAGCGCTCGGCCTTTTCCGCCTCGCTCAAGGCGATGCCGACCGAAGCGAAGAGCATCGAACGGCGCGGGTCGACCGCATCGAAGGCGCCGGCGCGGATCAGCGCCTCGACAGCGCGGCGATTGACATGGCGCTTGTCGACGCGCCGGCAGAAATCGAACAGGTCGAGGAAGGCGCCGCCGGCAGCACGCGCGCCGACGATCGCCGCGACCGCCTGCTCGCCCGTGCCCTTGATCCCGCCGAGCCCGTAGCGGATCTGCCGACGGTCGACGGGCTCGAACCGGTAGTTCGACGCGTTCACGTCGGGCGGCAGCAGCGCGAGGCCGTTCGCGACCGCGTCATCGTAGAGGGCGCGCACCTTGTCGGTGTCGTCCATCACCAGCGACAGGTTGGCCGCCATGAAGGCCGCCGGGTGATGCGCCTTCAGATACGCGGTCTGGTAGGCAATGAGCGCATAGGCGGCTGCGTGCGACTTGTTGAAGCCGTAACCGGCAAACTTCTCCATCAGATCGAACAGCGCCGTGGCCTTGGGCTTGGGCACGCCGTTCCGTTCCGCGCCGGCAACGAAGACGTCGCGGTGCCGCGCCATCTCGTCCTTGTCCTTCTTGCCCATCGCCTTGCGCAGCACGTCGGCGGCGCCCAGCGTGTAGCCGCCGATCACCTGCGCGATCTGCATCACCTGTTCCTGGTACACCATGACGCCGTAGGTCGGGCTGAGGATCGGCTCGAGCCGCCGGTCGACATAGTCGAAGTGCTCGCGTCCGGCCTTGCGTGCGGTGTACGTCGGAATCAGCTCCATCGGTCCTGGCCGATAGAGCGCCACCTCGGCGATGATGTCCTCGAGGCGCGTCGGCGGCGCCTGGGTGACGAGGTTGCGCATTCCGTGCGATTCGAACTGGAACACGGCCGCCGTGTTGGCGGTCCGGAAGATCTCGTATGCCGCCTGGTCGTCGAGAGGCAGGTTCTCCAGCCGGAGGTCGCTTTGTGCGTCGAGTCGTTTCACGTAGCGCAGCGTCCAGTCGAGGATCGTGAGCGTGGTGAGTCCGAGAAAGTCGAATTTGACGAGGCCGACCGCCTCAACGTCGTCCTTGTCGAACTGCGAGACGATCGCGTCGGATCCGGACTGGGTGTAGAGGGGGCAGAAGTCGGTGAGCCGGCCCGGCGCGATCAGCACGCCGCCGGCATGCATGCCGACGTTGCGCGTGAGCCCCTCGAGCGACGCGGCGAGTTCCAAAAGCTCACGGACCTCCTCCTCCTTCTGCGCGCGTTCCTCGAGCAGCGGTTCCTGCGCGCGCGCCTCGGCGAGCGTGATCTGCCGGCCGGCCTGGAAGGGGATCAGCTTGGCGATGCCGTCGCAGAACAGGTAGGGAAGGTCGAGCACGCGGCCGACGTCGCGGACCGCTGCCTTGGCCGCCATCGTGCCGAACGTCGCGATCTGCGACACCGAGTCCGCGCCGTACTTCTTCTTCACGTAGTCGATCACGCGGTCGCGCCCGTCCTGGCAGAAGTCGATGTCGAAGTCAGGCATCGACACCCGCTCGGGGTTGAGGAAACGCTCGAACAGCAGCATGTAGTGAATGGGATCGAGATCGGTGATCCCGAGCGCGTACGCGACGAGCGAGCCGGCACCCGAGCCGCGGCCGGGGCCGACGGGGACGCCACTGTCTTTGGCCCAGTTGATGAAGTCGGCGACGATCAGGAAGTAGCCGGCGAAGCCCATCTGGATGATGGTCCTGGTCTCGAATTCCAGTCGCGCGACGTACTCGGGGCGCTTGGCGCCGCGCTGTGCCGAATCGGGGTACAGCAGGCCAAGGCGCCGCTCCAGCCCGGCGGCGGCTTCTCCCTTCAGATGATTGTCGAGCGTGACCCCGGCGGGCGTCGGAAAGTCGGGCAGATGGCTCTTGCCGAGCGGGATCGCGAGATTGCAGCGCTGCGCGATCGCGACCGCATTCGCGAGCGCTTCGGGAAGGTCGTCGAATGCCGCGACCATCTCTGCCTGCGTCTTGAAGTACTGGTCCGCCGTGAAGCGCCGCGGCCGCCGTGGGTCGGCGAGCAGGTGACCCTCGGCGATGCAGACGCGGGCCTCGTGCGCGCGGAAGTCCTCGCGGCGGAGGAACTGCACCGGGTGCGTTGCAACCACCGGCAACCCGAGCTCGCTGCCGACGCGCACGGTGGCGGCGACGAGAGCGTCGTCATCGGCGCGGCCGGCGCGCTGCAGTTCGAGGTAATAGCGGCCCGGAAAGAGGTCCGACCACGCGCGCGCGGCCGCCGCTGCGCCGCTGGCGTTGCCCTGCAGCAGCGCGGCCCCGACCTCGCCGTCGCGGGCGCCGGACAGCGCGATCAGCCCGTCGGTGCCTTCGGTGAACCAGTCGCGCTTCAGTTCCGCGCGGCCGCGGTGCTGGTTGCCGCGGTACGCGCGCGTCAGCCACGCGGACAGCCGCAGGTAGCCGGCGCGCGACTGCGCGAGCAGCAGCGCCCGGAACGGCTGGTCGCGTTCGGCCTCGTGCGTGAGCCAGACGTCGCAGCCGATGATCGGCTTGACGCCGCGCGCGCGCGCCGCGCGGTAGAACTTGACGAGGCCGAACGCGTTGGCGAGGTCGGTGACGGCGAGCGCGGGCATCGCATCCGCCACCGCCGCCGCGATGCCGTCGTCGATGCGCACCGTGCCGTCGACGATCGAGAATTCGCTGTGCAGGCGCAGATGAACGAAGTGGGGTGCGGTCATGAGCGCATTCGAAAGGATGCTAGAATTTTACCCCGATCCCCTCGCGGCGTTTGCTTCTTTGCTCCGTCGATCTTTCGCCGTCCGTGCTGCCGGTTCGCGTCCTGCGGCGATGCTGATCGTGCTGGCGCTGGCGGTGGGCGGCTGCGCGCAGACGGGAACGAGTCCGTTCGGCACGGCGCCGGATGGCGCGACCCGGCCGGCCGCGCCGCCTCTGCCCGTCAACGTCGAGCCGCCGGCCCCGGCCGTAAATCTCTCCGGCTTTCCGCTTCCCTACCGGCAGGGCTACGCGGATGGCTGCGCGAGCGCGACCGGAGCCGAGCGCAAGGATGCCGTGCGCTACGGCGCCGACGGCAATTACCGCACGGGCTGGTCCGACGGGCTTGCGCTGTGCAGAAAGAAGTAGGACATGGCCATCGGCGCGGAGCGCCGGACGCATCCAGTGCGACCGTGCCGCGGGCGATGAAGCCGTTTCGCTCGCATCGCGTCGCGCTGCGCGGTCTCGACACGCACGTGCTGACGTGGGGCGATCCCGCGGCGCCGAAACTGTTCCTGCTGCATGGCTGGATGGACGTTGCGGCGTCGTTCCAGTTCCTGGTGGACGCGTTTGCCCGAGAATGGCACGTGGTCGCGCCGGATTTGCGCGGCTACGGCAAGAGCGCGTGGCAGCCGCAGGGCTACTGGTACGCGGACTACATCGCGGATCTCGAGGCGCTGCTGCAGGCGTTCGCGCCGGGAGAGGCGGTCAATCTCGCCGGGCACAGCCTCGGCGGCAATGTCGTGCTGCACTACGCCGGCGTGCGCCCGGAGCGGGCCCGCACGGTCATCTCGCTCGACGGATTCGGCATTCGCGCCGAGGATTCGGGTGAGGCGCCGGTCAAGCTCGCGAAATGGCTGGACGCGCTCGCAGCGCCGCAGGATTTCGCCACCTATGCGAGCTTCGACGCGGTCGCCGGGCGGCTGCAGAAAAACAATTCGCGGCTGCCGCGCGACAAGGCGCTGTTTCTCGCCGCGCACTGGGCCGAAGCGCTCCCGGACGGTCGCGTTCGCCTCGCCTCCGACCCGCGGCACAAGCTCCCGTTCCCTTCGGTTTACCGGATCGAGGAGACCTACGCGGTGTGGCGCAACATCAGGGCGCCGACGCTGTGGATCGCCGCAGCGGAGTCGAACATCCCGAAGTGGCTCGACGAGCATCCCGAAGGTGAAGGTGCAACCGACAGCTTCGCCGGGATCAGGCGGCGGTTCGCGCACATCCCGCACGGGCGAATGGTGACGATCGCCGATGCCGGCCACATGCTGCATCACGATCAGCCGGCCGCCGTGGCGGCGGCGATGGAAGCGTTTCTGCTCGCATGATCGCGAGGCATCTCGCGGTGCGCTCGCCCCGCGGCGCCTACGTCGCGCTCGCCGCGCTCACCGCGATCTGGGGGTCCAACTGGATCGCGATGAAGCTGGCGCTCGCCAGCGCGCATCCGATCGTCTTCAACATCGACCGCACGCTGGTCGCCATCGCCGTGCTGTTCGCGGTCCTCGTCGTCCGGCGGCGCCGACTGCTGCCGGAATCGTGGGCGGCCGTTGCCGTCACCGGTCTTTTCCAGACGACGATCAACATGGGCTCGACGACGATGGCGCTCGAGAGCGGCGGCGTCGGCCGCACGGCGGTGCTGGTGTTCACGATGCCGTTCTGGACGCTGCTGCTCGCCTGGCCAGTGCTGGGCGAGCGCGTTCGCGGCAGCCAGTGGCTCGCGATCGTCCTCGCGTTGGTCGGTCTCGTGCTGGTCGTCGAGCCGTGGCAATGGGAGGGCGAGCTCAAGCCCAGGATGTGGGCGGTGCTCTCGGGCTTCGGCTGGGCGGCCGGAACGATCGCGATGAAACATTTCCAGCGGGTGCGCGGCTTCGACATGCTGAATTTCGTCGCCTGGCAGATGCTGATCGGCGTCCTGCCGCTGTGCCTGCTGCCGCTCGCCGTGCCGTTGCCGGACCGGCAATGGAGCGCGACCTACGTGTTGCTGCTGCTGTGGACCGGCGCGCTGGCGTCGGCATTCGGATTCGTGCTGTGGATCGGCGTGCTGCGGTTCCTGACCGCGGGCACCGCTTCGCTCAACATGCTCGCCATCCCGGTCATCGCGTTGCTGTCGTCGATGCTGGTTTTCGGCGAGCATCTGGCGCCGGGCGAATGGGCCGGCATCGGCTGCATCGGCGCGGGCCTCGTCATCATTTCGTTGCGGGCCTGGCTCGCCGCTCGCCGGGGCGAGCGGCCGATGCCGGTGCCGCTCGAAGGCGGCTAGGAGATCGGCACCGAGGGCGCAGCGACGCGCGGAGTAGAATGGGCATGCGCCGGTGCTGTTGCCGGCGCAATTTTGCCCGGAAGCTCGCCCCCCCCGCAATGACCGCCTCACCGCAA
Source organism: uncultured Bordetella sp. (assembly GCA_964354035.1). GTDB lineage: Bacteria > Pseudomonadota > Gammaproteobacteria > Burkholderiales > Casimicrobiaceae > CAIWHR01. The sequence continues at coordinate 6,193 of CAYGYQ010000044.1, forward strand.
CCCGACATCGCCAAGCTCAGGATCGACCGCAGCCTGGCGCCGGTCAGGGCTTCGCGCCGCCGGAAATGGCTGTGGCTCGGAGCAGTCACCTTCGTCGGCGCCGCGGGTGCCGCCTGGTACGCAGCGCAGCCGCATCCGGTGACGGTCCAGGCGACCACGGTCGTGACGTCGTATCCATCGCAGCAGCACGTGGTCCTGAACGCCACCGGCTATGTCGTCGCGCAGCGCAAGGCGGCCATCGCCTCGAAGGCGACCGGGCGCCTCGAGTGGCTCGGCGTCGCCGAAGGTTCGAAGGTCAAGTCCGGTGAAGTGATCGCCCGCCTCGACAATCGCGACGTCGTCGCGCAGGCGCAAAGTGCGGAGGCCGCCGTCCGCGCGGCGCGCGCCGCGCTCGAGCAGGCGCGGGCCGAGGACCGGGATGCAAGTGCGCAGTTGAAGCGCAACCAGGCTCTGGTCGCCAAGGGGTTCCTGGCGCAGGCAGCGCTCGATACCGCGCAGCTGCGCGCGGATCGCGCCGTCGCCGGCATCGCCAGCGCGAACGCCGGGATCGCGGTGGCCGAGGCGAACGCGCGCAATGCGCAAGTCGCGGTCGACTACACGGTGATCCGGGCGCCCTTCGACGGCGTGATCGTGGCGAAGGCCGCCAACGTCGGCGACATGGTGACGCCGTTCTCGTCGGCGGCGGACTCCAAGGGCGCCGTCGTCAGCATGGCCGACATGAGCACGCTCGAGGTCGAGGCGGATGTGTCCGAATCGAGTCTGGCCAAGATCAAGGTCGGCCAGCCCTGCGAAATCACGCTCGATGCGTTGCCCGACGCGCGCTTTCGCGGCCGCGTCGGCCGGATGGTGCCGACTGTCGACCGCGCCAAGGCGACCGTGATGACCAAGGTGCAGTTCGACGCGATCGACCCGCGCATCCTCCCGGACATGAGCGCCAAGGTGTCGTTCCTGACGCAGGAGGTGACGGCCGAGCAGCAGCAGGCACTGCTCGCCGTGAATCCCGACGCGATCAGTGAGCGCGCCGGCGCGACCTCGCTGTTCGTGATTCGCGACGGCAAGGTGGCGGAGATTCCGGTCGTGCGCGGAATGAAGCTCGGCGATCTCGTGGCGATTGCGGGTGCCGTGCAGTCGGGCGAAAAAGTCGTGCTGAAGCCGCCGGCGGACCTGAAACCGGGGGCCCTCGTAAAGGTCGCGCAGAAGTAGTGCGCCGAAGGGTGGGTGCTGCCGATGAGCGATCCTGATCCCGTCGCCGCTGCGGCGCCGGCGGCGCCTTCGCGCGAGCCGCTGGTCGCGATCCGGGACCTGACGAAGTACTACGTCCGCGGGGATCAGGTGATCCCGGTGCTCGTCGGTATCGATCTCGACATCCAGGCGGGCGACTTCGTTGCGCTGATGGGGCCCTCGGGCTCGGGCAAGTCCACGCTCCTCAACCTGCTGGCCGGAATCGACAAGCCGTCGTCGGGCGAAATCCGCGTCGCGGGCGTCGACATCGCGCGGCTTTCCGAGGCGGAGCTCGCCGCATGGCGCTCGGCCAACGTCGGGTTCATCTTCCAGTTCTACAACCTGATGCCGGTGCTCGATGCGTTCGACAACGTCGAGCTGCCGCTCCTGCTGACGTCGCTCTCGCGCAAGGATCGGCGCGAACGGGTGGAGACCGCGCTGGCGCTGGTGGGCCTTACCGACCGGAAGGAGCACTACCCGAACGAGCTCTCCGGCGGCCAGCAGCAGCGCGTGGCGATCGCCCGGGCGCTCATCGGCGACCCGACGCTCATCGTCGCCGACGAGCCCACCGGCGACCTCGACCGGACGACCGCGGAAGAGATTCTCGGCCTGCTGGAACGGCTGAACCGGGAGGTCGGCAAGACGATCGTCATGGTGACGCACGACCCGAAGGCCGCCGAAAAGGCGCACCGGGTGATCCATCTCGAAAAGGGAGTTCTCACCTGACGCGCCTACCGCGCGGTCGGTGGCGACCGCCTACGACCCCTGCTTGCCGTCGGCGTCGCGTGCCACCCGTTCCGGGTCGAGCTCGAACCTGATGGACTGCTGCACCGGGCGCGCCGCTGCCGATGGATCCGGCGGCATCGGTTTTCGTGCCCGCGCAGGGGCCGCAGGCATCGGCGCGTCCGCGGACCCTGGCGTTGGCGCCGCCGGCGCGCGCGGCGGAAGATCGAGCTTCCCGTCATCCATGAGGTCGAGATCAATGTCGACCGGCTCGGAAACGGCAAGCGCATCGCCGGCGCCGGGTGCGACCGGAGCCCGTTTGGATCGGGTGGCGGGTGCCGGCGCCGCGATTTCCGGCTCGGCTCGCGTCAGGCCGGCCGGCGCGTTGCGCAACACCGGCGCCGGCGGGCGCCCATCCCGCGCTCCCGGCGCGGGTCGGGCCGGCGCCGGCCTCGGGCGCCATTGGCCTTCACGCGTTGCACCGTGCCGACGGGTCCACAGGAGGACCGCAGCGAGCAGGAGCGGCGCGCCTATGATGACCGCGAGCAGCAAGGCGTTGGCTTCCCACCAATCGGGCTCCGGAACGGGGGGCGGTGCCTTCGCCGCTGCGTCGGCCGCGCGCTGCGCTGCCTCCTGCGCCTGCACTTCCTGCTGCATGCGCTCGACGATCGCCGTGAGCTCCACGATGCGCTGGCGCAGGATGACCGTTTCGGCTTCGATCGAGTTCGCGAGCTCCTGCTGCGCACGCTCCCGGTCCGCTTCGGTGAGCGCGCCAAGCGCCACGGCCGCGTCGCCGCCCGGCACTGAGCTCGACACGGTGAGTCGCGGCCGATCGGCGGCCATGGCCGGTGGGCGCTTCGGCGCGCGCTTTGCCGCGGCGCGCGCCTTGGGCGGGGCCGCCTTGCGCGCCGCGCCCGCGCCATCTCCGGAGCCTGAGGCTGCCGCGCCACGCTTCGCAACGCGCGCCGAAGTTCCCGCTGCGCGCGCGGCGGGAGGAGGCTGCGGCGCGGCGACAGCCTCGCGCGGTGTGGATTCCGCGGCGACGACCGGGGCTTCGATCGCGGGCGGGTCCATGAGCAACGTGTATTCGCGCTGCATCGAGGTTTCGCAGCCGGCTTGTACCGTGACTCTGACGACGGGATCGTGCACCGGGCGCGGGCTGGTGATGACGAGCTGCGCTCCGGCCGAGGTGCGCTCGACGGCGACGCGGCCGAACAGGACTTGCGGGATACCGTCCGCGTCGCGCTGTGCCGGCGCCAGCTTGAAGCATTCCGACGAAACGTCCTCCCCGGCGGCGAGCGTTATGGGAACGACGACCCGCAACGAGTCTCCAAGCGCCGACTGCTGCGTGATCGGGCCGAGTACAACCCCCGCCAGCGACAGCGGCGTGAGCGCGCCCAGGATGCCCGCGACAGCGGCGGCAAGCCGCGCCATGGCCCGCGCCCGCACGGGGATCGTCGCGGCGCTGCTCGGTGCGCCGAAGGCGCCGGGAGAGTGCGGAGTCAAGGGTTCGGTTCGATGGCGGGCAGTGCGGCGCGACCCGGAAACCATCCGCGCAGGTCGGGCACAGCCCTTAGTTTAGACTACTCGCTCACCCGATCCGCGCCGTTTGCGTCGCGCATGCCGCCACTCGATCGACCATGCTCCTCACCCGTCTCGTCGCCAAGAATGCGTTCCGGCACAAGCTGCGAACCGCATTGACGATGGTCGGCATTGTCGTCGCGATCACCGCCTTCGGGCTGCTGCGCACGATCGTCGACGCATGGTACGCCGGCGCCAATGCAAGTTCCAGCGCCCGGCTCGTCACGCGGAGCTCGGTGTCGCTCGTGTTCCCGCTGCCGCTGACCTACGCCCAGAAGATCCGGCAGGTGCCGGGCGTGCAGTCGGTGTCCTGGGCCAACTGGTTCGGCGGCGTCTACGTCTCGGAGCGCAACTTCTTTCCGCAGTTCGCGATCGATCCCGCGAGCTATCTCGACATGTATCCGGAGTTCATCCTCTCCGCCGCGGAGCGCAAGGCCTTCCTGACCGACCGCAAGGGCGCCATCGTCGGGCGCAAGCTCGCCGAGCAGTACGGCTGGAAGATCGGTGACGTGATCCCCCTCAGGGGCACGATCTACACGGGAACCTGGACGTTCACGCTGCGCGGCATCTACGACGGCGCCGACAAGGGCACGGACCAGTCGACGATGTTCATGCACTGGGACCTGCTGAACGAGACGATCAAGCAGCTCTACCCGCGTCGGGGCGACCAGGCCGGCGTGCTCTTCGTACAGCTCCGCGACCCCGCTGCTGCGGCCGAGGTTTCGGCGGCCATCGACGCCATGTTCCGGAATTCGCTCGCCGAAACGCTGACCGAAACGGAGAAGGCCTTCCAGCTCTCGTTCGTCGCCATGACCGAGGCCATCCTGCTCGCGATCCAGGCGGTGTCCTTCGTCGTGATCGTCATCATCATGGCAGTGATGGCGAACACGATGGCGATGACGGCGCGCGAACGCGGATCCGAGTACGCGACGATGAAGGCGCTCGGCTTTTCCGGCAGTTTCGTCGCGCTGCTGATCCTCGCCGAATCGGTCGGTATCGCGCTGGCGGGGGGGGTCGCGGCCATCGCGCTGACAGTTCCGCTGGCCGACGCGTTCGCGGAGCAGATGAGCTCGCTCTTCCCGATCTTCTTCGTGAGCGAGCAGACGATGCTCCTCCAGATGGGAGCGGCGCTCGCCGTCGGCGTCGTCGCGGCCGTGCTGCCGGCGTGGCGCACGGCGTCGGTGCGCATCGTCGACGGCCTGCGGGCGGTCGGATGATCGACCCCCGCGCTCACTTGGTTCGCTGCCCCCCGAGGGGGCGCACAGTTCGTAGGCCCGGCCCTGGCCGCGCTTCGCCTGCCGAGGCGATACGAAGCACGCAAGCGCGGGCAAGCCCGCGCCCACGAGCCCGCGCGCACGTCGTAGACGCGGCCTTGGCCGCGCTTCTCCGCCGATGACCATCCCGTTCAGCTACATCCTGCGCAACGTCGCCGCGCGCCGGCTCACGACGACGCTCACGGCCGGCGGGATGGCACTCGTCGTCTACGTGTTCGCGACCGTGCTGATGCTGGCGGCCGGACTCGAGCGGACGCTGGTTGCGACCGGGCAGGACGACAACGTGGTGGTCATCCGGCGCGCGGCGCAGACCGAGGTCCAGAGCGGGATCGATCGGTGGCAGGCGGGCATCGTCGAGAGCCTCGCCGGCATCGCCATCGGACGGGACGGGCAGAAGCTCATCTCGAAGGAGCCGGTCGTCCTCATCAATCTGCCGAAGCGCGATTCGAACAAGCCGTCGAACGTGGTGATACGCGGGGTGACCCCGACCGGGCTCGTCCTGCGCCCGCAGGTCAGGCTGGTCGAGGGCCGGATGTTCCAGCCGGGAACGGCGGAAATCATCGCTGGGCGCTCGATCGCCAACGGCTTTCAGGGTGCGGGCATTGGCGAGACGCTGCGCTTCGCGTCGCGCGACTGGACCGTTGTCGGTGTCTTCGACGCGGGCCGCACCGGCTTCGATTCCGAGATCTGGGGCGACGCCGAGCAGATGCTGCAGGCCTTCCGCCGGCTCGGCTTCTCGGCGCTTGTCTTCAAGCTCGCCGACACAGGCCGCTTCGACGCGGTGAAGCAGGAAATCGAATCCGATCCGCGGCTCACGCTGGAGGCCAAGCGCGAGACGCGCTTCTATGCCGATCAGTCGGAGATGCTGTCGAAGTTCATCAGCTACCTCGGGACGACGATCTCGGTCATCTTCTCGATTGGTGCGGTGATCGGGGCCATGATCACGATGTACGCGAGCGTCGCCTCGCGCACCAACGAGATCGGCACGCTGCGCGCGCTGGGTTTCCCGCGGCGGGCGATCATGGTGGCATTCCTGGTCGAGGCGCTGCTGCTGGGACTCATCGGCGGCGTCGTCGGCCTCGTCGCCGCATCGTTCATGCAGGCGTTGTCGATCTCGACGATGAATTTCCAGACCTTCGCCGAGCTCGCCTTCACGTTCACGCTGACGCCCGGCATCGTGGCCGCGTCGCTGTTGTTCGCGCTTGCCATGGGCTTCGTCGGCGGCTTCCTGCCGGCCGCGCGGGCAGCGCGGATGAAAATCGTCGACGCGTTGCGGGCGGCGTAGCGGCCGTGCGGGCTTGCGGCGTGGCGCCGGCATGAGACACCCTGTGTCAACCCTCGATGGGGTTGAAGGCCAATGCGGCGGGGTCGTAGGCGCGGCCTCGGCCGCGCTCGGCAGTGCTACGGGCGTTGCTGCCGATCGAACGCGGGCAAGCCCGCGCCTACGAAAACAGACGCCAACGGATTCGAGCGCATGAGCAATACCGCGCTCTTTCTCGTCCCGGCGCTGATCTGGGGCTCGACGTGGCACGCGATCACCTGGCAGCTGGGCACGGTGGCCGAGGAGGTCTCCGTCGCCTATCGGTTCGCCGCGGCGGCGCTGCTCCTCGCGCTGGGGTGCGTCGCGACGCGGCGGTCGCTGCGTTTTTCGTGGCGCGATCACGCGTTCCTGGCGGGTCTCGGCCTGCTGATGTTCTGCGTCAACTACAACTTCATCTACTGGGCCGAGCGCATCGTCGTGTCGGGCCTCGTCGCCGTCGTGTATTCGACGATCGTGTTCATGACGCCGATCGGCCTGCGCATTGCGTTCGGCGTGCCGCTGCAGCCGCGGATCTTCGTCGCCGCGACGCTCGGTGTAACTGGCGTCGCGCTCCTGTTCCTGCCGGAGCTGCGAGCGGCGGGCCAGGGCGGCAGCATGGCCTTCGGCATCGCGCTGGTGCTGGCCGCCGTGGCCGCCTGCGCGGCGGGCAATCTGATCGCCGTGCGCAATCACAACGCGGGCATCCCGACGATTCCCGGCACTGCGTGGGCGATGGCCTACGGGACGCTGTTCGCCGCCGCGGTCGCGTGGCTCAACGGTGCGGCCTGGACCTTCGATGCGAGGCCGGGATACGTCCTGTCGCTCGCCTATCTCGCGCTGTTCGGCAGCGTGGTGGCATTCGTCACGTACTTCACGCTGCTGAGGCGCGTCGGTGCAGGCCCATCGTCGTATATCGCGGTGGCCACGCCGGTGATCGCGCTGCTGGTATCGACGCTGTTCGAAGGCTATCGCTGGACCTGGGTCGCGGGGCTCGGCGTGCTGCTCGCCGTGCTCGGCAACTGGCTCGCGCTGCGCCCGGCGCCCGACGCCGCAGCGCGGCGCGACGGCGAGGCTACTCCAACGGCAGCTTCGCGTCGGCGATGAGTTTCTTCCAGCTGGCGAGGTCGGCTTCGATGATCGTGCCGAGCCGTTCGGGCGGGCCCGCGATGATCTCCGCGCCTTCCCGTTCGAGACGTTCCTTGACGTCCTGCTGCGCGAGCACGCGATTCACTTCGGCATTGAGCTTGGCGATGATCTCGCGCGGCGTGCCGGTCGGCGCAACGATGCCCCAGTAGTTGATGACGTCGGCGTTGGGAACGCCCGCCTCCTGCCAGCTCGGCACGTTGGGCAGCAGAGCTGCGCGGCGCGCACCGGTGACGGCGAGGGCCCTGACTTTCTTCTCGGCAATATAGGGCAGCGTTGCCGATACGGTCCCGGTCATCGCCTGGATCTGGCCCGAGATGAGGTCGAGCGTCGCCGGGGCGATGCCCTTGTACGGCACGTGCACGATGTCGATGCCGGCGCGCGCATTGAGGAGCTCCAGCGCCAGATGGTTGATGCTGCTCGGGCCCGCCGAGCCATAGTTGAGCTTGCCGGGCTCGCGCTTGGCCAGCGCGATGAACTCGCGCATCGAGTCCGCGGGCACCGCGGGGTTGACGACGAACACCAGCGGCGTCGTCGCGATCGAGGCCGCCGGGACGAACTGCCGCACGGGGTCGTAGCCGGGATTCTTCGACGCGGCGGCGACCGTCGTGAACGGGCCCGCGACGAACAGCAGCGTGTAGCCGTCGGGCTCCGCGCGCGCGGCTTCGGCGGCGCCGATCGCCCCGCCGGCGCCGGTGCGGTTGTCGACAATGATCGTCGCGTTCAGCGCCTGACCCAGCTTCTGCGCGACGAACCTCGCGACCGTGTCCGTGCCCGCACCGGGCGGAAACGGCACGATCAGGCGGATCGTCTTCGCCGGATAGGCGGGAGCCTGCGCGTACGCGGCAAATCCCGGCAGCGCGGCGAGCATGACGGACAACAGGAAGAGGAGTCGTTGCATGGCAGCGGCGGGAAGTTCAATCCTCTCCATCTTTCTTGATCACGTCAACATTGTCAATGAGGCGGGTGTTGCCGAGCGTCGCCGCGGCCAGTACGATCAGCAGGTTCGGATGATCGAAGCCTTCCGGATGCGGAATGCGCAGCGCGAGGCCGTGGCGGATCGCGACGTAGTCGACCTTCCACCCGCGGTTCGCGAGCTCCATCCGGCCGGCAGCCTCGAGGTTGGCGTAATCGGTGCGGCCGCCGGCGATGGCGTCGGCAATGCCGCGCAGCACCCGGTAGAGGTTCGGCGCTTCCGCGCGCTCGCCCGGCGACAGGTAGTTGTTGCGCGACGAGAGGGCGAGCCCGTCGTCCGCCCGGATCGTCTCCGCCGGCACGATCTGGATGCGCAGGTTGAACTGCTGCACCATGCCGCGGACGATCTTGAGCTGCTGGCGATCCTTCTTGCCGAACACGGCGACGTCCGGCTGCACGAGATTGAAGAGCTTGAGCACGACGGTGCACACGCCATGGAAGAATCCGGGGCGCGATGCGCCATCGAGCTCATCGGCCAGCGGCGGCGGCTGCACCCGGTAGACCTGTGGCGTCGGATACATCTCGTGTTCCTTCGGCGCGAACAGCACGTCGACACGCTCGCGTTCGAGTCCCGCGCAATCGGCCTCCAGCGTTCGGGGATAGCGGTCGAAATCCTCGTTCGGCCCGAACTGCAGCCGGTTGACGAAGATGCTGGTGACGACCACGTCGCCGTGCTGGCGGGCGATCCGGCACAGCGACAGGTGGCCGGCATGCAGGTTGCCCATCGTGGGCACGAACGCCACGCGCTTGGCCGGAGCCAGGAACTCGGCAAGTTCGGCCGCGCTATGTACGATTTGCATTGGATCCTCGCAGGTGCATGTTTGTCAGGACGCGAGATTGAAGAACTCGCGGCGTCCGCGCATGGAGCGGATGCGGGCCAGCAGCAGCTTGGCGTGGTCGGGGTTGTCGACGAAATTGAGTCGCTCGCTGTTGACGATCAGCAGCGGCGCGGCCTCGTAGGCGTAGAAGTAGCGGCTGTAGGCGTCGGCCAGGCGCGTCAGGTAGCTCGCCGAAATCTTGCGCTCGAAGTCGACGCCGCGCCGATGCACGCGCTCGATCAGCGTGTCGACGGGCGCCTGCAGGTAGATGACGAGATCCGGCGTCGGGGTCTGCGGCTTCAGGTGCGAGTAGACCTTCTCGTACAGCAGGTACTCGGCATCCGACAGGTTGAGCCGCGCGAACAGCGGGTCCTTGTCGAGCAGAAAATCACCCACGGTGAGCTGGCGGAACATGTCGAACTGGCCGACCCCCGACAGCTGGTCCGCGCGCTGGAACAGGAACGTGAGCTGGGTGGCGAGGGCGAAGCGCGGCATGTCGCCGTAGAAGCGCTCGAGGAACGGATTGTCCTCGGGCCGCTCGAACAGCTCCTCGCCGCCGACGTGGTGCGCGAGCACGCGCGCGAGGCTCGTCTTGCCCGCACCGATCGGCCCCTCGACGACGACGTAGCGGCACTGCTCGAGGTCCATCGGCGGATGCGTGGCAGATGCGGCTTCAGCGCAGGCGCTGGGAACGCGTGCGGGCGATCCGCTGGTCGCGCACGGCGCCAAGGAGGCGACGCGCGAGCCCGCGCCCGGGGATGGTCGCCGCCGCGGCGACATCGACGAGCGGACGCAGCACGAACGCGCGCTCGTGCATGCGCGGATGCGGTACTGTCAGCGTCGGCAGGCTGATGCGGCGGCGGCCGAATAGCAGCAGATCGAGATCGAGCGTCCGCGACGCGTTGCGCTTCGGCTCGCGGTCGCGTCGTCGATGCTGGCGGCGTTCGATGGCATGGAGCGCGGCCAGCAGGGCGCGCGGCGGGAGCACCGTGCGCACCGCGACGACGGCGTTGACGTAGTCGGGCTGCGGCGTGTCGCAGCCGATGGGCGCGCTCGCGTAGTTCGGGGAGACGGCAACGATGCGCAGCCGCGGCAGCCGCGCGATCGCGCGTACCGCGCGGGCGAGCTGCCGGCGCGGATGGGCGAGATTGCTGCCGAGGCCCAAGAACGCGAGCGTCATGCCTCTCCGGCCGGCGGAGTGCCGTCCGGCTGCGCAGTCTCGCCGTCGGCGCGGCGCTTGCGCCCGCGGCCCCGTCCGCGACTGCGCGGCTTCGGGCCTTCTTCGGGCTTCAGCATCGCTGCGCGCTCGTCGGTGCCGGCGCTGGCGAAGCGATCCCACCAGTCGGCCAGGCCCGCGAGTTCGCCTTCGAGCTCGCCGCTCTGGCAGCGCAGGTCGAGAAAATCCCAGCCGGCACGGAAACCCGGGTGCTCCAGCAGGCGGAAGGGTCGCCCTCCGGCGCGCTGCTCGAAGCGCGGCTGCAGCGACCAGATTTCCTTGATCGTGGCCTCGAACCGGCGCGGTATCGCGATCTTCTTGGCCTGTTCGCCCAGGACCGCATCCATCGCCTCGAACAGCGCCGGAATCGCTTTCCCGCCGCCCGCGCGTGCCGCCTTCCACGTCGCGAGCACCTCGTGCCAGAGCAGGGTGGCGAACAGGAAGCCGGGCGAGACGCCGCGATCCTCGCGCACGCGCCGATCGGTCTCGGCGAGCGCGAGCTCGATGAAGCGCTGGCCGAGCGGCTGCTCGAGAATCACGTCGATCAGCGGCAGCAGCCCGTGGGACAAGCCGTGCGCCCGCAGGCTGCGCAGCGTTTCGACCGCATGGCCGGAGAGCAGGAGCTTCTGCATCTCGTCGAAGAGCCGCGCCGGCGGGACATTCTGGATCAGCGCCGCGAGCTTCGGGATCGGGGCGGCCGTCCTCGGCTCGATCGCAACGCCGAGCTTCGCGGCGAGCCGCACGGCTCGCAGCATGCGCACCGGATCCTCCCGCAGGCGCGTCACCGGCACGCCGATCAGCTTCAGCTGGCGCGCGCGGATATCGGCGACGCCGCCGACGTAGTCCCACACCTGCTCGGTGGCCGGGTCGAAGTAGAGTGCGTTGATCGTGAAATCGCGCCGCGCGGCGTCCTCGGCCTGCGAGCCGTAGACGTTGTCGGAAAGCAGCCGGCCATGCTCATCGGTCGCGTCATCGCCGGTCTGCGCCGCGCGAAAGGTCGAGACTTCGATCGTTTCCGGGCCGACATGAACGTGTACGAGCCGGAAGCGGCGACCGATGACGAAGGCGCGACGGAACAGCGGCTTCACCTGCTCGGGCCTGGCATCGGTGGCGATGTCGAAATCCTTCGGCTCGATGCCGAGCAGCAGATCGCGCACGGCGCCGCCGACGACGAAGGCCTTGAAACCGGCTTCGTGCAGCTTGCGCGTCACCTCGATCGCGCCGCGTCCCAGCTGCTGGCGGCGGACCGGGTGGTCGCCCGGCCCATAGATGCGGGGATCCCGTGCCCCGCTCTTCTTGCGGGGAAGCAGGCGTGCAAGCAGGCGGCGGATCATCGCGGCATATGGGTGGCGCGTCCTACCGGGCCGGACGAGGAGACCGACAATGGGGGCGGGCGGCTGCGCAAGGCGCACCGAGAGAAGTGGAGCGGACGGGCGCAGAGCATAGCACGCCGGGCCTCGCGAAATCGGCGATCGCGTGGGGGCGGGCGGAGCCCATCCCGCACGCCGGCGCACTGCGGCGGCGGGCATCAGCTCCACGCCGGACGCTGTCGTGCCGGGTCGTGGCGGGATTCATCGGAATCCAGGATAATCGGAGGCTCGTTGCATGGCACTCGAATCGCGCTGCCGCGCTGCCGGCGTCCGCCGCAATGACCCGCTCAGGAGAACCCATGGTTCAGCACGTCAAGGTCCCGGCCGGTGGCCGG
>CAYGYQ010000045.1:0-3531 GCA_964354035.1 uncultured Bordetella sp.
GGTTCGCTCATCGCTTGTTGCCAACGGTGTCGGCGCGATGACGAGAGTTTCGTCTTCCTGCGTTGTATCAAACGGCAGATGCGCAAGGCTAAGGGATTGAATCTGAGCGGCGACAATTACGCCACACACCAGCATCTCGACATTCAGAAATGGCCGATCGAAAATCCGCAATTTTCAATGCACCCGCCACCCTCGGTGTCGTGGCTGAACATGGTCGAGCGCGCCAGCCTTTGTTGATCAGGCCTTTCGCAAGTACGTCGACTGCCGCATCTTTGCCCATGGGTCGCCAGTGCCCGCCACGACGACTGACCGCTTACCGAGTGAGACAATGACCGCTGTGGGTCAAGAGCAACTGCCTGTTGGTGGCGCTCAATTTCTGCCATCGGCGTAGGATGATTGGACTTGCTCTCGTCGATGAGGTGATTCAGTGATCACGCGCCGCAATGTTCTGCTGGCAGGCGGCAGCGGCCTGCTTGTCGCGTACGGACTCAGCCGCGGGCAGGCGCCTTCGACCCTGCGTCGTGTCGGGGTGCTGGTGCTGGGGTCGGAAGCCACGGGTGGGCATTTGCGGGTAGCACTCACCCAGGGAATGCTCGATCTGGGCTGGCCGGAGGGGAAGAGCGTCGAGTACCGAGTCGCCTATGCCAATGGCCAGGTAGATCGGCTCGATGCCTTGGCCGGCGAACTGGTCGGACAGAGGGTCGAGGTGATCGTGGTTTCGAGTCAGCAAGCCGCCCGCGCGGCACAGCGGGCCACCAAGACGATACCCATCGTCATGGCAGGCGTCTCGGATGCCGTGGGCGCCGGGTTTGTCGCAAGTCTGGCCAAGCCGGGGGGGAACACCACGGGCTTCACCAGCCAGCAAGAAGAGGTGGTCGGCAAGCTGATCGGAATCCTGCGCGAGGTCGTGCCAGGCGCCAGGCGCGTCGCCCTTTTGGTGAACGAAAACTATCCGTCACATGCCGTGTTCTGGGCGGGCGCCCAGAGCGCTTGCGCGGCGCTGGACATGGTTGCGCTGCGCATTGTCGCCAGCGCGCCGGCACAACTCGGGGCCGCCGTCGGAGAGATGGTACGACAGCGAGTGCAGGCCGTCGTGGTGATCCCGGACGGCATGTACTTCGCCGAGCGCGCGCAGCTGCAAGAACTGATGCAAACTGCGCGGCTCCCGGCAGCATATGCGCTGCGGGATCACGTGGTCGGGGGCGGGCTGCTGAGCTACGGCGCCGACCTGCCGTCGAACTACCGCAACGCGGCAAAATACGTGGACAAGATCTTGAAAGGCGCCAAGCCCGCGGATCTCCCGGTGGAGCAGACGACCAAGTTCGAACTGGTGATCAACCTGAAGACGGCGAAGGCGCTTGGCCTCACGATTCCGCAGTCCGTGCTGCTGCGCGCGGACGAGGTGATTCAGTAGCCGAACGCATCGAGTTGATCGCGGTTGAATGTCCGGTACTTGTACCGTGCCACGCCCGCTTTGGGTCGTGGCCCGCCATCCAAGCGCACCGCGAGGTGCGACGGGGACCGCCCGTGCGGTTGGGACCATGCGCGGGTCGCGCGATGGCCAGCAAGAGCACCGGGCATCAGGTTCGCGACGGCGGCACTCGCCGTGTCGTAACATAACGCTTTCCCAACCGAGCGCAGGGAGCGACGATGGCGGTAACCGCGATGAACCATTTCACGGTGCTGACCGACGACGTGGAGGCCACCGTGCGCTTCTACCGCGACGTCGTCGGCCTCGCCCAGGGTCCGCGCCCGCCGCTTGGATTTCCTGGCGCGTGGCTCTACACCGGAAACCAGGCCGTGCTGCACGTCGTCGGTGGCCGACAGCGGAGCGAACTCCGGGCGGGCGTCATCGACCATATGGCGTTTTCGGCGTCGGGGTTGCGCGACGCGATCGCGAAGCTCGACGCGAACGGTGTGGCGTACCAATGTCGGCAGCAGGTGGGCTCCGGTGTGTGGCAGGTGTTCCTCTGCGACCCCAGCGGCGCGAAGGTCGAGCTCGACTTCGCGCCCGAGGAACCGGCGCCGCGATGACGCCGGGCGCGCTGCCGGCGGCCACGCTCGACCACCTCGTCGTCGCCGCCACGACGCTCGCCGACGGCATCGAATACATCGCGGAGATCGCCGGCGTCACCCCGCAGCCCGGCGGCAAGCACGTCGCCATGGGAACGCACAACGCCCTCGTGCGGCTGTCCGCGCGGACCTACCTCGAGATCATCGCGATCGACCCCGCGGGGGCCCGCCCCTCGCGGCCGCGCTGGTTTGGCCTCGACGACATCGCGCTTCAGGCCGAGCTGACCGAGCGGCCACGGCTCATCCATTGGGTCGCGCGGGCGACCGACATCGCGCGGCGCGCCGCCGCGTGCCCGGTCGCGCTCGGCTCGGTGCACGCGATGTCGCGTGGGGACTTTTCCTGGAGAATCACGATCCCGGACGATGGCACGCTGCCCGGCAAGGGCATCGTGCCGACCTTGATCGAGTGGGATGTCCCGCAGCATCCGGCGGAATCGCTCCCGCAGTCGAACGTGTCGATCGCGGGTCTGGCGGCGGCGCATCCCGATCCGGCTGCGGTGCGCACCGCGCTCATGGCGCTCGGCCTAGACGGCGCGCTGCCCGTCACCTACGACCGCGAACCGCGACTCGCCGCGATGTTGCGCACGCCGCGCGGCATCGTCACGCTCTGACAGCGGCGCCGGAAAAGCAGGGGCGTCAGCCGAGCGCACCCCGCGCCGCAACCGGCCATAGACATTCGACGCGCTCGCCGCGCACGCCCACGATCCAGTCGTAGAGATTGACGGTCGGATCACAATGACCCGGAACGAGCCAGAGCCGGTCGCCGAGGCGTGGCTGCTGCGCGTCCGGCGCGACCGCGATCACACCATGCTCGTCCGATGCCTTCACATAGGTCAATCCGTGCGCCCCGTAGACGAGCGGAGGGCCAGAATCGAACGCGAATGCCTTCAATCCGGCGTCGACGATCGCGCGCTCGCGCACCGGCACGCTCATCACCGCCGCCAGCACGAACAGACTCTGTTCGAAGTGATGCTGGTCCGGCGCCAGCGCGTTCTTCTGGTAATCGGCGTCCATGAAGACGTAGGAGCCCGGCTGCAGCTCGGTGTAGACGCCGCTGTCGCGCTCGTGTTGCCAGGTGCCGGTCCCGGCACCCGTCACCGTCGGACACGGGATGCCCGCCGCCTCGATCGCCGACTTCGTTTCGCGGGCAAGCGACGCGGCGCGGGCGATCGCCGCCCGCCGTTCCTCCGGCGTGCGCAGGTGTTGCGCGGCGCCGTGATACGCGTGGATGCCGCGCAGCGAGAGCCCTGGGGTGCCGACGACGGCTCGCGCGACTGCGACCGCCGGTTCGCCCGGCGCGACGCCGCAGCGATTCGCGCCCACATCGATCTCGACCAATACGGCGATGCTGACGCCTGCGGCGCTCGCCGCGGCACCGATGCCGGGGATGGCGGCAACATCGTCGGCCAGCACGGCCACCGTGGCCTTCTTCGCCATCGCCGCGAGGCGCGCGAGCTT
>CAYGYQ010000045.1:3631-17940 GCA_964354035.1 uncultured Bordetella sp.
GCGGCACCCAAGGGCCATGCGCGCGATGCTCGCGCGTGGGCGCGGGTCCTATTTCGGCGCGCCGGCGTCGGCCGCGGCGAGCTGGCCGTAGACGATGTGCGCGATCTTGAGCAGCTGCGCCCGGTCGAGGTTGCCGGAAATGGCGTAGCCGCAGGCGTCGTCGATCCAGTAGAACACGCCAACGCCGTTCTCCACCGCATAGCGGAACGCGGCCTCGCCGCTGCCGGGCGCCTGCTTGCGCACCTGGAGCGACAGCCGCTGCTTGTCGGCGTTCTCGTACATGAACAGCGCCGTCGGCTTCTCGTTGCCCGCCACGAGCCGGCCGCCGACCAGCGCATACCCGACGGCGTTGAGATCCGGCGCGTGCACCTGGAAGCCGAGTCGCCTGGTGAGCCACGTCACCAGCCGCTTCTCCTCGGCGGCCCAGATTTCGACCGGCCGGTTGACGTCGGCGGCGTAGAGCGCATGCGCGAACGCGGCCTGCCGCGCGAAGGTCGTCGGCGTGCCGGCGCGCTCGATCAGCGCGTCGCGACCGAACCAGCCGACGCCGATGCCGACGATCAGGGTTGCCGCGACCGCCAATGCGGGTGCCAGCCTGCGTCCGAAGCCCGCGACGCGCGAGTCCGGCGGTACCGCTGCAGCGAGCAGATGCGCGGGAATCGGTTCCGCCAGCGCCGGGTCGAGTGCATCGCGCAGCGCGGCGTTCTGGGCACGCAGCGCCGCGACGCGCGCGGCCAGTTCGGCATCGCCGAGCATCGCCGCCTCGACCAGCGCAGCACGTCCGGGTGCCAGCTGACCGTCGACGAACGCCTGGGTGTCGGCTTCCGGGATCGGCGTAGTGGAAGAGGAACTCATGCGTCGACGGGTCTCATCATTTGACGACGCGCAGCGTCGACGCCGGTTCGGCAATCAGCTGCCGGAGGTTGCTGCGCGCGCGCGACAGCCGCGACATCACCGTGCCGACGGGTATCTGCAGGATGCTCGCGATTTCCTCGTAGCGCAGCTCCTCGACCGCGGCGAGCAGCAGCACCTCGCGCTGGTCCGCGGAGAGCCGGCCCATGTGCTGCAGCAGCTCCAGCAACTCGACGCGCTCGAGCTGGTTCGCCCGGACCGGAAGCTGCCAAGCGGGATTGCCGGGATCGGCATCGATCGACACATTGGTGGCGTCGCGCCGCGCGAGCGCCAGCTGATTGACGTGGACGTTGTGCATGATCGTGAAGAGCCAAGCGCGAAGGTCGCTGCCGGCTCGCCACAGCCGACGCTTTTCCCACCCGCGCGCCAGCGTGTCCTGCACGAGGTCGTCGGCACGAGAGGACTCGCCCGTCAGCACCCGCGCATAACGGCGCAGCCGGGGGATCGCGGCAACAAGATCCGGGTGCGGCAGGCCCGGAGCATCGGTCGCGGCGGGTGGAGTCACGTTGTGGGAACAGGTCGGGGCGGTTAACTATTCCACGTGCATGGAAACCGGCGGCGCGAGCCCCCGGGGGCAGCACCATGTCCGCCGGGCCGCATCACACCAGGAACAGCGTGGCGAGACCCAGGAAAATGAAGAAGCCGCCCGAATCGGTGACCGCGGTGATGAGCACGGAGGAGCCCACCGCCGGATCGCGTCCGGCCTTCAGCATCGTCATCGGTATGAGCACGCCCATCAGCGCTGCGAGCATCAGGTTCAGCGTCATCGCGGACACCATGACCAGGCCAAGTGGCGGGTCCCGGTAGAGCACCATCGCGACCAGTCCCATGACGCCGCCCCAGATGACGCCGTTGACAAGGCTCACCGTGATTTCCTTGCGAATGAGCTGGCGCGCGTTGGTGACCGTCACCTGGCCCAGCGCCGCCGCGCGCACTATCATCGTGATCGTCTGGTTGCCGGAATTGCCGCCGATGCCGGCGACGATGGGCATCAGCGCGGCGAGCGCCACCAGCTTCTCGATCGAGCCTTCGAACACGCCGATCACCCGCGAGGCGATGAACGCGGTGACGAGGTTGATGGCGAGCCATGCCCAGCGGTTCCGGAAGGACGCCCACACCGACGCGAAGACGTCCTCCTCCCCGCGCAGGCCGGCCTGGGCGAGCAGGTCTTCCTCGCCGCTCTCGCGCACGAAGTCGAGCACTTCGTCGACGGTGACCCGTCCGACCAGCCGCTCGTTGGTGTCCACCACGGGGGCGGAAACGAGGTCATAGCGCTCGAAGGCCGAGGCGGCGACGTCAGCCTTCTCGTGCTGCTGGAGCTTCACCACCGGCTGCTTCATGATCGACTCGACCAGCGTTTCCGGATCGGAGACGATCAGCGTGGTGATCGGAAGCACGCCCAGCAGCCGCTCGTCGCGGTCGACGACGAATACCTGGTCGGTCTGCGAGGGCAGCTCGTCGAAGCGGCGCAGATAACGAAGCACGACTTCGAGCGTGACGTCCGGCCGCACCGTGATGTCCTCGAAGTCCATCAGCGCGCCGACCATGTCGTCGTCGAAGGACATCGCGGCCCGCAACTGCTCGCGCTCCTCGACCGGCAGGCTCTGGAACACATCGTCCATCACCTCCTGCGGCAGGTCGGGCGCGAGCTCGGCGATCTCGTCGGCCTCCAGCGTCTCCGTCGCAGCGACGAGCTCCTCGGTGTCCATCGACGAGATCAGCGACTCGCGGACGGCGTCGGAGACCTCGAGCAGAATGTCACCGTCGCGCGAAGCGCGGACCCGGTCCCAGATGTAGTGACGCTCGTCGAGCGGGAGCGCCTCGAGGATGTAGGCGATGTCGGCCGGGTGCAGCCGGTCGAGCTCGTGCTGCAGCGCCGCGTCGCTCTTCTTGTAGACGGCGCTATTGGCAAGCTCGGCGTGGGCTTCGGCCGGCGGCTGTTCCAGCTGCTCGAGCACCAGCCCTTCGACCAGCCGGTGCTGGCGCAGCAGGCCCGTTACCCGGGCGAGCGCCTCCTGCACGCTTGCTGGCGCGTCGGGTCTTGCGATGTCATCGTGCTCGAGCGTCTCGGACATGGTCGGCGTGAAGCCAGGCGCGGCCAGCGGGCCGCGTCGGCCGAGCGCATTCTAACCCCGGGGGCACTGCTTCAGGGCACGATCGCCGAAGGCATCCGCGCCAGTATCGTCGCGACGCGACCGTCGAGATAGGCGGAATCCGGCCTGCGCTCGAACACCCGCGGGCTGGGCGTCATCGCGGCGAGCCTGGCCGCCTGCTCCGCGGAGAGCTGTGCCGCCGACACGCCGAAGTACCGCTGCGCAGCCGCTTCGGCGCCGAACACGCCATCGCCCCATTCGATCACATTGAGGTAGAGCTCGAAGATCCGCTGCTTCGGCAGCATCGCCTCGAGCAGAACCGTGACCACGGCCTCGCCGCCCTTGCGCCAGTAGCTCTTGGTCGGCGAGAGGAACAGGTTCTTCGCCAGCTGCTGCGTGATCGTCGAGCCGCCCGCGACGACGCGGCCCTTCTTCCGGTTCTTCTCCAGCGCCTTCTCGATGCCGTCCCAGTCGAACCCGTCATGCTCGGCAAATTTCGCGTCCTCGGCGGCGATCATCGCGCGCTTGAGCTGCTGCGAGATCCGGGCATAAGGCACCCACCGGTACTGCAGCGTCGCCTTGCTGCCTTTCGCGCGGAGCTCGTCCATCCGCTGCGCGATGAACGCGGTCTCGCGCGGGGGCTGGTACCGGTACCAGGCAATGTGCGCCGAGATCCACGCCAGCCACGCCAACGCGATCGCCGCGACCATTGCGCAGACGCGAAGGGTCCAGCGACCGATGCGGTTTTTCACCATGAGGGGCGCGAACAGCGTTGACTATTCGCTGCGCAGCTCGTCGCCCTTGGTGAACATCCAGGTGCGCGTGATGTGGAGCACGTCGGTATCGCGCTTGATGTCCGGCGGAAACACCGCGAACGGCGCCGACATCTGGACGATCTTCACCGCGGCGGCGTCGAGAACCGAGTGGCCCGACGAGCGGTTGATCTCGACCGCCTCGACGCTGCCGTCGCTCCTGATCGACACCGTCAGCAGCAGGCTGCCGTAGAGCTTGAGCGAACGCGCGGCCTCCGGGTAGTTGAGGTTGCCGATGCGCTCGATCTTGGCGCGCCAGTCCTCGACATAGCGCGCCAGGCGGTATTCCTCGGCCCGGGCACCGACGAAACGGCGCTTGGGCCGCTGCTGGTAGACCTCGATGTCCTTCGCCACCCGCGCCTCGAGCCGCATGGCCTCGAGCGTGCGCTGCGTCAACTCGCTTACCGAAGGCGGCGCCACGGGCTCCGGCGCCTCGACGGGCTTCGGCATCGCGGGCGCCGTCGGCGTGCTCTTGATGCGCGTCATCAGCTCGCGCGCCTCCTGCTCCAGCACATCGAGCCGCTGCGCCGCGACGGCGATTTCCCCACCGGCCCCCGCCTTGGGCAGCGCCGGCAGCGGCGTCCTGGCGCGTCGTTTCGCGTCGGTGTTGCCGCCGCCGTCGAGATTGGCCTGCGCGAGGATGTCCGCCACGGCGGGCTTGGCTTTCGATTTCGCGTTCACCAGCGCGACTTCGAGCGGCGGCGTGCGGTCAAGGAGACTCTTGGGATCGTACAACCGGAACCGGATCGCGAGCAGCGCGGCGTGGATCACGATCGAGGCCACGAGCGCATAGACGATGAGCTGGTTGGGCCGCGGAGTCAACTTGTCCCCTCCGCTCCGGCGAAGCGGCACTCCAGCGTCGCCGCAACGAGGTCGATGCGGCCGATCGCGATCCGCACGCGCGCTTCCGGGGCGAGCGCCGGCAGGTCCGCCAGGCGCACGACGAGCGGCAGCCGGTCGAAGCGCACCAGCGTGTCGCGGATCACGGTGCCCGTCGTCTCGCCGATGCCTTCCTGCAGCAGCCAGCGCAGGCACCAGTAGTGCTCCATCCGGTCCTGGAACTCGGCGTAGTGCGAGTAGGTCGCCTCGAAGTCCGTGAGTGCCGCGTAGAGCTCGGCATCGTTCTCCGCGTACGGCGGCCGGCTGCCCTCCAGCGACGCCAGCAGCTGGCGCTGATTGACGAGGTCGCTGTAGCGGCGCAGCGGCGAGCTCGACCAGAGGTAATGCGCGAGCCCGAGTCCCTGGTGCTCGCCCGGACGGGTGCTCATCTTCACCTTGCCGTTCGCCTGGATCCGATAGAGCCCGGCGACTCCCGCGTCGGCGAGCAGCTTGCCCCACTGGCTGTTGACGAAGATCATCAGCTCCGAGACGAGCTTGTCCAGCGGGCTCCCGCGCGGCCGCGGGATGATCCGCACGTGGCCCGCCTCCGCGCCCCCGGCTGCCTTGTCCCAATCGACGTGGAAACTGTAGTCGATGCGCGCGAAATCGGCCTTGCCGCGGGCGGCGAACAGGGCCTGCGCGAACTTCCAGAGCACGCGCAACTCGGTGGTCCAGGGCGGGTCGGCCGACCCCGGGAGGTCGTTGGCGAACGCCTCGCCGAGCGCGTCGAGGTGCAGATTCGCGGCGATCGACACGCAATTGACGCGCGTCTGGTGGCGCAGGAGCGCTCCATCGTGCGCGACCTCCGCATACAGCGAGAGCGCGGGCGGCGAGCGGCCCTCCGCCAGCGTGAAGGCGTCCACCACCTCGTCGGGGAGCATCGTCAGCTTGCGGCCGGGCATGTAGACGGTGGACAGCCGCGCGCGCGCCAGCGCGTCGAGCGGCGATCCGCGCGCGATGCCGAGCGCCGGCAACGCGATGTGGATGCCGACCTCGTAATGCCCGTTGGGCAGTTCGCGGACCGAGAATGCGTCGTCGACTTCGGTCGTCGTCGCGTCGTCGATGGAGAACGCCCTGGCATCGGCCATTGGCAGATCCGGAGCCGGCGGCAGCGCACCGTACGCCGGGAACGCGGTCCCCTGCGGGAACGCCTGCGCCAGGAACGCGTTGAAATGGAAGTCGTGCGTCGACGGAATCGCGCCGCACAGAACGAGGAGCGCCACCGGACTCTGCTGCGTCGAATCGCAGGCCGCGGCGAGCGCCTTCCACTCGAGCGCATTCTTGTCCGGCTTGTAGAGCAGCATCGGCAGCTTCGCGCGCAAGGCGTCGGGCAGGCGCTGCGCGCGGAGCTCATCGGTCCACGCGCCCATCTGTTCCGCCTCGCGCTGCTTGCGCTCGACCGAAGCGAGCGCGGCCTTCAGCGCGTCCGGTGGTGCCTTGCGGTACCGGCCCTTGCCGCGCTTGTAGAAGAACATCGGCGCGCCAGCGAGCGCCAGCGCGACGGCTGCCGCCTCGACCGGCGCCGGCGCATGCCCGAAATATTCGCGCGCGAGATCGGCAAAGCCGAACTCTTCGTCACTGGAGACTTCCCACAGAAAATTCGGATCGAGCTCGCGCGCCTGTGCCTGCGCGTCGGCGATGAGCGTCGACGGCGACGGCTCCGCGTAACGCAGCAGGACCGCGGCCGCCTTGATCTTCAGGCGCTTGCCCGTGGCGGCCTCGACCTGCAGCGACGAGTCGTTGTCGGCCAGGATCGTGCCGGCCTTCAGCTGGCCGTCGTCCTCGAAGAAAACGTGCATCGGGAAAGGGGTCGATTGCGCTGACGTAGGCCTGCGGCCGGAAGGGCCGGGGCTCCGGCAGCAGCGTGCGGGGCGGCCGGGTCGCTGATTATACCGACGGACGGCAGAGTGCCGGCGACGGCTTTGTCCGGATCGAGCAAAGCCGGGGCCGTGGGCGCAGGAGCGCAATCCGCGGGGCGGGGCGCCCGGCCAAGGGAAGTGGTCTGGTTTGGCCTCGCAATCCTTTGGCAGCGCGCACCAACTTTCGACATGCGCCCTTGACGATGAATTCGCTCCGGCCGTATTGTTCCCTGGTCGGGTGCGGGTCCATGCCGCGACGACAGCGACTCGACGCAAGCGCTCGCCACGGTGCTTGCCGTGGCCTGCGTCACCGGCACCGGCCAGGCCGCCGCGGTCGCTTCCGTAGCCGGCTCGGCAACCGTTCATTAGCGCAGCCCCGGGAGAGATCGCAATGGTCGAGCCGAGACCGATCGAGTTAAAGGGACGGCCCGTGGGCGACGGTGCGTTTCCGCTAATCTGCACACCGCTCGTCGGTCGCACGCGCGACGCGGTGCTCGCAGAGGTGGATGCCGTGTTGCCCAAGAAGCCGGATGTGCTCGAATGGCGCGTCGATTTCTTCGCGGCGCTCGGCGACACCGCGCAGGTGATCGACACCGCGCGCGCCGTTCGCGACCGCGCGGGGCCGGTGCCCGTGATGTTCACCCGCCGCTCGTCGCTGGAGGGTGGCGAGAGGATCGCGCTGGCCGAGTCCCAGGTCGTGCAGCTCTACGTCGACGTCTGTGCGAGCCGCCTCGTCGACCTGATCGACTACGAGACCGTCAACGCGGCCGATGACTTCCGCCGGCTGCGCGCCACGTCCCGCGAGCACGGCATCGAGCTGATCGGCTCGTACCACAACTTCCGGGCCACGCCGGACGCCGCTTCGCTCGCGGCCAAGTTCGCCCTCGCGCACAGGCTCGACGCGGACATCGCGAAGGTGGCGGTGATGCCCCAGGGGCCGTCGGACGTGCTCACCCTGCTCGGCGCGACCTATGAGGCGAGCCAGTCGCTGCCGATACCGCTGATCAGCATGTCGATGGGCCCCTACGGCTCGCTGTCGCGCATGGTCGGCTTCGTCTACGGCTCCGCGTTGACCTGGGCCGTCGGCAAGAGCAGCTCGGCCCCGGGCCAGGTGCCGATCGAGGACCTGCGTGCCGTGCTGGCGACGATCCGCAAGACCGTGCTCGGCGCCTGAAGCCCATCCATCCACCGGAGAACGTGCCTCCCCACGAGACCCCCATGACGACCAAGACACCCGAAGAACTGCTCGCCGACGCCTCCGCGTGGTGGGACACGTCGATCATCGACATTCATCCCGGCAAGATCGCGATTCGCGGCTATCCGATCGAGGAGCTGATCGGCCGCGTGCGCTTTCCCGACATGATCTGGCTGATGCTGCGGGGCGAGCTGCCGTCGCGCGGGCAGTCGGACCTGCTCGAAGCGGCGATGGTGCCCGGCGTCGATCACGGGCCGCACGCGCCCTCCATTGCGATCGCGCGGATGGCGGTGACCTGCGGCCTGCCCGTCAACGGTGCGATGGCCTCGGCGATCAACGTGCTCGACGACATCCACGGCGGCGCCGGGCAGCAGTGCATGGAGCTCTATCGCGAGATCGACGCCGAGGCCGGCCAGGACGGCGATCTTCTGGCGGCCGCCACGGCCGTCATCGAGCGCCACCGCGCGGCTGGCGAGAAGATCGTGCCCGGGTTCGGCCACCGCTTCCATCCGGTCGACCCCAGAACGGCTCCGCTGTTCGCGCTGGTCGCGAAGGCGCAAGCCGCCGGCGTCGTGTCCGGCCGCTTCGCCGCGATCGGCCACGCGGTCGAGGCCGCCATCTCGACGCTCAAGAACCGGCACATCCCGATGAACATCGACGGCATCACCGCCGTGATTTTCTGCGAGCTGGGCTTCGAGCCGGAGCTCGGTCGCGGCCTGTTCGCCCTGTCGCGCGCAGTCGGAATTCTCGCGCACGCGTGGGAGCAGAAACAACAAGGCCGCCGCATCATGGGGCCCATGCCGAGGGAGATCCCGTATCGCTACAGCGGGCCGGGGCGCCGCGCCGTGCCCGCGGAAACCGATTCCGCCGCCGGCACCCGCTAGCGCTGCTGCTGAGAAAACCCCGATGACACCCTGCGGCCGGCGCAATGCCGCGTCCGCACGGCGAGGGGTTCGCCGATTTCGTCACGCCGCTCGACACGATCGGCTATTGCGGCGACTGCAGTTTCGACGTATACAACAATGACCACCTGCAGATGCCGCCTGATACGGTCGCGGCCCGGGCGCAACGGGCGGCTCGCCACCAGGCGAGCCCGAACGAAAGGACGATCATGGAATACCGGCGGCTGGGCGCGAGCGGACTCGAAGTCTCCACGCTTTGCGTGGGCACGATGACCTTCGGTGCTCGCACCGACGCGGCCGAGTCGCGGCGGATTGTCGACGCCGCGTACGCCGCTGGCGTCAACTTCATCGATACCGCCGACGTCTACGGCAACGGCGTCTCGGAAGGGATCGTCGGCCCCGCCATCAGGGCCAACCGGCGGCGCTGGATTCTCGCCACCAAGGCGGGCAACGCGATGACGGCGAAGCCGCATGACGGCGGGCTGTCCCGGCGCTGGGTGCTCGCCGCCTGCGACGACAGCCTGGCGCGCCTTGGCACCGACTACATCGACATCTATTACCTGCACCGCGACGATTTTGGCACTCCGATCGCCGAAACGGTGGGCGCTATCGGCGACCTGATCCGCGGCGGCAAGATCCGCTATTTCGGCGTGTCGAACTACCGCGGCTGGCGCATCGCCGAGGTCGTGAGCGAATGCGAGGCCCAGGGCGTGCCGCTGCCGGTCGTGTGCCAGCCGTACTACAACCTGCTGAACCGCACACCCGAAGTCGAGATCCTGCCCGCGTGCGATCACTACGGCATCGGCGTCGCGCCCTATTCGCCGATCGCTCGTGGCCTGCTGACCGGCAAGTACCGGCCCGGTGTCGTGCCCAAGGATTCGCGCGCGGGGCGCAAGGACGCGCGCATGATGGAAACCGAGTTCCGCGAGGAGTCGCTCGCGATCGCGCAGATCCTGCAGGCGCACGCGGAGAAGACGGGCCGCACGGCCACGCAGTTCGCGCTGGCGTGGCTGTGGGCGAACGCGATCGTGACGTCCGTGATCGCCGGTCCGCGCACGTTCGACCAGTGGCAGGATTACGTCGCCGCGGTCGGGACGAAGTGGAACGAGGAGGACGAGGCGCTCGTGGATTCCCTGGTGACGCCCGGGCATCCCTCGACGCCCGGCTACAACGATCCGCAGTATCCCTTCCACGGGCGGATTCTCGAGTAGGATCAACAGCCCCCACGCTTACTGCGTTCGCTGCCGATGGAATCGTGGGCGCGGCCTTGGCCGCGCTTCACCGCGAGCCCCGCGGCGAGCCCTGCCCCTGCATCCATCGAGCGCGGGCAAGCCCGCGCCCACGAAGTTGAACGGTCCCCACGCTCACTGTGTCGGTAGCCCCCCCTCGTTGGCAACGCCGTGCGGCACGTGGCCCGCCGCGACGTGCTTCAGCGCCGATTCGACGTGCGTGCGCTGGTCGTCGAAGAAGATGTCGGCGCGAAACGCGCGCAGGAATTCGCCCTTGTCGAGGCCGCCCAGGAACAGCGCCTCGTCGATCCGGATGTTCCAGGCACGCAGCGTGCGGATGACGCGTTCGTGCGCTGGCGCGCTGCGCGCCGTGACGAGCGCGGTGCGGATGGGGCTCTTGTCCTCCGGAAAGTCGGCCTGGATGCGATGCAGTCCGGCGAGGAACTCCTTGAAGGGGCCGCCGATGAGCGGCTCGAGCGCCGATTGCGATTCGCTCTGCGCGAAGGCGGCCAGCCCGTCCGCCTGGTAGATCCGCTCGGCCTCATCGGAAAAGAGGACGGCGTCGCCGTCGAACGCGATGCGCAGCTCGTCGGTTTCGTTGGTGCCGCCCGCGCTCGGAAAGATCGTCGCCGCGGCGTGGCCCTCGTCGAGCGCGCGCCGCACGTCGCCCTGATCGGCCGAAAGGAAGAGGTGGGCGCCGAACGCCGGCACGTAGCGCGACGTCGGCTCGCCCTTGGTGAACGCGGCACGCGTGATGTCGAGACCGTAGTGCTTGATCGAGTTGAACACGCGCAGGCCCGTGTCGGCCGAGTTGCGCGACAGCAGGATCACCTCGACGTACTGCTTGTCCTGGCGATTGAGCCGCAGCAGCTTCTTCACCAGCACGAACGCCGGGCCTGGCGCCAGCATTTCGTCCTCGTGCAGGACCTGGTAGCGGTGGTAGGCGCCCACGCCTTCCACCGTGTAGATCCGGTGGCTCTCGGTCAGGTCGAAGAGCGCCCGCGACGAAATCGCCACCACCAGCTTGCCGGCGAGCGTGGGCTTACCCATGGGCGCAGTATAGCGCCGCGTTTTCTACGCCGCGCGTCTGACGCCGCCGCCCAGTTCCATGAACACGGCACGCACTTCCTCGACCGCCCAATCGAGCGTCACGCGGTCGATCATTAGCGGCGGCGCGAAGCGCACGACGGCGCCATGCGTGTCCTTCGACAGGATGCCGCGCGCCAGCAGCCGGTCAACGACGTCGCGCGCCGTGATCCGGTCGCGGTCGACCTCGACGCCTATGAAGAGGCCCTTGCCGCGGACCTCGCGGATCAGCGGGCTCGGGACGGTCCGGAGGCGCGCGAGCAGATGTGCGCCGAGTTCCGCCGAACGCGCGATCATGCCCTCGTCGAACAGCACTTCGAGCGCCGCGAGGCCGACGGCCGCCGCGAGGGGATTGCCGCCGAACGTGCTGCCGTGGTCGCCCGGCGTGAACACCTGCATCAGGTCGTCGGTGCCGACCAGCGCCGACACCGGCAGCAGACCGCCGCCCAGCGCCTTGCCGAGGATGACGCCATCGGGCCGGACGTTCTCGTGCTCGGACGCCAGGAATTTCCCGGTGCGACCCATGCCGGTCTGGATCTCGTCGCAGATGAGGAGCACGTTCCGGTCACGGCAGATACGCGCGCACTCGGCGAGATAACCGGACGGGGGGACGACGATGCCGCCTTCGCCCTGGATCGGCTCGACGAGGAACGCCGCAGTGTCGGGGCCGATCGCGCGCGCGAGCGCCTCGGCGTCGCCATAGGGAACCTGCCGGAAACCCGGCGTGAACGGTCCGAAACCATCGCGATACTGCGGCTCGGACGAGAAGCCCACGATCGTGATCGAGCGGCCGTGGAAATTGCCCTCGCAGACGATGATTTCGGCCCGGTTGGCGGGAATGCCCTTGACCTTGTGACCCCACTTGCGCGCGGCCTTCAGCGCAGTCTCGACGGCCTCGGCGCCCCCGTTCGCGGGCAGCGCGCGGTCGAGACCGGTCACTTCGGTCAAGCGCTGCAGGAATGCAGGCAGCAGTTCGTTGTGGAAGACGCGGGACGTGACGGCAAGCCGCTGCGCCTGCTCGACCAGCGCCTGCACGATGCGTGGGTGCGCGTGGCCGTGACTCACCGCCGAATACGCACTCATCATGTCGAGATAGCGGCGACCGTGCACATCCCACAGCCAGCAGCCGTCGCCGTGCGCAAGCACGACCGGCAATGGGTCGTAGTTGTGTGCCGCATAGCGCTGTTCCCGGGCGATCGCAGGACAGGCGGCGGCATTCCTGTGGACGGCTGGCGCCGGGCGGGCGCGGAAAACGGTATCCATACCGCTGCTCCTCATGCGAGTCGGATCCTGCACGACCATGCTGAGCAGAAGGTGTGCCAGAACCGGAATCGGCTGGTGGCCGCAGGTGCGCACTGGCAGGACCGTCAGAAACAGAGGCCGGACCAGGCCGGCGCATGCCACAAAACCTGCACCTTGCGCCCGAAATGCGCCTGCTGCAGCGCAACATCGCCTGCATGGCAGAGCGCGGCCAAGGCCGCGCCTACGGTTTGATTCGGCGCACCCTATCGTGGGCGCGGGCTTGCCCGCGCTCCGGTCACAGGACCAATCGATCCAGCAACGGACGCCACGAGTCACGGTTCCGCGCGTGCCCGGCGGACAAGGCAGCCGCCTGAAAGCGCGCATAGCCGGCACGCACCGTGTTGACGGCGGCGTACAGGCTTTCTGCATCGGGCTCGGCCAGCGCGATGCCGGCCCCGCAGGGTTCGATGACGTCCGCGGTCCAGGTGCCCGCCGTGGCAATGACGGGGCAAGCGTGTGCCAGGGCGTCAAGCGTCACGCCGCTGACACGGTCCCGGAACTCGGCACGGTTGTACGGCTGCAGGCAGATGCTCCCGGGAAAGTTCGCTGCATACGCCTCGGGTGACGGCGTCTCGCCGATCAGCGTGAGCGGCGGATAACGCAATGCCTTGAGACGCGCGATGTCATGGCGGGTCGCGGCATCGAGCTTGCCGTAATGATCGGCGGATATCTGTACTGCGACCGGAATGCTTTCGCTGCGCGCGGCCAGGAGGGCCACGAGGTCCACGACGGCCTTGAACCCCTTGTCCTGGCGCGCGGCGCCCGCATACAGCAATTGCCGGAACGGCATCGCGCTCGCAGTCGGCGCAGGTTGCGGGGCCGGGTAGGGCAGCAAAAGAACATGCGCGAAACCGCAGCGCCGGAACACCTCGACGACGGACTCCGTGGTGCCGAGGATCACGACCTCCGGCTGCCGGACCGCGATCCGTTGCAGCAGCCGCAGCTTGCGCGGCGACGGCCTTACCCAGTGGAAGTAGAGGAAGACCCGGTCGGGTCCGATGTGTCCACGGCCGGCAACGTCGAGCAGCGCGAGGTCGCTCGTGCGCGCGGTCGTGACCACGATCCGACCCGTGCCGCGGACGAGCCGGTGCAGCAGGTAGAGCGACTGTGGCAGCCGGATGCGTCGCCGGAAGAACGGGTGGATCGTGACGCCCGGCCTGAACGCCATGCCTTCCGCTCCCTTGCCGCTCCACAGGTCGATGGCGGCGGGCGCGGCCGCACGGACGAAGCTCGAAACCAGCGCGTGACAGTGGCCCGAATACCCCTCCAGCGTCGGCTCGACGACCTGAATCGCGTGCATCAGCGCTTGCGCAGCAGCCAGAGTTTCGCGTAGCGGTAGTACGTCCCCTCGGCCGTGGCCACCGCCAGCATGAATCCCTCGCGGCCGTCGAGAAAGCCGGCGCGCAGGAAGTAAGTGCGGACGAAGGCCCACAGTGCGCGCAAGACCGCCTTGGTCAGCCCCGCCGATTTGCCGTCCTGGCGCAGACGTTTCGCGGCCAGCGTCGAATAGCTGTTCATCTTGCCCAGCATGTCGTCGAGGTCGACGAAGGTTTCGTGCATGATCGGCTCGCGCAACGTGCCGGTGTTCCCTTCGACGATGACGTGCTCATGGACGGTGTCGTCGGAAAAGCGCGCGCTGCCCCGGCGGAACAGGCGCACCACGTAATCCGGCCACCAGCCGGAGTGGCGCATGAAGCGTCCGCAGAAACTGGAGCGGCGCGGCAGCCGGAATGCCGCCGCTCCGGCGGCGCCCTCGCCCACCGCGCGCCGGATCTCCTCCGCGGACTCGGCCGTCAGCCACTCGTCGGCGTCGAGCGACAGCACCCAGTCGCCGGTCGCGAGATCGAGCGCGCGATTCTTCTGCGGGCCGAATCCTGGCCAGTCGTCGGTTACTGTGACCTTCGCGCCGAGTTCGCGCGCGATCTCGACGGTGCGATCGCTGCTGCCCGAATCGACCACGACGATCTCGTCGGCGAAGGCGACCGAGCGCAGCGTGCGCGCAATGGACGCTTCCTCGTTCATCGCGATCAGGATGACCGA
>CAYGYQ010000046.1:0-3025 GCA_964354035.1 uncultured Bordetella sp.
CCCTGATAGTCGGAGTCGATCAACCCGACGAGATTGCCGAGCACGATGCCGTGCTTGTGGCCGAGCCCCGAGCGGGGCAGGATCACGGCGGCGAGGCCGGGATCGGCGACGTGGATGGCCACGCCGGTCGGAACGAGCTCGACGTGCCCGGGTCCGAGCGCGATCGGAGCGTCGATGCACGCGCGCAGGTCCATCCCCGCCGCGCCAGGTGTCGCGTAGGCGGGCAGATGCGGGCGAATCCGCTCGTCGAGAACCTTGAGCGCTATCCGTGCCGTCCGCGCGGTCATGGCATTTTGGCGCCGGTGCGCTGCGGCAGGCGCCGCGCGATTTCCGCGATCAGGCGCCGCGCGAGCGGGAGCTTGCCCATCCGCGGCAGCGCGTGCGCCCCGCCATCGTCGCACAGGACAACCTCGTTGTCGTCGCTGCCGAAGGCGTCCTGCGCCCGGTTGGCGATGATCAGCGGCAGCCGCTTGCGCCGGCGCTTTTCGTCGGCGTTGCGTTCGACGTCGTTCGTCTCCGCAGCGAAGCCGACGCAGTACGGTGCCCCGGGCCGCGCGGCGACAGTCGCGAGGATGTCGACCGTTGGCTGCAGCGTGATCGTCATCGGCGCGCCGCTCTTCTTGAGCTTGGTGGCTGCCGGCGCGACCGGCGTGTAATCGGCGACCGCTGCGACCGCGATAAAGGCATCGACGCCGTCCAGGCTCGATTCGACGGCGGCGGCCATCGCGGCGGCGCTGGTGACGTCGATTCGCATAACGCCGGCCGGTGTGGCGAGCGGTGTCGGTCCGCTGACGAGCGTGACCGTCGCGCCTGCCTCGGCAGCGGCCTGCGCGAGTGCATAGCCCATCTTGCCGGAGCTGGTGTTGGTGATGCCGCGCACCGGATCGATCGCCTCGAATGTCGGGCCGGCGGTGAGCAGCACGCGCCGTCCCGCGAGCAACTTCGGTTGACCCCAGGCGATGACGGCGTCGAAGATCTCCTGCGGCTCCAGCATCCGGCCCTCGCCGGTCTCGCCGCACGCCTGGTCGCCGCTGCCGGGACCCAGCACGACGACGCCGTCGGCGATGAGCCGCGCGACGTTGCGCTGGTTGGCCGCATTCGCCCACATCTGCCGGTTCATCGCGGGTGCGACGAACAGCGCGCAGTCGCGCGCGAGCGTCAGCGTGGACAGGAGATCGTCGGCATGACCGTTGGCGATCTTGGCGAGGAAATCGGCGGACGCCGGGGCGATGACGATCGCGTCAGCGCCGCGCGACAGGTCGATGTGGCCCATGCCGTTGTCGGCGCCGGACGCCCAGAGGTCGGTCTGCACGGGGCGCCCCGACAGCGCCTGCAACGTCAGTGGCGTGATGAAGCGGCAGGCAGCCGCCGTCATGCAAACGTCCACCAGGATATCCGCTTTGATGAAGATCCGCGTGAGCTCGGCGGCCTTGTAAGCGGCGATGCCGCCGGTCAGGCCCAGCACGATCCTCGAAAGCGGCTTATGGTCCATCATCCCAATGGCGAATGCGCGTGTGACGGCGCGAAGTTTACACTGCCCCGGACTCCGATGCCGCGTGGGCGCCGCCCGCGTGGAGCTTCGCGAGCAGACCGGAGCGAATTCCATGCGAATCGTTGGAAATACGCAGGGTGAACGACCACGCGAACGGTTGCTCGCGCATGGTGCAGCCGCGCTGTCCGATGCCGAGCTCGTCGCGCTGCTGTTGCGCACAGGCACCACGGGGCGCAGCGCGCTCGACGTCGCCCGCACACTTATCACCCGCTTTGACGGGGTGGCCGGGCTGCTGGCGGCACCGGTCGCGGAAGTCGTCGCGGTCCACGGCGTCGGCCCGGCGAAGGGCGCGGAGCTCGCCGCCATCGTCGAGCTCTCCCGTCGCTCGCTGGCGCAGCAGGCGCGCCGGCGCGATGCGCTGGCCTCGCCGCAGGCGGTACGCGATTACCTCCGGCTGTTGCTCGCAGCGCGCCCGTACGAGGTCTTCGTGGGCCTGTTTCTCGACAGCCAGAACCGCCTGCTGGCCGCGGACGAGCTCTTTCGGGGCACCCTCGCGCAGACGTCCGTCTACCCGCGCGAAGTCGTCAAGGCGGCGCTCGCGCGCAACGCCGGGGCGATGATCTTCGCGCACAACCACCCGTCCGGCGTCGCCGAACCCAGCCGCGCCGACGAGCTCCTCACCCAGGCGCTGAAACAGGCGCTCGCGCTGGTGGACATCCGCACGCTCGACCACTTCGTGGTTGCCGACGGCCAGCTCACGTCCTTCGCCGAACGCGGGCTGCTCTGACCGGTCTGTGGCCGGCGCGCCGGGCGTCCCGCGCCGGCCCGACCTGACAGGCCCGACCTGAACAGGCCCGACCTGAACGCCTTGAGTGTTGGCCCGAAATCCGGGTATAATCATCGACTTTGCGCAAGCGCGGTCCCGTGCAATTCCCGCATACGAAGGAGCGAGCCATGGCTCGAGTCTGTCAGATCACCGGCAAGGCCCCGATGGTGGGCAACAACGTTTCCCACGCCAACAACAAGACCAAGCGGCGCTTCCTGCCCAACCTGCAGCGGCGCAAGTTCTGGCTGGAGAGCGAGAACCGCTGGATCCGGCTGCGGTTGACCAACGCCGCGTTGCGGACGATCGACAAGAACGGCATCGAAGTCGTGCTCGCCGACCTGCGCGCCCGCGGCGAACGCATCTGACCAGCTGAAGGACCCCGACCATGCGCGAAAAGATCAAACTCGAATCGTCGGCCGGCACCGGCCACTTCTACACGACGATGAAGAACAAGAAACTGATGCCGGAGAAGATGGAGATCAAGAAGTTCGATCCCGTCGCCCGCAAGCACGTCGCGTACAAGGAAACGAAACTCAAGTGACCCGCTCGTCCGGGCGGCGGCAGTAGCGTCGCCTCGATTCGGTCGCCGCGGTTGTATTCGTGGGCGGCCAGTCCTTACCGACCCCTAAGGGCTTGATCTGACTGGCGCATCGTCAACGCTGCCGCTACCGATACCGCCACTGCCAAGGCCCAGGCATGCGGCTGCC
>CAYGYQ010000046.1:3125-8458 GCA_964354035.1 uncultured Bordetella sp.
GTCAACGCTGCCGCTACCGATACCGCCACTGCCAAGGCCCAGGCATGCGGCTGCCCGGCTGAACGGCTAGTCATTCGAACGGATCCCAGGCGTTTTGGCCCGAAATTTGCTGCTACCCAGGCGATTGCCTGGCGATCTGCCGTGCGCGGCTGAACTCCGTGATTCCCAGGCCTTTCCCCGAAAGCCTCGGAACGAGCATGCCTAGTCCGTCGTTGGTGGCGAAATCCCGAATGGAAACGGGCCGCGCAGCCCCGGCGAGCGGTTCGTCGGCCAAGCACGCGCTCCTTCGCGACTGCTTGGATCTCTATTGTTCGGTCTCCATCGGACTGGGCAAGCTTTCAATCGAAACCAGCAACGATCTGTTCGAAATGGATCCGCGGGTGACGCCGGAGAACGTCCACGATTTCAGGTCCAAGCGCGGTGAATGGGTCAAGCGGTTCGACGCCGCCTTGCGCGACCTCTTCGAACGGCGTTTGAGCGGACAGCGGCGCAAGGGACGCCGGCCCGATCCGGTGCAATCGCTCGGCTCCCTCCGCGTGATGAGCGATTCCGACACCAGCAGCCAGCGCGCGCTGGCCACGGCATCGAGACGCCTGGCGGAGGCGGCGAAGCAGGAGCTCGGGGCGCTCGACTATCGCGTATCGGTCCTGCTGGACGAGCCGCCCGGTCGCGAGGTCGACAATCCGTTTTCGCCCGCCTATCTGCTCGACGCAATCGGCGTGACGTCGCGTTCGCTTTACCCCGAGGCGCGCGTGTGGCGGCCGCTGATGGAGCGCGTCATCGGCGATTTCGTGCCGACGGTCAACAAGACGTATATCCAGCTCAATCGATTCCTGACCGAGCGCGGGATATTGCCTGACATCGGGGCGGTCCTGCGCGCGCGAAGCGACCTGCGACCGGCGGACGACCGACAACTGCTGCCGTTGTTCAACCGCCTGCTCAACGAAGTGAAGCCGACGTCGCGCCAGGCGTGGCGCAACCTGGACCTGGACGCCGCCAAGGCCGCCGGCTACGCGCTGGCGCCGCTTCCAGTCAATCCGTATGCGGGCGACGCGGGCAACGTGCCGCGGCGCGCGGCGAGCGATGCCGGCCATTTCCCGCAGCTCGACCGGATGATGGCATCCGGGCCGCTCCAGCCGGTGCTGGAGCGGCTCGACCATTGGCAGCACAACGATCCGATGACCGAGTACCTGCGGCTGCGCCCGCCCGCGGGGATCGACACCCGGGTCACCCCCGTGAACCGCATTCCGTGGATCCACGCGGCAACCGCGCCAATACTGCCGGGGGAAAGCGAGCGGACGGCGATGGATGTCGTCGGCTTCGTGTTCGACTACATCTTTCGCGACCCGTCGATCACGCCCCGCTTTCGCAAGCTGTACGAGGGGTTGCAGCTGCCGATTCTCAAGGCCGCGCTGGCCGATCCGAGTTTTTTCACCGACAGCCGGCACGCTGCCCGACGGCTGCTCGAGCGACTGGCCGACGCCGCCATCGGCGCCGATGACGACGAAGCGTATGGCGATGCGCTGGTGCAGCTCGCTACGTCGATGATAAGAGCGGTGCGGGCGGAATACGTTCTGGACGCGGATGTGTTCGTGTTCGGATGCGAAACGCTGGAGAAATTCAACGACGAATGGCAGAAGCGCGGCTGGGCGGCCATGCAGTCGAGCGTGGACGAGGCGTTGGCGGCGGAGACGCGCGATGCCCATCGTTCGCGAGTACGGGTGCTCATTCGCGACAAGCTCGCCGGAGCTCACATCCCCTTCGATGTACGCGCCTTTGTCGGCACCGTCTGGGCCGACTACCTGACCAAGGTACGGCAGGCGGACGGATCGCGCAGCGAGTCCAATCGTGCGGCCGTCAAGACGCTCGACGACATGTTGTGGTCGATTTGCGCCAACGGTCGAACGGCACAGAGGGCCGCGCTCTCGGCGATGATTCCGAGTATCGTTCGCCGGCTGCGCGCCGGCGGGGCCGCGGTGCAGGTGGACAACGAGAAGATGACGCGCTTCCTCGCTGTGCTCTATGACCTGCACATCGCCGCGATCAAGCCGGGAGCGGGCCAAGTCCCGGCCGCCTACGACAACCTGGGATCCCCGATGCCGGCGTTGCTCGCGCGCAAGAAAATGGGGAACTTGCACGATTTCGTTGCCGATCTCGTTCTGGGCACGTGGCTCGCCTTCGACCAGGACGGAACTCGCGTCAAGGCGCGGCTTTCCTGGATCAGCCCGTGGCGCGCCACCTACATCTTCTCGAACCGCTCAGGGACGTCGGTAACGGTGCTGACGCCCGAGGAACTCGCCTGGGAGATGAGCGCCGGCAGGGTGACGTTGATCGTGGAGCCGGTGCCGCTGTTCGACCGCGCCGTGAGCGTCACGCTCGATTATCTGGCCGAACAGAACGCGAAGAATGGACCGAGTGCAAAGGACGCTGCTGCCGGTGCGCCCGCCGCCCGCACACGCAGTCCCGTTGTCGCGACGGGCTGATCCCTGCGACAACAACGATGCACCGGTTCGCGATGCGACCTACGCGTAGCGCTTGAGCTGCAGCGAGAACTGGGCGAGCGGCGCAATGCCCGAGGCTTCGGCGCGCCGGCACCAGTCCTGCAGCCGGGCGAGCAACTGCTCACGCGATTCGGTCGAGCGTTCCCAGAGCACGTTGAGCTCCTGGCGCATCGCGTATATGGTCGAAAGGGCGCGGCTCTTTTCCATTGCCCGGACGAGCGCCGCGCGCTCACGCTCGCGCAGGGCGCTGACCGTGTCGCCGGTCAGCCAGCGCTTCAGGCCGCGCATGCTGGGCAGGTCGGCGAACTCGCTGCGCCCGGCGCGCTCGCGCAGTCGCGCGAGCTCGGCGGCGCAGGTTTCCTTCAGCGTGCGCGCATAGGCGGTCGCCACCGCATAACGGTTCGCGATCACCGCCTGCAGCGTCGCGAAATCCGGCGCCGGCTTGGCGATCGGCGCGACCCGAAGCGTCGGGGCGACCTTGCGCACCTGGGCGAGGCCCAGCATTTCGAGCATGCGGATGTAGGTCCAGCCCAGATCGAACTCGTACCAGCGCGACGAGAGCTTCGCCGACGTCCCG
Source organism: uncultured Bordetella sp. (assembly GCA_964354035.1). GTDB lineage: Bacteria > Pseudomonadota > Gammaproteobacteria > Burkholderiales > Casimicrobiaceae > CAIWHR01. The sequence goes on from CAYGYQ010000046.1 coordinate 6,204, forward strand.
TACGCATGGTGGTTGTTGTGCAGCTCCTCGCCGCCGATCAGGATGCCCCAGGGCACGATGTTGGTCGACGCGTCGGCGGACGCGAAATTGCGATAGCCCCAGTAGTGCCCGATGCCGTTGATGATGCCTGCCGCCGTGATCGGAATCCACGCCATCTGGACCGCCCAGATGGTGAGTCCGGCGCCGCCGAACAGCATCAGATTCACCACCAGCATCAGGCCGACGCCCTCCCACGAGAAGCGCGTGTAGACGTTGCGCTCCATCCAGTCGTCGGGCGTGCCGCGGCCATATTTCTCGATCGTCTCGGCGTTCTTCGCCTCGGCACGGTAGAGCTCGGTGCCGCGCCAGAAGACCGTCTTGATGCCGCGCGTCTGGGGGCTGTGCGGGTCGTCCGGCGTTTCCACCTTGGCGTGGTGCTTGCGATGGATGGCGACCCACTCCTTGGTGACCATGCCGGTCGTCAGCCAAAGCCAGAACCGGAAGAAATGGCTGGCGGCGGGGCCGAGGTCGAGCGCCCGGTGCGCCTGCGCGCGGTGCAGAAAGATCGTGACGCAGGCGATGGTGACGTGCGTCAGCGCCAGCGCGACGACGAAATAGCCCCACCACGGGAGCGGCAACAGGCCGTGCGCGGCAAAGCCGAGAAGATCGAAGGGCATCGGGGAGTTCCTCTTTTGGGCTGCGGCGCCTGGCCTCGAACCCGTTGTTGTAATGGCTCAATGATACGCGAAACCGGCTGGAATCTCGAATATCCGCGGATACAGTCTTATTAAACAAGGCGTTGCAGAAACGACGACAAGTCGGACCAACGGGTCTCAAGCTGCCGGATCGGCGCGGAGGACCTCTGCCGGTGTGCCGCCCGACCCGTTCGGAAGTCCGACGACACGCAGTTCGCGCTGCGGCAACGGAACCCGGATGCCGTGCGTTTGAAACGACCGCCAGATCGCGCGGTTGAGCGCGCTGCGCAGGTCGAGCTGGCCGCTGTCGGGATCGCCGATCCAGACTCCGAGCTCGAGATCGATCCCGCTCTCGGCAAACCGGACCAGGAGCGCCGCCGGCGCGTTCGGCGCGTTCTTCAGCACGCGGGGCTCGGTCAGGGCCGCGGCCTCCATCAGCCTCAGCGCCAGGTCGATGTCGGTGTCGTAGGCCACCTGCACGGACAGGCCCAGCCGAACTTCGCGCTTGGCGCGCGCGTGGTTCAGCACGATCGTCGTCACCAGGGTCTCGTTGGGCACGACCGCCTCGATGCCGTCCAGGCTGCGCACGATGACGTAGCGCGACGTCAGCCGGTCCACGATGCCGGAGTATTTGTCCACGGTGATTCTGTCGCCCAGGCGGATCGACCGGTCGAGCAGGATCGTGAAGCCGGCGATGTAGTTGCTCGCCAGCTTCTGCAGGCCGAGGCCGATGCCCACGCCCAGCGCTCCGCCAAAAACGGTCAGCAGCGTGAGGTCGATGCCGACCGCCTGCAGCGCGAACAGTCCGCCGACCGCCAGCAGCAACGCGCGGACGAGCTTGGAGATGACCACGCGAACGCTGCTGTCGACTTGCGCCGCCTTTTGCAGCCTTTGCTCGACGACACCGGACAGCCAGAGACAGACCGAGACCGTCAGGATCAGCACGACGGCGCCCTTGAGCAGCTCGAACACCGAGACCTGCTTGCTGCCCACCGGGATCGCCATCGCGTCGAGCTCGGCCCAAAGCTCGGGCAGCACGCCGGTGAAATGCAGCAGCACGATGCCCCAGATCGTGAACGACACGACGCGCTCCGAGGACGGCAGCCACGCCGGGGTGCCGAAGATCTCGCGCATCGCGTAGACGAGGAGCCGGATCAGCGCCAGCGCGACGATCAGCGGAATGGCGAGCGGAAGAAAGAACGGCGGCTGCCAGCGACTGAAGGCGACGGTGGCGACGACCATCAGCACGAGCGTGATGAGCGGCAGCAGCAGCCGGTTCACGCTGCCGAGGCCCAGACGCACGACCTCCGCCGCGGAGGCGGACTGGATGCGCCAGCGCCGATCGAGGATCCAGCCGATTCCGAAACAGCCGGCGATGATGGCGAGCTCGATCCAGCCAGCGTATGACGTGAGCGCAGCCTCGATGTGAGTGAGCAGAGTCGGCGGCATGGTCCGGAAAGTCTACCGGAATTCACTGGCGCCCGAGGCCGCCAACGGCATGGCATCAGCGCCATAGTGGCGCATCCGTGGGCGCCGGCTTGCCGGCGCTGGGGTGGATCTAGCGCGGGCAAGCCCGCGCCT
>CAYGYQ010000046.1:8558-17807 GCA_964354035.1 uncultured Bordetella sp.
CGCGCCTGTGCGATCGGTTGCGTGGGCTATGCCGTGCGCGTGAGCACCGCGGCGTAGAAACCGTCGCAGCCATGCCGATGCGGATAGAGCTGCAATGCCGGCCCGGTGTCGAGCCGGATGCCGGCGCGCGCGAGTTCGGCCGCTGCATCGCCGCGCGCGAAGGCGGGATTCGCGGCGAGGAACGGGCCCACCGCCGCCTCGTTTTCGTCCGGCAGCACGCTGCAGGTCGCATAGACGAGGCGACCGCCAGGCTTCACCAGCGTTGCCGCGGCCGCAAGTATCGCGCGCTGCTTGGCCGCGAGCTCCGCGAGTGCGGACTCCGGCTGGCGCCACTTGAGGTCGGGATTTCGCCGCAGCGTGCCGAACCCCGTGCACGGCGCGTCGACCAGCACGCGGTCGATCTTGCCGGCGAGGCGCTTGATCTTCGTGTCGCGCTCGTGCGCCAGCAATTGCGGATGCACGTTCGAAAGCCCGGAGCGCGCGAGCCGCGGCTTCAGGTTCGCGAGGCGCCGATCGTGCGTGTCGAACGCGTAGAGCCGGCCCTGCGAGCGCATCAGCGCGCCGAGGAGCAGCGTCTTGCCGCCGGCGCCGGCGCAGAAATCCACGACCATGTCCGTGCGCTTCGGCGCGACGAGGAAGCCGACGAGCTGGCTGCCTTCGTCCTGCACTTCGATCGCGCCCGTCGTGAACAGCGGGTGCCGCGCCAGCGCCGGCCGGCCGGCGACGCGCAGGCCGAGCGGCGAGTACGGTGTCGGTTCCGCCGCAATGCCTGACGCGACCAGTGTGGCACGGGCCTCGTCGCGCGTCGTCTTGAGCGGGTTGACGCGCAGATCGAGCGGCGCCGCGGAGAGCCACGCGTGGGCGAGCGCCGCGCGCTCGGCATCGCCGTACGCGGCGCCCAGCCGCTCCCAGAGCCAGTCCGGCAGGTCGGCGGCAACGGCCGGCAGAAGCGGCGTGGCGAGGCGCGCTTTGAACGCGCGCAGCCAAAGCGCATCATCGGCGGACAGTGCCCCCTCGCAGTCGCGCACGCCGATTCCGAGTTCGCGCACCAGCACCGCCAGCGCCAGGTGCCGCGGGCTTTGCGTCTGCGCGATGGCCTCCAGCGAGCGCCGCCGGCGAAGGTACGCGAAGACGCCGTCGGCGACGAATGCCCGGTCGTGCTGGCCCATCGCCGGGTGCTGGCGGAAGAACTGGTGCAGCAGCGTGTCGGCCGGCTGCCGGAGCGGCCGGATCGCGGCGATGGCTGCCGCCAGTCCCGCCACCTGGTTCGCCCGCACCGCCGCGCGCGGCATCATTGGCGGGCGAGCGTTTCGTCGACGCGGATCGAATCGAGCGTGGCTTCGAGCGTGGCCTCCATCATGCCGCGGTACGAGCCGGTGACCCGCATCTTCACCGGGACATAGTGCAGTGACGGCGCGAGCCAGATGGTCGCGTGCACGCTGCCGTCTTCGCTCCGGCGGCGCCAGCGCTCGGTCGCGATCTCGCCCTGCGACCAGACGATCGTCTCTTCCGCCTCGCGCGTGAGCGTGTAGCGGGCGACGCGACGGGTCGTCGCGACGCTGATGTCCTGGACGTCGTCGACGGGCGGCGAGAAATAGGCCTGCCACATCAGCGTGAGGGGATCGAACGTCGCCAGCTCGAGCGCTTCGGATTTCTGCTCGAAGAGCGTGACCATTCCGATTTCCCAGTCGAAGATCGCGGTTTCGCGCCGTTCCCTGCTCCCCCGTTCGACCGCGAACTCGTGCGGTCGCAGGCCCGCGGCGGTGATCTGGCCCCGGCTCTCCATTTTCCCCTGCCCGCGCAGGAACAGCGCAGCGAGCCCCTTCGCCTCGCCGATGGTCGTGATCTGGTATTCGTTCCCGGCGTGCTCGAAACGGTAGATGGCCTCGCCGACGAGGAAGCCCTGCGTGCCGAGGAACGCCTTGTAGACGAGGTCGACGCGGCTGGGAAGAGTCTTCGCGGGAGGATGGGGAAGGACGCTCGCGGGTTCCGCCGCCACGGTTTCCGTCGGCGGCTGCGGCCCGGCGGCCATCGCCTCGGCGGTGGGCTCGGCCAGGGGAGCTGCGGGCTCCGTCACGGCGACGGGCTCGATGGCCGCGACCGGTTCGGTCGGCGGGCGGGTTGCCGTTGCCCGCTGCGGCTTCGGGCGCGGCTTCGGCGGAGCCCCCGCTGCCGGCGCGGGCGGTGGCGGCATCTGGGTGATCGATGCCTGCAGCGGAACGGTGTCGGGCGGCGCCTCGGTGTCCGTCGGCCAGAGCGAGAACGCAGCGTGCACCGCAATCGACAACGCGAGCCCGACGATCAGGCCGGGCGGCGGCGCACGGGCGACGATGGCGCGGATCAACGCGGGAACGGCGGGCGATTGCGTGGAGGCGGCCATTGCGAGCATCGGGCAACGGAAAAGCCGGCAGGGACGGCGTCAGGGGCCAGGGGATGGCACTTCGAGCGCAGCAGCGGGGACAAGTTCACCTTTGACGCGCACTCGATTACCGGCGATGACGAGGCGGCCCGCGCAGAATGCGCGCACGGCGGCCGGCAGCAACCGGTGCTCGACCGCGAGCACTCTGGCGGCGAGCATGGCTTCATCGTCGCCGTCCCGCACGGGCACGGCACCCTGCGCGACGATCGGCCCGTGATCCAGCGCTGCAGTCACGAAGTGCACGGTGCAGCCGTGGATGCGCACGCCGTCGGCCAGCGCGCGGCGGTGCGTGTGAAGCCCGGGATACGCCGGCAGCAGCGACGGATGGATGTTGAGCATCCGGCCCTCGTAACGCCCGACCAGCGCCGGGCCGAGGATGCGCATGAACCCGGCAAGCACGACCAGATCCGGCTCGCTCGCGTCGATCGCCGCGGCGAGCGCCAAGTCGAACGCGTCGCGGTCGGGGTATGCATCGTGCGGAACGACGATGCCCGCAACACCGTGCGTCTCGGCGATCGCCAGCGCGGGAATGGCGGCGCGGTTGGCGATGACCGCGGTGATGGCCCCGCCGAGACGGCCGGCGCGCTCGGCGGCAAGCAGCGCCGCCAGGTTCGAGCCGCGCCCGGAGGTCAGGACGGTAACGCGGGGAACGGCCATGGCGGTTGGCGCGGGGGGCAGCGAAGGACGTGGGCGCAGGGGTCGTTCATTCAGACGATGACGGTGCCGGGCGCGTCGGCAGCGCGCGGCACGACCGAACCAATGCGGTAGACGGTTTCCCCCGCTTCGCCGAGAACTTCCGCGGCCCGCCCGGCCTCCGTGGCGGCGACCACGACGACCATCCCGATTCCGCAGTTGAACACCCTGTGCATTTCGGCGTCGGCCACGTTTCCGGCGCGCTGCAGCCAATCGAAGATCGCCGGTCGCGGCCAGCACGCGCGCTCCACGCGCGCGCCCAGATGATCCGGGAACATTCGATGGGTGTTCTCGACCAGCCCGCCGCCGGTGATGTGCGCCATGCCCTTGACGTCGATCTTCGGCATCGCCGCGAGCATCGGTTTCACGTAGATCCGGGTCGGCTCCAGCAGTGCCTCGCCCAGCGTGCGCGTCCCGACGGCGCCGGAGAACGGCGCGGCCAGGTCGGCGCCCGCGACCGCGAGAATGCGGCGCACGAGCGAGAAGCCGTTGGAGTGCGGCCCGCTCGACGCCAGGCCGAGCAGGACATCGCCGTCGCGGATCCGGGTGCCGTCGATGGCCTTCGACTTCTCGACGACGCCGACGGCGAAGCCGGCAAGGTCGTATTCGCCGGGAACGAACGCATCGGGATGCTCGGCCGTCTCGCCGCCGATGAGGGCGCAGCCAGCCAGCTCACAACCGGCGGCGATGCCCTTGACGACGTCGGCGGCCACGCCGACGTCCAGTCGCTCGCACACGTAGTAATCGAGAAAGAACAGCGGCTCCGCGCCCTGGACGAGAATGTCGTTGACGCTCATCGCGACGAGGTCGATGCCGATCGTGTCGTGGCGGTTCAGCGCGAACGCGAGCTTCAGCTTCGTGCCCACGCCGTCGGTGCTCGAAACGAGCACCGGCTCCCGATAGCGCTTCGGCAGCTCCACCAGCGCGCCGAAGCCGCCGATCCCGGCCAGCACTTCGGGGCGCATCGTCCGTGCGGCGAACGGTTTGATGCGCTCGACGAGCGCGTCGCCGGCATCGATGTCGACGCCGGCATCGCGGTACGAGAGCGGGGACGGCGGGGTGGGGACGGGCGATGTCATGGGTGGCGGGGAAAGATGACCTCGGTCCGGCGCGCGGGGGCCGAACGAGCCGGATTGAGCGAAGCGTCGGCGACGGGGTAAAGTGCGACGCTGCGGCAATTTTACCGGATTCGAGGCGGCGCCTGCCGCCGATCCTGACCGTGCATGGCCGCAACGGGCCAGCAAGCGAATTTCCGACTCGCGACACCAGTGACCGAACAACTCGTCTTCGAACTCGCGGCACCCGAGCCGCCGTCGTTCGCCAATTTCCTGCCCGGCGGCAATGCCGAGGCTCTGGCCGCGGTGAAGGCATTGGCGGCGGGCAAGGCGGCGGAAACCGGCGTGATGCTCTGGGGATCGCCCGGCGCCGGCAAAACGCACCTGCTGCGTGCCGCTGTCGATGCCGTCAGTGCGCGTGGCGGCGCGGGGGTGTTCGTGGCGGACCCGGGAGAGCTGCTCGCACAGGATCCGGCAACGCTTTCGCGGCGGGCTGTCGTCGCGATCGACGGCATCGAACATGCCACGCCCGAAGCGCAGGCGCGGATGTTCACGCTCTTCAACGGCCTTCGCGAACACGGTGGGCATCTGCTCGTGGCGAGCCGGTTGCCGCTGGCGGCACTGCCGCTGCGCGAAGACCTGCGTACGCGCCTGGGCTGGGGCCTCGTCTACGAGCTCACACCGCTCGCCGATGCCGACAAGCCTGCCGCGTTGGCGGCCTATGCGCAGGCACGCGGCTTTCGCCTGGCCGACGAGGTCATCGGGTACCTGCTGGCTCACGGCCGTCGCGACATGGGCGCGCTGATCGGAATGCTCGTTGCCCTGGACCGGCATTCGCTCGCCACCAAGCGGCCCATCACCGTACCGATGCTCCGGGCCTGGCTGCAGCAGGACATGGATCTCGACCGCTGAGGGACGGGCCCCCAGGCTCAGGGCGCTCGCCTCCTATCGAATCGTAGGCGCGGCCTTGGCCGCACTCCGCTTCCGCCTGCGCCTGCGTCCGTCGAGCGCGGGCAAGCCCGCGCCCACGTAGGCGCGGCCTTGGCCGCGCTCCGCTTCCGCCTGCGCCCGCGCCCACGAAGATATGTCAACCGCGCGAAGGAGAAGACCGTTAACGGCGGCAACGGCTCGCGATCGGTCGCCTGAAAGCAGGGATCCCGGTTGTCCGACGACGTTAAAGTGTTTATAAATCAAAGGTTTTGTCAATATTTTCCGTAGCACGTCCTACCTGAACCAACCACCGAGGAAACGAAGATGAGCAAGCTTATCGTTGCACTGATCGCCGCTGCAGTTGCCGCCACCGCCGCCGCCCAGGCGCCCGCCCCGGCAGCTGCTCCCGCTACGCCGCCGGCCAAGGCGATAGCGCCCGCGGCAACCCCTGCGCCGGCCGCTGCGCCGGCCGCTGCTCCGGCCATGGCTGCCCCGGCGAAGTCCGATATGAAGAAGGACGACGCGAAGGCCGCGGCTGACAAGGCTGCTGCCGACAAGAAGGCCGCGGCTGACAAGGCTGCTGCCGACAAGAAGGCGGCGGCTGACAAGGCTGCTGCCGACAAGAAGGCCACTGCCGACAAGAAGGCCGCCGACAAGAAGGCGGCGGCTGACAAGGCTGCTGCCGACAAGAAGGCCGCTGCCGACAAGAAGGCCGCCGACAAGAAGGCGGTGGCTGACAAGGCTGCTCCCGCCGCTGCTGCTCCGGCGGCGGCGCCGGCCAAGGCGATGGCCCCCGCTGCTGCTCCGGCGCCGGCCGCGGCTGCTCCGGCCGCTGCTGCTCCGGCGCCGGCCGCTGCTGACAAGGCTGCCGCACCGAAGAAGTAGCCGCGCCTCGATGAAGCCGGGCACTTGGCCGGCTTCGCCGATTCATAAGCAAAAAGGCAGGGTCCCGACCCTGCCTTTTTGCCGTCCGGACGGACACAGTGCACACTCCGAGGCCATGCGTGAAAACCAGCTGACCCGACCGGCCGTCACCGTCGCGACGATTGTCGTCCACGACGGCGCATTCCTGTTGGTCGAGGAAGAGACGCGTGACGGCGTCCGCCTCAATCAGCCGGCGGGTCATCTGGAGGCCGGCGAAACGCTGGTGGACGCCGCGGTGCGCGAAACGCTCGAGGAGACGGGATACCGCGTCGCGCCGACGGCGCTCGTGGGTATCTATCGCTGGCAGGCCACCGCGACCGGGGCCACGTTCATTCGCTTTGCCTTTGCCGGTGACATCGTTGCGCACGAGGCGCACCGCCCGCTCGACCGGGGCATTCTGCGGGCGCTGTGGCTTCCCTACGGCGATCTGGTCGCGCATCGCGACCGGCACCGGAGCCCGCTCGTGCTCCGCTGCGTCGACGACTACCGCGCCGGGTTGCGGCGGCCGCTCGACCTCGTCACGGAAATGTGATGCCGCGCAAGGCGCGCGTGATCGTCGGCATGTCGGGCGGCGTCGATTCGTCGGTCGCGGCCTGGCTGCTGAAGCAGCAGGGGTACGACGTCGTCGGCCTGTTCATGAAGAACTGGGAGGACGATGACACCGACGAATACTGCACGTCGCGCACGGATCTGGTCGATGCGGCCTCCGTCGCCGACGTCATCGGCATCGAGCTGGAGGCCGTCAACTTCGCGCGCGAGTACCGCGAGCGCGTATTCGCGCATTTCCTGCGCGAATACGCCGCCGGCCGCACGCCGAACCCGGACGTGCTGTGCAACAGCGAGATCAAGTTCCGCGCCTTCCTCGACCATGCGCGCGCGCTGGGTGCCGACCACATTGCGACCGGTCACTATGCGCGGGTGCGCCGGAGCGGGGCGCGAATCGAGTTGCTCAAGGCTCTCGACGCGACCAAGGACCAGAGCTACTTCCTGCACCAGTTGACGCAGGAGCAGCTCACGCCGGTGCTGTTTCCGCTCGGGGAATTGGCGAAGCGGGAAGTGCGCGCGCTCGCGCGCCGCGAAGGCATTCCCACCTGGGCCAAGAAGGACTCGACGGGCATCTGCTTCATCGGCGAGCGGCCCTTTCGCGACTTCCTGGCGAAGTATCTGCCGAGGACACCGGGGCCGATCGAAACGCCGGGCGGCGGGGTTGTCGGGCGCCATCACGGTCTTGCCTACCACACGCTCGGCCAGCGGCAGGGGCTGGGGATCGGCGGGACGAAGGAAGGCAGCGACCTGCCTTGGTTCGTCGCGGGCAAGGATCACGCGCGCAACGCGCTCGTCGTCGTGCAGGGCCACGATCATCCGCTGCTCTTGCGGTCGATCGTCGATGTCCAGGAACTGCACTGGATCGCCGGGGCGGCGCCGGATGATCGGTCGCTTCTTCGCCTCGGCGCCAAGACGCGCTACCGGATGCCCGACGCGACCTGCCGCGTCGAATTGCGGCACGACCGGTGCTGCCGCGCGAGCTTCGACACGCCACAATGGGCGCCGACGCCGGGACAGTACCTCGTGCTCTACGAAGGTGAAATCTGCCTGGGCGGGGGAGTGATTACCATGACGCCTCCTGCCTGAACTGCCCCGGCCTCTCAGAACGGGATGTCGTCGTCGAGATCGTCGGGGTTGGAACGCTTGGCGGCGCCTCCTGGCTTTGCGCCACCGCCACCGCCGCCGGCGGGGCGCGCGCCGCCGCCCGCACCGCCGAACTCGACGTCGCCGCCACCGCCGCCACCGCCACCTTCACGGCTGCCGAGCAATTGCATCCGGTCGCCGACGATTTCGGTCGAGTACTTCTCGACGCCGTCCTTGTCGGTGTACTTGCGCGTCTGCAGCCTGCCTTCGATATAGACCGACCGGCCTTTTTTCAGGTACTCGCCGGCGATTTCGGCCTGCCGGCCGAACAGCACCACGCGGTGCCACTCGGTCTTCTCCTGCTTTTCACCGCTCTTGTCCTTCCACTGCTCGGTGGTGGCGATGTTGAGGTTGGCGATGGCGTCGCCGCCGGTCGTGTAGCGCGTCTCCGGATCGCGGCCGAGATTGCCGATCAGGATCACTTTGTTTACCGAGGCCATATCACGTTTCTCCCATCGAATAGTTGCCCTGTTTGAAAGTCGGCGGCGCCGACATGGTCGCGCTGACGGCCAGCCAGATCGCGGTCAGCACGAGCCCGAACCCGAACACCGCCGCCGCGCCGTGCCACTGTGAAAGCCAGCCGCCGGCGGCGGCTCCAACGAAGGCGCCGAGGAACTGCACGCTGGAGTACACGCCGGTGGCGGCACCTTTGACCGCCGGCGGTGCGAATTTCGAAACGAGCGAGGGCAGCGTGGCTTCCAGCAGGTTGAACCCGGTGAAGAACACGACCAGCGCGAGGAGCGTCAGCGGCAGCGATGCGCCCGCCAGGGCCAGCAGGACCTGGCCGGTGAACAACACGGCCACGGCGCCGACGAACACCGGCTTGCCGCGTCCCGGTCGATCCGCCTGCCAGAGCGCCGGCATCATCAGCACGACCGACGCTGCCAGCACCGGCAGGTAGACGAGCCAGTGCCGGGCCGCGGCGACGCCGTTGTCGCGCAGCATGAACGGCACTTGCACGAACAGGGCCATCAGCGCCGCGTGCAGCGCGAAAATGCCGTAGTTGAGACGGAGGAGATTGCGGTCGATCAGCACGCGCCGCCATTGCGCCGGCGTGTCCTGGGGCCGCGACGGCGCGCCGGGGTCGGGCACCATGCGTAGCAGCAGCACGATCGCGCCCAGCGCGAGCACGCCGGTGAGCACGAAGATGCCGGGCACGCCGATGAGAGGCGTGAGCGCGGGCGCGACGACAAGGGAGAGCGCGAACGTCGCGCCGATTGTCATGCCGATCGCGGCCATCGCGCGCGAGCGGACGGTGTCGCGCGTCAGGTCGGCGGTCAGCGCGATCACCGCCGCGGAGATTGCGCCCGCGCCCTGAACGGTGCGCCCGACGATGGTCCAGAGGATGGTCGGGGCCCAGGCGGCGATGAAGCTGCCCAGCGCGAAGACGACGAGCCCCGCGACGATGACGGGTTTCCTGCCCCAGCGATCGGAGGCCCAGCCGAACGGTACCTGCAGCACGGCCTGCGTGAGCCCGTAGGCGCCGAGCGCGAGACCGACCAGCGTGTGGTCACGGCCGCCGGGGAGCGTCTCGGCGTA
>CAYGYQ010000047.1:0-2810 GCA_964354035.1 uncultured Bordetella sp.
ATGTCCGATATCAGTGGCTATGTAAACCGCCAATGCCTACAAAAAATGCACCAAGTCTCTTCATCGTTTCCGATGGCCGTGGCGATACTGGCGCTTCCGTTCTCGAGGCTGCCCTGGTGCAGTTTCAGGGAGAAACCCATCACATCCTGCGCGAGGCCAACGTACGCACCAAGAAGCGAGTCATCGAGATCATCGCCGCCGCACGAGAGGTGCATGGCGTAGTGTTCTACACTCTAGTAAGACAAGAAACGCGCCGAGCCTTGCAAGAGTCGGCTGCCCAGTATGGAGTACCGGTGGTCGACATTCTGGGGCCCGTATTCTCGGCCCTTCACGATACCTTCGGGCGCAAACCCGGATCGCAACCAGGACTCCTCTACGCCAAGGGCCGTGAAAGATTCGATCGGTTGGATGCGGTTGACTATACGCTGCAGCACGACGACGGATGTCACTGCAACCAGCTTGGCAACGCTGACGTCGTGCTGGTGGGCGTTTCACGCTCAGGCAAGAGCTCGACCTGCTTCTTTCTCGCTTTACATGGCGTCAAAGCAGCCAATGTCCCGTTTGTGCCCGGCCAGACCCTCCCTCCGGAGCTCATCGCTCTGCCAAAGGAGCGCGTCATTGGCCTCGTGGTCAATCCTAACCGACTGATCGCTCTACGCGAGGCGCGGGCCAAGCATTACGGTCTCGACGGAGGTAACGCGTATACCGACGCCGAAAAGGTAAGACAAGAAGCACGTGATGCACACCGCCTCTGCTTACTCCATGACTGGCGGACCATCGATGTCTCCTACATGGCCGTCGAAGAGATCGCGCGCGAGGTCATGCACCTCTGTGGTCTCCCCGAACGCGGCCTCGGCTAAGTCCTCGGCTTCTACTCTACGCGCCACGACCGATGTCATCGCTCTATTTCGTCGCAGCGGGTCTGTGCTTTGCCATCGGCCTGGCCCACTCCGTCCTCGGCGAACGCTACATTCTCATACGTCTCTTTCGGCGTACCGATTTGCCGAAGCTGTTCGGTGGCACCGAGTTCACCATTCGTACCCTTCGCTTCGCGTGGCACCTCACCACCATCGCGTGGTGGGGCGCAGCGGGCATCTTCTGCTACATGGCGCGCGGCGAGCTGTCGTCGGCCTCGGCTGCGGGAGTCCTGGCCGGTGTATTCCTGTTGAGCGCCGTGGTTACATTGGTTGCCTCGCGTGGACGACATTTCGCATGGCCGATATTTCTGATCATTGGCGAGTATCTGCCTCGCTGCAACCGTTCACTTGCTCGCTGTGCGGTGCAGCTCATCGCGGCAACCTGACCCCTTGCTCGAGCGGATACGGAACGGCACGACGTGCTCTTCATCCATGCGGCGGGGCCGGTGGCTCCCTGCTGCTTAACTCGGCCCTCAGGCACTTCGCCATGCGAAAGGCATTCGGCTACTTCTTCGTGGTTCTTTCGTTTCTCCCGTGGGCGGCAATCGCGGCATTGCCTTTCTTCGACATTTCGATTGGAATGGCCGCTGGGATTACGACAGGGCTGATCGTTGGTGCCGAGGTATCGTTTTTCCTCGGGCTAGCCCTGCTGGGCAAGGAAGCCTGGGGGAGAATAAAGGCTGCATTCAGGAAAATGGGATAGCAGCCTCGTGCTTTCCGGATCGACTCGTCGTTCCCCGGAATTCGAACCAGCGACCATCTCCCACAAAGACGCCGCGTGACCACATCCGAAGCCTTCGACGTTGCCCCCAACCTGTGGCGCCATCCGGACGCCTCCAGCGGGGGCGCACGCCTGATACCGGACCGGGCGGTTTGTCGACGAAGTCGAGCAGGTGCGCCTGGCGCTGGGCCGGAGCTGCTCATCCCCTACCACTACGAGCACCACGTGCTGCAGCACGCCTCGAAACGGAGACTCCATGACCACCAAGGGATTTGTAGCGTCGCTCGCCAGGGATGGCGCGTTCGAGAGAGGGCTTCGTTCGTTCTACGAATTCCGCGACCTCGGAATCAGGAAGGCAACGGAGGGGCGTGTTGACGCTCATCGAAATGCTCGAGGTCGTGCTTCCAGCCGGTTTCACCACGGAAGAAGTTTCGTCGGTCAACGGCTAGCTCCGGCGAATGCCATGCGGCCTCTCTCCGCGCAAGCCTTACGCGTGCCCGTGTTCAGCCGGCACATGCACCGCTTACGAACCTGGGAGCCGCGCTCGGCCAGTCGCCGGACTGGCCGGCTCGCTGCCTGGAACAATCTGGCGCTGGCCTTGCTCCTGTGCCTGGCGGGGTGCACCGGATTGCCCGAGAACGTGGTGCCGGTCAGCGACTTCAAGCTGGAGAAATATCTGGGGACGTGGTACGAAATTGCGCGCCTGGATCACTCGTTCGAACGAGGGCTGACCCGCGTGACGGCCGATTACAGCCTGCGCGACGATGGCGGCGTCAGGGTATTGAACCGCGGTTACTCGGTCACAGACAGCCAGTGGAAAGAGGCCGAAGGCAAGGCCTATTTCGTCAAGCAGTCCGACCATGGGTATCTGAAGGTTTCTTTCTTCGGCCCGTTCTATGGCTCCTATGTCGTCCTTGCGCTCGACCGCGAGGGCTATCAGTATTCACTCGTCTCCGGTCCGGACAAGTCCTATCTGTGGATTCTGGCCAGACGCCCGAAATTGGACCAGGCCGTCCTGGAGACTCTGATTGCAAAGGCAGCGATGGCGGGCTTCGACACGAGCAAATTGATATTTGTCGACCACAACTGACTGCCCGACCGGCATGGCAAGTCCGTCTTCTTCGCCCTCGAGGAATTCCCGCATGTCGGGCCGCTTCAAGGATGATTCGCGG
>CAYGYQ010000047.1:2910-4361 GCA_964354035.1 uncultured Bordetella sp.
GAAGCGGGCAAGGACGCAAAGTAGGCCCGCCGCAGGTATCCGGTGATTCGAAGGTCGAATGGCATGCCCATAATAGATGTCGAAATCATCGTGGCCCCGGATGAACCAGTCGCCGCGTACCTTGCCCAGTCGCTTGCCGACGCAGCGGGTCGGGCGCTGGACTCGCCCGCCGGCCAGACGTGGGTCCGGCTTCGCCTGCTGCCGCGAGAACATTACGCCGAGAACGAGTCCTCGCTTGCGTCAAGCGAACTGCCGGTCTTCGTGACCGTGCTGAAGCGCGCGCTTCCGGGGCCGGCCGAAATGACCGATGAGATCACCAGGCTGACCGGATCGGTAGCAGACCTGTTGCGACGAAATCGGACCTGCGTGCATGTCGAATACGCGCCCGCGGCAAGGGGGCGGCTTGCCTTTGGTGGCAAGCTCGTCACCTGAAGCCGGTCGCGAGCCGACAGTCGCCGGGGCCAACCCGCCGGTCGCGTCCGCAATGGAGGCCATCATGACCCCGAGTCGAACGGCCCTGGCCCTGCTGGCGCTCGGGATGCTGCTCGGTGCCGCCTGTCCCGGGGGTCCCCTTATAATGGCCGACAGATTCGCTGCGAACGAGTTCGCCGCCATTGCCGGCCGAGAACATGCCACGGAGATCTGTCCATGTTCGGCATTCAGAACTACGGCAGCTTCATCGCTGCCATCGTCGTCTTTCAGCTGATCCCCGGACCGGGAACGCTGGCGATCCTGAACGCGACTGCGCGCAACGGCGTTGGCGCCGGACTGGGCGCCGTCCTCGGCACGCTTGCCGGCGACTTCCTGTTCATGGTCGCCGCGGTGGCGGGGCTCGCCGCCGTCATGAACGCAAACCCGGCGGTGTTTCAGGCGCTGCAATGGTTCGGTGCGGCCTACCTGTGCTGGATGGGACTGCAGCTGCTGCGCGCACGCATCGCCGGTGACGCGGCGACGACGGAGCCGAAAAGAGCGGCAGCGGTCTATTTTCGTCAGGCCTTCGCCGTGAGCATCACCAACCCGAAAGTGGTCCTCTTTTTCGTCGCCTTCTTCCCGCTGTTCCTGCGACCCGATTCCTCGAGCCTGACGCTTGCGGCGATGATGGTCCAGGTGACGGCCATCAGCTTCCTCTACCAGGCCGGCCTCGTGCTTGCCGGCAACTCGATTGCCCGCAAGCTGGAAGCGCTGCCGTCGGCGCGAAGGATAGCCACGCGCCTTGCCGGGGTTGCTCTCATAGGTTTCGGCATCAAGCTCGCCTCCAGCAATCGGTAGCGATGCGCCACGATTCCTCCAGCGAGCCGATGGTCGCCGGCCACCCGATATCCGGTACCGGGAAAGGCGGGCGATCCTTGTTCGGCAGCGTCACCGCCCATGGCCGAAACCGCATCCGTCCCGGACGCATCGGCCCCCACCAGCGAGGTCACTCATGTCGCGCATCGAAGAACGCCTGACCG
>CAYGYQ010000047.1:4461-9772 GCA_964354035.1 uncultured Bordetella sp.
TTCCATCCTCGGCAGCCTCAAGCGCGCGCTGGGCGACCTCGATCGCATCGCGGCCTGGGGCCGCGTGCTGGGGACGGTCAACTCGGCGCCCGGCTTCAACCGGCAGCCGCTCGTCATCAACGGCTTCTCCGATCTCATCATCGACCTCTTCGGCCCCGAAACGGGCGCCCACTCCCGCAGCGCCGCCGGCCTCGCCGAGCTTCCGTTCGACATCCCGGTCGAGATCGAAGGCGAAGTCGAGCTCTTTGCCTAGCGCCCGCGAACAGCCCCGCAACCGGCCGCGGAGGGTCTGGTCCCGGATCACCGGAACAGGCGTCATGCAGCTGAACGACATTCCCTTTGCAACGACGGACTGGTCGACGGCCGAAAATTCGTGCTCAAGGCCGGGACAAGCTATCAGGTCGCCGACAATGCGGAGCCTCACCGCTCGTCCACGGTGATGCGCGCTTTCTCACCAAGACCGTACCGTCCGCTCATCGCGAAAGGCCGTCGTTGGCGCCACGTGCCCGCCGCCGTTGCCACCTTTCTTCCTTTGCTTCTGTTCGTCGCAATGCTGGCGGCATCGCTCGCCGCCGGGGCGCAATCGACGGTAAAGATGCCGCGGGTTGGCGTCCTGAGCGAGCGCGGACCGGCCGATCCATTCCTCACGGCATTCCGGCAGGGCCTGCAGGAGGCCGGCTACGTCGAAGGCCGGAACATCGCCATCGAGTACCGCTATGCCGCCGGGGTGATCGGGCGTTCCTCCGCTCTCATTGCCGAGCTCCTGCGCCTTGACGTCGACGTCCTGGTCGTCGGCGGAGTGACCGCCGCGCGGGCGGCGAAATCCGCAACGACAACCGTACCGATCGTGTTTGCGCTCGTCGGCGACCCCGTCGGCTTCGGCCTCGTGGCCAGCCTGGCGCGCCCGGGAGGAAATGCCACGGGATTGTCCAATCTCGTCACTCAGTTGAGCGGGAAGCAGCTCGAGCTCCTCAAGGCCGCGGTGCCGGGGCTCTCCCGTGTCGTGGTGCTACACAATCCGCTCAATTCGGGCTCCGCGCTGAAGGCTACACGCGAGGCGGCGCGAGCTCTCGCGATTGAATTGCTGGTTCTGGAGGTGCGCCAGCCCGACGATCTGGCGGGGGCGTTCACAAAGCTGACGGCAGCGCGCGCGGGGGCCGTGCTCGCACTCTCCGACCCGGTTTTCGGCAACGAACGAGCGCTTGCGAAGCTCGCGGGCGAAGCCCGCCTGCCGGCCATGTACTCCCGAAGGGAGTTCGCGGAGGCCGGCGGCCTGATGGCGTACGGCCCGAATTTCTCCGACAATTATCGGCGTGCCGCGAGTTACGTCGACCGGATACTGAAGGGTGCGACGCCCGGTGACCTGCCCGTCGAGCAGCCGACGAAATTCGAGTTCGTGATCAACCTCAGGACCGCGAAGACGCTGGGACTCGCCATACCGCCGTCACTGCTGCAGCGGGCCGACCAGCTCTTGGAATAGGCGAGGGCAACCCATCGCCTTGCTTGGCCTTCGGGAGGACGTCGTGCTCGAATTGAGACCCACCTGCGAACACTGCAACAAGTCGCTGCCTCCGGCTTCGCTCGAGGCGCGCATCTGCTCCTACGAGTGCACGTTCTGCGCGACCTGCGTCGACCGCGTGCTGCGCAACGTCTGCCCGAACTGCGGCGGCGGCTTCGTTGCCCGTCCGATCAGACCCGCACGAAACTGGAGAGGCAACAACTACCTCGGCCACGACCCGGCCAGCGCGAAGATCAGGCATCGGCCGGTCGATGCCTCGGCCCATGCGCGGCTGCTGGCGGCGATCGGTCCCTTGCCGCCGGAAGGGCGATAATCCGGCTTTCGTTCCGGACCGATGCGCGCTGGAACCACAAGGCTAAACCATGAATCTGCGCGGCGACGGCTTCAGCATGATGGAAATCCTCGTGGTGATCGCGATTGTCGCGATCCTGGCCACGCTGGCGCTTCCAGGCTATCTCGACAAGATCGTGCGCGACCAGATCGTCGAGGCGCTGCCCCTGGCGGACATCGCCAAGAGTCCGCTCGCGGGATCGTGGGCCGCGCTGCAAACCTTTCCCGCCGACAACGCGGCCGCCGGCTTGCCCGCACCCGACAAGATCGTCAACAACTTCGTCAGCTCGGTCCTGGTGCGAAACGGCGCGATCGATCTCACCTTCGGCAACCGCGCGAGCGGGGTCATCAAGGGCAAGGTGCTCACACTGCGGGCCGCCGTCGTCGAGGATGCGCCGATCGTTCCGGTGACCTGGGTGTGCGGATATGCCAAGGCGCCCGGGAAGATGACGGTCCAGAGCGCGGACAACACCAGCGTCACCGCACGCTACCTGCCGCTCAAATGCCGATAGGGCTGAAACCGTGGCCGGCAGGTGCGACCGCAAGCTCCGGTATGCGGATGTCTCGGGTGGGTGCCATCGCGTCCACGAGAGGCCACGGGCCGGGACCTCGGCGATGCCGGGGCATTCCACGTCCCGCATTGCCCCCATCGTCATCCGTTGAAGTCATGGTTACACTTGCGCTTTCCGGCGGCCGCCGCGCGCGTTCGCCGTCCGCCTGTCGATCCACCGGTTGCCCGAGTCACCGCCATGAGCCTTGATGCCTTCATCGCCACTGCGTGGAACGATCACGGAGATCATCCCGAGGAGGTCGCAGACCGCCTCGCCGGCGCGCTCGACCTGTTGGTGTCCCCGGCCGACATTCCGCCGTTCGCGCGCATCGTCACGCACGTGTACGGCGAGCACCTCGCCCGATGGAGCGCTGGCATCGCACTGCTCGAGTCGCTGCGGGGCCGGCCGCAGCTGGCCGGGGACCCGGCAGCCGCCGGCGCGATCACGCGCAACGTCGCCGTCCTGCGCTATGCCGGCAACCTCGACCCCTCGTTGGCGCACCTTTCGAACGAGGATCGCATCGCGGTGCTTGCCACCGCCGCGTCGGCACTGGCTGCCCAACTCGGGTGGCCGCGCGCGATCGCCGCGTATGAGGAGGCCTTGCGGCTTGCCGAGCCTGGCCTGCCGTCCGGCTCCCCCGCCCTGCGCGCGCTTGCCGTCGCCGGCAACAACATGGCCGCGAGCCTCGAGGAAAAGCCCGATCGCGACCCCGTCGAAACGCGGGGGATGGTGGTCGCGGCCGAAGGTGGCCTGCGCTATTGGCGGCTCGCCGGAACGTGGCTCGAGGAAGAGCGCGCCGAGTATCGCCTGGCCCGCAGCTTGCTGCAGGCGGGAGACCCCGCGGCGGCGGCCGAGCACGCGCGCCGCTGCGTCGACATCTGCGCCGCCAACGACGCGCCGCCTTTCGAACGGTTCTTCGGCTACGCCGTGCTCGCCATCGCCCACGCGCGAGTTGGTGACGGTGCGGCGCATGCGAGCGCACGACAGCTCGCGCTGGATCAGTATGCGCTGGTGGCGCCGGATGAAAAGCAGTGGTGCGAGCCCGAGCTCAATGAGCTCGGCCATTGAACCGTCGTTGCCGACGAACAAGGAGCCCCCCCGATGCGACGTGGAGTCATGGTCGCCGCTCTCGGCATGGCGATGCTCCCGGGATGCGCTTCCGTGACCCCCCGTCCGCCTGGCGCCGATCTGCAGCGGCAGGTGGCCGACACGGAGCGGGCGTTCGCAAAGACAATGGCGGATCGCGATCACGCGACGTTCGTTTCATTCCTGTCCGAAGAGACGATATTCTTTTCCGGCGCCAAGGCCCTGCGCGGCAAGCAGCAGGTCGCCGACGCCTGGAAACGCTTCTACGACGGACCGGCGGCTCCCTTCTCGTGGCAGCCGGAAGTCGTCGAGGTGCTGGACTCCGGCACGCTCGCGCTTTCCAGCGGCCCCGTGCGCAATCCACAGGGCAAGCTGATCGCCACTTTTACGTCCATCTGGCGCCTGGAGGCGCCGGGAACCTGGCGCATCATCTTCGACAAGGGCAACGACGTCTGCGATTGCGCCAAGCCGTGATGCAGTCGGATCAACGCGCGGCGCACGCATGCTGGCCGGTCAACCGCTGAACATTTCCGCCATTGACGCGCCTGTTACCGACCTGGAGAGCCAGTGAACCCTTGCGCCCCGACTCACGTTTGGAACGTACAGCACTTGGCGGCTTTCGCTGCCGCAATGCTGCTCGCGCTGAGCGGCTGCGCGAGCATGAGCGCAACGGCTCCGCCTTCGCCCGGCACCGCGACGCTTTCTGCCGAGCGCGTCGCCGAGATCGTGGCCAGCCCCGATCGCAGCGCAGCCGATCGCACGAACGACATCCGGCGCAAGCCGACCCAGATGCTTGCCTTCATCGGGATCAGGCCGGGCATGGTCGCGCTGGACTTGAGCGCGGGCGGAGGGTACACCACCGAGCTCATTGCCCGGTCGGTCGGGCCGACCGGGCGCGTGTACGCACAGAGCGCGCCGCGCGATCCGGCCCGCCTGCCTCCGGCGGCACCGGAAGGCGCGGCCGCTCCCGCGGCGCCGGCGGCTCCCGCAGCAGTCACGCCGCCACCGGGCGGGCCGCCGAGCACGCCACTGCGCCTGGCCGATCGCGCGAAGAATCCGGCAGCCGGCAACATCGTTTCCGTCGTGCAGAAATTCGAAGACCCCGCCCCCGCCGCCGTGGCATCGGGCGGCCTCGATCTCGTCACGCTGATGTTCAATTATCACGACCTCGGCCACATGGGCGTCGATCGCGCGCAGATGAACAAGGCGGTGTACGCCGCGCTGAAACCGGGAGGCATGTATGTCATCGCCGATCACTCCGGCCGGCCCGGCACCGGCATCTCGGAATCGGGGACTCTGCATCGGATCGAGGAGGCCTTCCTGCGCAGGGAAGTCGAAGCCGCCGGATTCAGGCTGGTTGCCGAGGGCAATTTCATGCGCAACCCTTCCGACCCGCGCGACAAGAACACGCCGGATCCGCCGCAGCCGAAGGACGAATTCCTGCTCAAGTTCGTGAAGCCTCAGGCGTCGGTCGGCAGCCCGTCATACGGCACGATATCGAGAGACCGCGCATGCTGAAGATCTGGGGAAGGAACAATTCGGTCAACGTGCAGAAGGTGCTGTGGTGCTGCGAGGAACTGCCGGTCGAGTACGAGCGCATCGACGCCGGCGGCGCCTTCGGCATCGTCAATACGCCCGAGTACCGACGGCTCAATCCCAACGGTCTCGTGCCGACGATCGACGACGACGGCTTCGTGCTGTGGGAGTCCCATGCGATCGTTCGCTATCTCGCCGCCAAGCACGCCGCAGGCTTCTGGCCCGAGGAGCGCCGGATGCGCGCGGAAGCCGACCAGTGGATGGACTGGAGCCAGACGACGTTCTGGCC
>CAYGYQ010000047.1:9872-17446 GCA_964354035.1 uncultured Bordetella sp.
CCTGCCTACCGAAAAATCGTGATGCAGCCGCTCAACTGACCGCACTTGCGGCGTACCACGCCATCACCTACTCGCCGATCGACGCTCAGGCACCTTTTCCCATGCCCACCAAGCGCGGACCGCCGGATCCCGCCCGGCTCGATCGCATCGTCGCCGAGGCGCGCCGCGCCCGCGATGCGCGCGAGAACACTTATCGCGAGCAGGCGCTGAAGCTGTACCCCTGGATCTGCGGGCGCTGTACGCGCGAATTCGACCGAGCCAACGTCCAGCAATTGACGGTCCACCACAAGGACCACGACCACGACCACAATCCGCCCGATGGCAGCAACTGGGAGCTCCTGTGCGTGTACTGCCACGACAACGAGCACTCGCGCGAGCTCGAGGCCGCGGCGCGCCGCGGCGCCGCGGATGGGGACAGTTCGCAAAGCGCGAAACACCGGCCGTTTGCCGATCTGGCGAAATTGCTCAAGGACGGCGGCAATCGCTAGCGTGCCGAGCCACGATCGCCGACGGCGCGCCGGTATGGCGCCGACCGCGGGGCGACCGGATTCCCGCGACCCGCTCCGGTGACCGCCCGCCTGCTCGCCGATGCACTGGTGGCCGCGCACCTCGCATTCATCGTGTTCGTGGTCGCCGGAGGTCTGCTCGTGCTCCGCAGTCGCGGCTGGGCAGTGCTGCACCTTCCCGCCGTTGCATGGGGAGCCTTCGCCGAGATCAGCGGCACGCTGTGCCCGCTCACGCCGCTGGAAAACTCGCTGCGATTGCGGGCGGGCGACGCCGGCTACGCCGGCGGCTTCGTCGAGCATTACCTCATCCCGCTGATCTACCCGGAAGCGCTGACCGCGCGCCTGCAAGTCGGGCTGGGACTCACGGTGATCGCGGTCAATGTCGTGGTGTACGCGTTCGCCTGGCGGCGCTGGCGGCACCGCAAGCCGCCCGAACATGGATAGCACCGGCCACAGCCACATGACGCGCGACGAACAAGAGCGTAACCTTGCCGCCTCGGGATTCGATCCGTCGCGACCACGGTCGATGGCGGCGGGAAGGCCGTCCAGTCGCCCCGGGGCTCCCGCAGCCCCCACAAGGAGATACCGCATGACCATTTGTCCGATTGCCATCGCCGTTGGCTGCAAGAAGTGCCCGATCTTTGCCGTCTGCCCGGTAAAGGGCGTGATCGGCGACTACAAGAAGGAAGACCCCGCGCCGACGAAGGCCGCGCCCGACAAGGCCAAGACCGCGCCGAAGCGGCGCAAGTAGCGGCACCGGGCAAAGGCGGCCCGGGGTAACGGCCGGGGTTCCGGCACACCCACGGTTTCGATTCGCAGCGACGATTCCCATGACCCATGCAGCCATCACCGGCTGGGGCAAGTGCATGCCCCCCGCCATCCTCACCAACGCCGATCTCGCGGCGCTCATGGAGACCGACGACGAGTGGATCACCTCGCGCACGGGGATCAGGGAACGGCGCGTCTCGCATGTCACGGGGATCGAACTCGCGCACGTCGCGGCCGTGCGGGCGCTGGCCTGCGCGGGACTAGACGCCAGGGACGTGGAGCTCGTCGTCTACGGCAGCTGCTCCAACGACGAGACGGTGCCGAACTCGGCCTCCGGAGTCCAGTACAAGCTGGGGGCCACGCATGCGGCAGCGATGGACGTGAACACCGCCTGTACCAGCTTTCTGTACGGGCTTTCGACCGCGACCGCGATGATCCGCACCGGCGTGGTCAAGAACGCGGTGGTGATCGGCGTCGAGTTGATCTCGCAATTCATGGATTGGTCCAACCGCGGGGTCGCCGTGCTCTTCGGCGATGGCGCGGCCGCCGTAGTCCTGCAGGCGACCGACCGCGAAGAGGGCCTGCTCGGCGAGAAGCTCGGTTGCAATGCCGAGGTGCGCGGCATCCTGCGCGTGCGCGGCATGGGGACCGCGTACGCGCATCATGGGGTCGTCTTCGGCGACACCGCGTGGAATTTCGACGGCCAGGAGATCTTCAAGCGCGCGGTGATGGCGATGGCGCATGCGTCGCAGGACGTGCTGGCGAAGACGGGCCACACGATCGACGAAATCGACCTGGTCGTCCCGCACCAGGCGAACCTGCGCATCATCGAGTCGGTCGCCAAACGCGTCGGCGCGTCGATGGACCGCGTCTACGTCACCGTGCAGCGCTACGGCAACATGTCCTCGGCGACGGTCCCGGTCGCCCTCGTCGACGCGCTGGAGGAAGGCCGCGTCACGCCCGGCGCGCTGATCCTGATGCCGGCGTTCGGCGCCGGACTCACCTGGTGCTCCCATCTCGTGCGCTGGGGCGAACGCACGACGCCGATCGGGACCTCCGCTATCGAACTGCCGCCGTGCAACCAGACCGCGCTCGAGCGCGTGCGGGAGCTGATCGCGAACAAGCAGCCGCCCGACCGTTCCGACGCCGGCCTCAACGCGGCAAAGCTCGCCGAGGAGCCCCAGGCTGCGCCACCTCGCTGCGGCGGCTAGTTGTTCACGAGCTTCCGATGCGCCTGCACGCTCATCAGGATGCCGAGCCCGATGAACAACGAAATGAGCGCCGTGCCGCCGTAGGACACCAGCGGCAGCGGCACGCCGACCACAGGCAGGAGGCCGCTGACCATGCCCATGTTGACGAACGCGTAGGTGAAGAACATCAGCGTGATGGCGCCGGCGATGAGGCGCGTGAAGAGCGTCGACGCGCTCGCGGTGATCATCATCCCGCGCCCGATCAGCAGCAGATAGAGGATCAGCAGGACGACGTTGCCGATCAGGCCGAATTCCTCGCCGAACACTGCGAATATGAAGTCGGTATGACGCTCCGGCAGGAAATCGAGGTGCGTCTGCGTTCCGTTCAGCCATCCTTTGCCGACCACGCCGCCGGAACCCAGCGCGATCGACGCCTGCGACGAGTGATAGCCGGCACCCAGCGGGTCGCGCGTGGGGTCGAGAAACGTCAGGATCCGTTCCCGCTGGTAATCGCGCAGCTGCGGCCAGACGAGCGGCGCGGCAGCGGCGGCGGCCACGCCGAGGCCGACGATGACCTTCCACGACAGCCCGGCGAGGTAGAGCACGTAAAACCCCGACGCGGCGATCAGCAGCGACGTGCCCAGATCGGGCTGGCGCTTGATCAGATAGACGGGCACGGCAATCAGCACCGCCGCGAGTGCGAAATCCTTCCAGTTGATGCGGCCCTCGAACTTCTGGAAATACCACGCGAGCATCAGCGGCACCGCGACCTTCATCAGCTCGGAGGGCTGGAACCGCCCGAAACCCAGATTCAGCCAGCGTCGCGAGCCATTGACGGAGATGCCCCAGAGCGCGACGCCCACCAGCAACACGACCCCCAGCGCATAGAGCGGCACCGCGGCGCGCGCGATGGTCTGTGGCGGTATGTTGGCCACGATCCACATCACCACCAGGGCGAGCGCCAGGTTGGACAACTGGCTCCAAACGCGCGCGAGATTCTGATCGGAAGCCGAAAACAGCGTGATGAGCCCGACGCCCACGATCGTCAGCGCCACCCCGAACAGGAAGCTGTCGACGCGGCGCGACAGAACCTCCCACAAGCGCGCCAGCACTTGGCCCATCAATCGCTCTGATCTTCCGCATCGGGGACTGCGGCGGCCGGCGCCGGTCCCGCCTTCTTCTCGCCCGTCAGGTAATAGTCGAATACCTGCCGCGCAATCGGCGCCGCCGCCTGGGCGCCGAAGCCTCCGTTCTCGACCAGCACGGCGAGAGCGATGCGCGGCTTGTCGGCCGGCGCATAGGCGATGTACCACGCGTGGTCGCGCAACCGCTCGTCGACCCGGCTGTGAACGTACTTCTCTCCCTTCAGCGAGTAGACCTGCGCGGTGCCGGTCTTCCCGGCGCTCACGTACGCCGCCTTGGCGAACGCGGTGGCGCCGGTGCCTTCGCGGCCGACCCCGACGAGCGCATTCCTGATCACCGTCAGATGCTCGGCCTTCAGCGGCACCGTGTGCGTCGGCTGCGCCGCCACTTCGCGCGATGTGTCGGCGCCGATGCTGCGGACTGTCTGCACCAGATGCGGCTGATACGACACGCCGTCGTTGGCGATGGTCGCGATCGCGTGCGCGAGCTGTACCGGCGTGAACGCGTTGTAGCCCTGCCCGATGCCGGCGGAGATGCTGTCGCCGAGATACCACTTGCGGTGCTCCTCGCGGTACTCCTTGCCCGAGAAGCGCTGGCGCTTCCATTCGCGCGACGGCAGCACGCCGGGCAACTCGCCTTCGATGTCGATGCCCGTCTTGCGGCCGAATCCCAGCTGCGACAGGAAGCGGTGGGTGTCGTCGATGTCCGTTTCGCTTGCCAGGACGTAGTAATACGTGTCACAGGAGGCCACGATCGACTTGTACATGTCCACGGTGCCGTGGCCGCCGGGCTTGTCGTCGCGGAACCGGTGGGCGGCGCCCGGCAGCTGGAAATAGCCGGGATCGAAGATGGTCTGCGTCGGCGTGCGCCGGCCGGACGAGAGCGCCGACAGCGCGAGGAATGGCTTGATGGTCGAGCCGGGCGGATACGCGCCACGGAGCGGCCGATTGAGCAGCGGCTTGTCGGGCGACTCGTTCAGGAGCTCCCAATTGGCGACGTCGATGCCGTCGACGAACAGGTTGGGATCGTAGCCGGGCTTCGAGACCATCGCGAGCACGCCCCCGGTGGCCGGATCGAGCGCCACCAGCGCGCCGCGGCGTGAGCCGAACGCGGCCTCGGCGACCTCCTGCAGCTTGATGTCGAGCGAAAGCATGAGGTCGTTGCCCGACACCGGCGCCACGCGCGACAGCGTGCGCACCGCGCGCCCGCCGGCATCGACCTCGACCTCCTCGACGCCGGTCGTGCCATGCAGTTCGCGCTCGTAGGACAGCTCGATCCCGACCTTGCCAATGTAGTCGGAACCCTTGTAATTCGCGCTCTCGCCCCATTCGTCGATGCGCACCAGGTCGCGGTCGTTGATGCGGCCGATATAGCCGACCACGTGCGACGCCAGCTCGCCATACGGATATTGCCGGAAGAGTCGCGCCTTGATTTCGACGCCGGGAAAACGGTACCGGTTGACCGCAAAGCGCGCGACCTCGACGTCGGTGAGGCGCGTGCGCAGCGGCATGCTCTCGAAATTCTTGGATTCGTCCAGCAGCTTTCGGAAGCGTTTCCGGTCGCGTGGCTGAATCTCGACGATCTCCGCGAGGGCATCGATCGTCTGTTCGAGGTCCTGCACGCGAGCCGGCTGGATCTCGAGCGTATAAGCGGAGTAGCTCTGTGCCAGGACGAGCCCGTTGCGGTCACGGATCACGCCCCGGTTCGGGACGATGGGGACGATCGCGATCCGGTTCGTCTCGGCGAGCGTCTGGTAATGGCGGTGCTGGACGACCTGCAGGTAGAAAAAGCGCACGAACAGACCGACCAGTGCCAATGCCACCAGCGCTCCCGCGATCGTCAGCCGGCGGCGGAAGAAGTAGGCCTCCCGCTCCGGATTCTTGATTTCGGGCAAGCCAAGCGCACCGCCATCGTTGCGGTTGCGCGAGGGGAAATGGAAGCGTGCCATCGGCGTCACAGCTCGGCCGATGAGCGCTGCGGCCGCTGCGTCCACTGCAGCGCGACCGTGAGCACGGGCCAGAGGAGCGCGCCGACGAGCGGCGGCACCGCATACGTCCAGCGCGGCAGCGGCGCGCCACCGACGTAACGGACGAGCAGCACCAGCCCCGCGCACAGGCCCAGCAGCACGGCAACCTGCGCCGCCTGTTGCCACAACGAGAAGCGCAGCACGCGCCGGCGGAAGTATTCGGCCGCGTAGGCGAGCAATGCGTACGCCAGCGCGTGCTGCCCGAACAGCGTGGCGTCGCCCACATCCATCAGCAGACCGACACCCCAGGCAACGCCGACGCCCACGTAGCGCGGCTCCTGAATGCACCAGTACAGCAGCATGAGCGCGATGAAATCGGGGCGCAAGGCGAGCGCAACGCCCGACAGCGGCAGCAGATTGCCCGTCAGCGCGACACCGACCGTGACCACGATGAACCATGGGCGCGCGGGGTGCAGTATCTCCTCGGGCCCGGCCGTCGAGAGATGCGCGATGTTCGGCAGCGCCATCACGGACTGCCCTTGCGTTTGCCCTTGCCCGCTTTTTTCGTCGCGTCCGAAAGTGCGGGCTCCTCGGGCCGGGGAGGCACCACCGCCGCCTGGCTGAGTACGAGCAGATGCAGGCTGCGGTCCACTCCGGCGAGTGGAGTGCAGCCGATGCGCGCGAAAATCTGACCGGTTTCGCGCTCGAGCGTGGCGACGCGAGCCACGGCGAGGCCTGGCGGATAGGTGCCGTCGAGCCCCGACGTCACCAGCACGTCGCCCTCCTGGATGTCTGCGCTCGGCGCCATGAACCGAAGCTCGGGTGCGCGCCCGGCGCCCGCACCATAGAGCACCGAGCGTACGCCGCTGCGCTCCACCGTCACCGGCACCGCGTGGTCCTTGTCCGTGACCAGCGTCACCTCCGCCATATTGGGATACACCCGGGTGACCTGCCCGACGACGCCGTCCGCATCGATCACGGCCGCGCCGGCCCGGATGTCGGCATCCGCGCCTTTGTCGACGAACAGCTTCTGCGCAAACGGATCGCGGCCGGTGTAGAGAACCTCGACGGCCTTGGCCGTCGACGCGTAGCGCGTCCGGGCATCGAGCAGCGCCCGCAGGCGCGCGTTTTCCTGCTGCGTCGACGCAAATGCCTGCGCGGCAGCAGCGTGCTCGGCCGACTGCCGCTTCAGCGTCGCGTTATCCTCGGAGAGCGCCCGCAACGACGTGAAGTAGTCGCCGATCCCCGCCAGCGCCTCGCCCGGCAACTGCGTGGCGCGCTGAAGCGGATAGAGGATCGTCGCCGCCACCATGCGTATGCCCTCCAGATAGCGGTAGCGCGTGTCGACGAACAGCAGCGCGATGGAAATCAGCCCGAAGAAGACGAGCCGGGCGAGCGGCGATGGGCCGCGACGGAAAAAGGGGGGCGGCTCGACGGGGATATAGCGCATCGCGAAACCGACGGGCTCACGCGCCGGCGATCCGGTGGCCGGGTCAGTCCGAGGTGAAGATCGTCGAGAGCTTGTCCATGTTCTCGAGCGCTCGTCCGCACCCGCGCACCACGCAGGTGAGCGGATCGTCGGCGACGATCACCGGAAGTCCCGTTTCTTCCATCAGCAGGCGGTCGACATCCCGCAGCAGCGCACCGCCACCGGTAAGCACCATGCCGCGTTCCGCGATGTCCGCGCCGAGCTCCGGCGGCGTGCGCTCGAGCGCACTCTTCACCGCGGAGACGATGCTGTTCAGGGGGTCGGTGAGGGCTTCGAGGATTTCGTTGGACGACACCGTGAAACTGCGTGGAATGCCCTCGGCGAGATTGCGCCCCTTGACCTCCATCTCCTTCACCTCGGAACCGGGAAAACCGGAACCGATGGTCTTCTTGATCAGCTCGGCCGTCGGCTCGCCGATCAGCATGCCGTAGTTGCGACGGATGTAGTTGACGATCGCCTCGTCGAACTTGTCGCCGCCCACCCGCACGCTGCCGGAGTACACCATGCCGCCC
>CAYGYQ010000048.1:0-17411 GCA_964354035.1 uncultured Bordetella sp.
AGGGCATCGGACACGCGGCCGCGCTGGCCATGGCCAGCGAGGGCGCGACGGTTTGGGCGACCGACGTCAACCCGAAGCTCCTCAAGCAATATGCGGGTGTGGCGAACGTGGTGCCGCGCACGCTCGACGTGCTCGACGACGCCGCCATCGCGCAGCTCGCCGACGAATTGCCGGCGCTCGACGTCCTGTTCAACTGCGCCGGCTACGTCCATCATGGAACCATCCTCGACTGCACGCCGAAGGACTGGGAGTTCAGCTTCAACCTCAATGTCCGCGCGATGTACGTGACGATCCGCTGCACGCTGCCGAAGATGCTCGCCAGGTACGCGGCGACCGGCCGCGGCTCATCCATCATCAATATGAGCTCGATCGCCTCGAGCGTGAAGGGGCTGCCCAACCGGTTCGTCTACGGCACCTCGAAAGCCGCCGTGATCGGCCTCACCAAGGCCATCGCCATGGATTTCGTGACCAAGGGCATCCGCTGCAACGCGATCGGCCCCGGCACTGTCGACACGCCGTCGCTCTCCGAACGCATCAATGCTTTCCCGGACCCGGTGGAGGCGCGGAAGATGTTCGTCGCGCGGCAGCCGATGGGCCGGATCGCCAAGGCGGAGGAGATCGCGCCGCTGATCGTGTTCCTCGCGTCCGACGAAAGCGCATTGGTCACCGGCAACATGCATTCCTGCGACGGCGGCATGACCATCTGATCACGCCGCCCCGCGCAACCCCGATCCATCCGACCGACTGGAGAGCACATGAAACTCGTACGCTACGGCCCCCCCGGCAAGGAAAAGCCCGGCCTCATCGACGCGGACGGCAAGCTCCGCGACCTGTCGAAGAAGGTCAAGGACATCGACGGCGCGGCGCTGGCCCCGGCGGAACTCGGCAGGCTAGCCAAGCTCGACCCGAAGAAGCTGCCGCTCGTCAAAGGCCGGCCGCGCCTGGGTCCCTGCGTCGCGATGCCCTCGAAGTTCGTCGCGATCGGCCTCAACTACAGCGACCACGCGAAGGAGACCGGCTCGCCGATCCCCGAGCATCCGGTCGTGTTCTTCAAGTCGACGACATGCATTGTCGGTCCGAACGACAACGTGATGGTCCCGCGGGACTCGACCCAGCTCGACTGGGAGGTCGAGCTCGGCGTGGTGATCGGTCGGACGGCGCGCTACGTTTCCGAAAAGGACGCGCTCAAGCACGTCGCCGGCTATTGCCTGATCAACGATCTTTCCGAGCGCGACTTCCAGCTGAAGAAGGGCGCGAGCCAGTGGAGCAAGGGCAAGGGCTGTGACACCTTCGGGCCGCTGGGACCCTGGCTGGTCACGCGCGACGAGGTAAAGGACCCGCAGCATCTGGCGCTGTGGCTCGACGTCAACGGCGTGCGCCGGCAGACGGGCAGCACGAGCACGATGATCTTCGGCGTCGCCGCGCTCGTCGCCGACGTCTCGTGCTACATGACGCTCCTGCCCGGCGATGTGATCACGACGGGCACGCCGCCCGGCGTGGGCATGGGAATGAAGCCCCAGACGTGGCTCAAGCCCGGCGACGTCATCACGCTGGGCATCGACGGCCTGGGCACGCAGAAGCAGAAAGTGGTGCCGTTCAAGGGCAAGCGCTGAGCGTCCTCGTGGCGCGGTAGGCCGTAGGGAGATCGTCATGCCCATACTGACCGAAGAAGCGCGCTCCATCCCCTTGCCGCGGATGTACCGGGTCCGGCAGACCTTCGACGCTCCGCAGCTTGCGGATGCCGCCGCCGCGGTGGCCAGCGAGCTTGCCAGGCCCGCGATCCGGTCGCTGGTCGCGCCGGGGGCGCGGGTGGCGGTCGCCGTGGGTTCCCGCGGCATCCGCGGCATCGACCGCCTCGCCCGGTCGCTCGTCGACGGGCTGAAGGCGCTGGGCGCCTCGCCGTTCATCGTGCCGGCGATGGGCAGCCACGGCGGCGCCAGCGCGGAAGGCCAGCGCGACCTGCTCGCCCGCTACGGCGTGTCCGAGGACGCGCTGGGCGTGCCCGTCATGGCGTCGATGGCGACCACGGTGATCGCCGAGACCGCCGGCGGGGTGCCGATCCATTTCTCCAGCGCAGCACTCGCCGCCGACCTGGTCGTGCCGCTCGCGCGCGTCAAGCCGCATACCGACTTCCGCGGGCGCGTGGAGAGCGGCCTGTGCAAGATGCTCGCGATCGGGCTCGCGAAGCACACGGGATGCTCGCGGCTGCACCGCGAGGGATTCGCCAAGTTCGGCGAGCTGCTTCCCGAGGTCGCATCCCGCGTCATCGAGCGCACGAAAGTGGGTTTCGGGATCGCGATCGTGGAAAACGCCTACGACGAGACCGCGCACATCGAAGCCGTGCCGTCCGCCGATTTCCTCCGCCGCGACGCCGAGCTCCTCGTTCTGGCCAAGCGGCTGATGGCGCGGATCATGCTGCCCGCGATCGACGTGCTCATCGTCGAGCAGATCGGCAAGGACATCTCCGGCGCCGGCATGGATCCGAACATCATGGGCCGCACGGTGAAGGGCCCGCTGCAGGGCTACGATGGCCCCGAGATCAGGCGGATCGTCGTCCTCGGCCTGACGGAAGCGACGCACGGCAACGCGATCGGCATCGGCGCCGCGGACTACACGCTCCAGGCGGTCGTCGACGGGATCGATCGCGAAGCCACCTACGCCAACAGCATCGCCGCCGGCTATCCCGAGTCCGGCCGCATTCCGATCGCGCTCGCCGACGAGGCGGAGGCGATCCGCGCGTCGCTGGGCTTCACGCCGGGCGTCGACCTCGCGCGGCCGCGCGTCGTGCGCATCCGGAACACGCTCGACCTCCGCACGATCGAGGTCTCCGAAGCGCTGCTCGACGACGTGCGGCGCGAGCCGCGCCTCGCGCTCGAGGCGTGACGGGGCGCTCGTGCGCAGCCGGGCACGAGGTCGGCGGGCTTCATCACCACGGTGTTGTCATACGCGAGCGCCGGCGCGATCTTCCGTGCCGGGATCGCGATCGGGAAATTCCATGGCGCACGCCCAAGGGCGGGCGCTGCGCGAGCGGGAAGAAGCTCGGGTGCGATCGATCACCAGCCGTCGCTGTGGCGGGCAATCGCCCGAAACGATGCGTCTCTCAGGTGAACCGCCGAGTTGAAGAGGTCGTGCGTGTCGGCCGACGGCGGGACCGGTGCGCAGACATCGACGTGCAGCGATCCGTGGCACGGCCACCAGCGGTCTGCCGGCAGTATCTCCCGCTGGCCGCGAATGATCACTGGCACGACGGGGACCCGCGCCCGCGCCGCCGCGAGAAAGGCACCAAGGTGGAACGGCAGCATTCCGGATCGGTCGACAAAGGTGCCCTCGGGAAACACGGCCAGCGAGCGGCCCTCCAGCAGTGCCTGGCCCATCCGGTCGGCATCAGCGACACTGCGCCGGATCTCCGAGCGCTCGACGAACTCCACACCGAGCCGCCGCAGGAACTGACCCGCGACGAACTGGTCCTGCAGTTCCCGCTTGGCCACGAAGGCAAACGGGCCGGGCAGCGCCGCGACGAGGATGACGCCGTCCAGATAGCTCGCGTGGTTGCTCACCAGCACGCAGGGGCCATGCGGAAGATTCTGCAGCCCACTTACCGCCAGCGGTGTTCCCGTCAACCGGAACAGCGTGCGCGCGGCCACGCGGCTCAGTGCCCAGGTTGCGGCCGGGCTCGGCATCAACAGAGCAAGAGTCCAGGTGACCGGCGCCAACAGCCAGAACACCAGCGTTGCCCAGAACCCGAATAGAGCGCGACCCGCGAGTTCGCCCAGGCGCCGCAGCCGAGGCAGCCAGGCTCCCAGCGCCAGCCGCAACATCTGGCGCCGCGCACCGGGGCGAGCGGCACCCACAGCGCCGGTCTCATACAGCACCCGGCAGGCCGAACGCCGGATCTTGCCGCTTGAGGTCTTGAGCACCGTATGCGGGGGCGCCAGCACGATATCGTCCGGTGGTTCACCGATCGCGTTGACGACGGCCCGCGATACCTCGTCGCGCAACAGCGACCGGGCCGCGGCGGGGATCGGCCTTGCCTCCGCCAGCACCACGAGGCGCTCGGTGCCGGTGGACGGATCCGGACTCCCGAACACGGCCACGCAGCCCCGGCGAACACCATCCACCTGCCCTACCGCCTCCTCGATCTCGGACGGATAGAGGTTGCGCCCGCCACGGATCACGATGTCCTTGACGCGGCCGGTGATGTAGACGTCGCCGTCCGCGACGTAAGCGCGGTCACCGCTGTCGAGCCAGCCGCCGTGCAACAACTTCGCCGTCTGTTCCGGATTGCGGAAGTACCCGCGCGTGGCCGACGGCCCCTTGAACTCGAGCCGACCCTCGACGCGCTCCCCGACCTCGAGCCCGCTCCCGTCGACAATGCGGATCGCGTGGCCGGGGAGCGGCCGGCCGCACGCGACGAAGCGCAATGCGCCGGCCTCGTCGGATGCGGCCGGGACGGCGAGTTGCTCACGCTCGAAGGGTGCGCGCCGGATGGCGTCGATCCGCGCAACCCGGCCAAGTGGCGGGAACAGCAGCCCGACGCAAGCTTCGGCCAGGCCGTAGACGGGCGTGACGGCCTCAGGTCGCAGCCCGCAGACAGCAAAGCGGCCAGCGAACCGGCGCACGGTGTCGGGGCTGACGGCCTCGGCGCCGTTGAAGGCCAGCCGCCAGGAGCTCAGATCCAGCCCCGCGAGTGCCGCATCGTCAATGCGCTTGAGGCAAAGCTCGTAGGCGAAGTTCGGTCCCGCTGACAGCGTGCCGCGCCAGTGGTGAATCGCTTGCAGCCAGCGCAGCGGCTTGCCGAGGAAGACCAGCGGGGACATCGAGACCAGTGGAAACCCGACATACAACGGCCCGAGCCACGCGCCGATGAGGCCCATGTCATGGTACAGGGGCAGCCAGCTGACGAACACATCGTCCGGCGTCGCCTCCACCGCCGTCGCCATGGCGCGAATATTGGCAAGCAGGTTGGCGTGCGTAAGCGCCACGCCCTTGGGATTGCCGGTGCTGCCCGAGGTGTACTGGATGAACGCGATGCTGTCGCCGCTCACGGCCACCGGCGCAGGCGTCCCGCCGCCCTGCGCCAACCGCTCCGGCGTGGTGACGTGACGCAGGCCGGGGACCCGCGCCTGCAACAGGCGCGCAACCACCATCGCCTCGGGCACAGTGACCAGCATGCAGACTTGCGCGCTGTCCAGGATGCGGGTGTGTCGAACCACATGATCTTCCAACTGGGACGCCCGCGCGGGTGGATAGATCGGCACCGGAACGGCGCCCGCGATCAGGATCCCGAAGTAGGTGCTGAAGTACTCAGCGGAGGTCGGAAGCATGATCGCGACGGTCTGCCGCGGCACGACGCCGGCCCGTTGCAGCCCCGCAGCGACCGCTGCCGACGCAACAGCGAGCTGGCGGTAGCTGATTCGCTGCTCGGCGTCGCCGTCCAGACAGACGATGTGCGTCTGCTCGGGATGGGCCTGAACGTGCCAGGCCAGCACGTCCGTCAAGAGGGTGGCGTCTTGAGGCGCTCGGTGGTGCGCAATGGCAGATCGCGGAGGGGCGATGGCAGGCGAACGCAAATCGATCGTCGCGCCGCCGGGTGAGGTCGGAAGCGCAACGGCACTGCGCGTTGCCACACACAGCAAGTCGCCGACGGTTTCCGCGCTCTGCAATGCATCGGCCGGCAGTTCGATGCCGAAAGCCCGTTCCGTGCGCAGCAAGAGTTCCATGCGTCCCAGGCTGTCGAACCCGAGGTCCCTGTCCAGGACGCTTTCGAGCCTGACCGGCGGCAGCTCCGGTTCACCGGGATGCAGATCGCGCAGCGTCGCGTCGACCAGCGCAATTACCGAGGCGGCGGCGGGCGCTTGCCGGAGCGTCTCACTCGGCCGTGCGCTGGTCACCTGATCAGCCATCCCGTAGCACTGCCGCGCGTCACCTTTGCACGGCTCGGGCGGGGGGCCGGTACGCGACTTTCATTTGCCGAGCATCGGAGCCGCCCCGCGGGTTAGCTCGCTGCGATCGCAGGCGCGAATCACGGCATCGCGGGAGACAGGTCCCGGCTGCGAGCCGCCGATCGAAGCCGGCGGCGCCCGTCACGGCGCGATGTACGCCGTTTTGACCGTAGTGTAGAACTCGGCGGCGTAGCGCCCCTGCTCGCGCGGGCCGTAGCTCGAGCCTTTGCGCCCGCCGAAGGGCACGTGATAGTCGACGCCGGCGGTCGGCAGATTGACCATCACCATCCCCGCCTGAGCATGCCGCTTGAAGTGCGCCGCGTGCTTCAACGACGTGGTCACGATGCCCGTGCACAGGCCGAACTCGGTGTCGTTGGCGAGCGCGAGCGCCTCGTCGTAATCCCTGGCGCGAATCACGCAGGCGACGGGCCCGAAGATCTCCTCGCGCGCGATGCGCATCGCGTTGTCGGCGCCGGTGAACAGCGCCGGCGACAGGTAATAGCCTTCGTTCTCCCGCGTGAGTCGCTCGCCGCCGGCGGCCAGCCGCGCGCCTTCGCTCTTGCCGATCTCGATGTAGCGCAGGTCCTGCTCGAGCTGGCTCGGGTCGACGACCGGCCCGATGTCGGTCCCCGGCGCCAGTGCGTCGCCGACCTTGAGCGATTGCAGCTTGTCGGTCATCGCCGCGACGAAGCGGTCGTGGATGCCGTTGGTTACGATGAGCCGCGACGAAGCCGTGCAGCGCTGGCCGGTCGAGTAGTACGCGCCCTGAATGGCGGCGTTGACGGCGGTCGGCAGATCGGCGTCGTCGAGCACGACGAGCGGGTTCTTGCCGCCCATCTCCAGCTGCACCTTCGCCATCCGCGCGACGGCCTTGGCCGCGATCGCGCGACCGGTACTGACGGATCCGGTGAAGCTCAGGGCGGCGACGCCGGGGTCGTTCACCAGCACCTCGCCGACGATCGAGCCGCGTCCCATCACCAGATTGAACACGCCGGCGGGAATGCC
The DNA here is from genome assembly GCA_964354035.1 of uncultured Bordetella sp. Lineage (GTDB taxonomy): Bacteria > Pseudomonadota > Gammaproteobacteria > Burkholderiales > Casimicrobiaceae > CAIWHR01. The sequence continues at coordinate 6,948 of CAYGYQ010000048.1, forward strand.
CGCCCGGGCCAGGATGTCCGCCAGCGCCCACGCGCAGCCGGGCACGAGGTCCGCGGGCTTCATCACCACAGTGTTGCCGTAGGCGAGCGCTGGCGCGATCTTCCACGCCGGGATTGCGATCGGGAAATTCCACGGCGTGATGAGGCCCACGACGCCGACCGGCTCGCGCGTCACCTCGACGTCGATGCCCGGGCGCACCGACGGCACCTTGTCGCCAGTCATGCGCAGCACTTCGCCGGCGAAGAACTTGAAGATGTGCCCGGCGCGCGCGGCTTCGCCGATGCCTTCAGGCAGCGTCTTGCCTTCCTCCCGCGACAGCAGGCGGCCGAGCTCATCCTTGCGCGCCAGGAGCTCGGTGCCCACGCGGTCGAGGATGATGGAGCGCTCCTGGATCGAGCCCGCCGCCCACCCGGGAAAGGCCTGTCCCGCGGCCGCGATGGCGGCGCGCGTCTGCGTTGCATCCGCGTGCGCGTATTCGCCGATCACGTCGCGCACGTCGGACGGATTGCGGTTGGTGGTGGCCGAGGCGCCGGCGACCCATTCGCCGCCGATGAGATTTCTGTGCAGGTCAGGCATCGCAGGTTTCCGTTCCGAGTGAGTGACGAGGGAGCGTCAAAGCAGTCCGCGCCGCGCGAGATTGCCCATCAGCGCGCCGACGCCGAACGTCCATGGCGCGATCTTGTCCGTGTGCTTGACGCGGTTGACGAGCGCGCCCAGCTTCGGCGTCGCGATGGTGACGATGTCGCCGATGGCGTGGGTGAAGCCTTGCCCGGGCCCGAACCGATCCTTAGTCGGCGCGAACATCGTGCCGAGGAAGAGCACGAGCCCGTCCGGGTATTGATGGTTCGGGCCGATGGCATGGGCAACGAGATCGAGCGGATCGCGGCTGATCATCGCCATCGAGCTGGCGCCTTCGAGCGTGAACCCTTCGGGACCGTCGACGCGCATCGCGAGCTCGCAGCGGCGCACGTCGTCGATGCCGAAGGTCTCGTCGAACAGGCGGATGAACGGCCCGATCGCGCACGAGGCGTTGTTGTCCTTGGCCTTGCCGAGCAGGAGCGCGCTGCGCCCCTCGAAGTCGCGCAGGTTGACGTCGTTGCCGAGCGTCGCGCCGACGGTGCGGCCGCGACTGTTCACCGCGAGCACGATTTCCGGCTCCGGGTTGTTCCACTCCGACTTGGGATGGATCCCGATCTCGGCCCCGGGGCCGACCGCGGACATCGGCTGCGCTTTGGTGAAGATCTCCGCATCCGGCCCGATGCCGACCTCGAGGTACTGCGACCACGCACCCGCGGCGACCAGCGCCTCCTTCACACCGAGCGCCTCGCTTGAGCCCGGACGCACCCGCGCGAGGTCGTCGCCGATCAGGGCGACGAGCGATCGGCGCACTGCCTCGGCCTTCGCCGGATCACCGCGCGCCTGTTCCTCGATCACGCGCTCCAACGTGCTCGCGACGAAGGTCACGCCGGCAGCCTTGACCGCCTGCAGGTCGCACGGGGCGAGGAAGCTCGGAGCGCGGTCGTCGCGCTCGGCGGCGGAAGAATTCGCGAGCACGTCGGCGAGCGCAGCGATGCGCGGCAAGGCGCTGGCGCGGCGAACGGCCCCGACCGGATCGTCGAGCTCGAGGAGCGCGCTCGCCGTCGCGGCCACCTGCGACAGATCCTGAACGTCGCTCGGCGTGATGCGCACGAGTGCCGGGCCGCCGGCGGCGGGCAACCACGCGCGTCCCACCAGCATTGCGCGGTCGCTATCGTGCGGGAGGCAGTTCGCGGGATTCAGGCGTTCGCGCAGGGATTCCATGATGGGCACCGACAAGGCATCGCTATGTTCGATTATAGGGCTTTGTCGCCGGACATGGCCGGCCGGACTCGTCACCCGGGCAGCGTTTTGCTGCATACTTGCGCGTCGGTGGCGCCGACGCACACCGCCAGAGGTCGACTGACATGCCGGACAACCCGCAGCATCGCGCCGACGTTCTCTTTCCCGAGATCGACCCCTACGCGGCGGGCCGGATCGATGTCGATCCGCGGCACACGCTGTATTGGGAAACCTGCGGCAACCCCAAAGGCGTGCCGGTCGTGTTCCTGCACGGCGGACCGGGCGGAGGTTGCCTGCCGCACCATCGCCGCTACTTCGACCCGGCGTTCTGGCGCATCGCGCTCTTCGACCAGCGCGGCGCGGGACGGTCGGCGCCGCTGGCGGAGCTTGCCGACAACACGACGCACCACCTCGTCGCCGATCTGGAACAGCTGCGCCGCCATCTCGGCATCACGCAGTGGCTGCTCTTCGGCGGCTCCTGGGGGTCCACCCTCGCGCTCGCGTATGCCGAAGCCCACCCGATGCGCTGCCTCGGGCTCGTGTTGCGCGGAATATTTCTTGCGCGCCCCGCCGAGATCGCCTGGTTCATGCACGGCATGCGCCACACGTTTCCGGAGGCCTGGCGCGCCTTCTCCGAGTTCCTGCCGGCCCGCGAGCGCGCTGACCTCCTGGGCAGCTACTATCGCCGGCTGACGCATCCGGATCCGACCGTACACATGCCCGCGGCGCACGCGTGGGATCGTTACGAAGGCGCGTGCTCGAGGCTGCTGCCGTCGGCCGACCCGCTGCCGAAGTTCGACCGCGACGCCTCGGCGCTCGCCATCGCGCGGATCGAGGCGCATTACTTCGTCCACGACGCGTTCCTCGGGGCCGACGAACTCCTCGCCAACGTCGGCCGGATCCGCCACCTGCCCGGCACGATCGTCCAGGGCCGCTACGACGTCATCTGCCCGCCCGTGACCGCCGACGAACTGGCCCGCGCGTGGCCGGAGGCCGAATACATCGTGGTCCCGGACGCGGGTCACTCCATTCGCGAGCCCGGGATCACGCAGGAGCTGGTTGCGGCGATGCTGCGGATGCAGGCGCGCCTGGGGCGGATGATGGACCCCCACGCTCACTACGTTCGCTGCCCCCAAGGGGGCGCATAGTGCCCTTCGGGCGGCCGGGCGGGCTCTAGGGACCCTCGGGCCGGGCCGCCGGCCGGGGCACGGATCGCCCTTGCGGCGGGTTGCCCGCCGCGGCGTTCCCGACGCGCAACGCGGTCAGCTCGAACGCCAGCGCCACTTCGTCGCCGATCAGCGGATACGCGAAGTCCATGCCGAACGCGCGGCGCGAAAAACGCCCGGTCACCGTCGCAGCGCAAGCCTCCCGCCCGTCGTCGGGACGGATTGCGCATTCGACGCGAGCCACGTCGAGCCACACCGGGCGCGTCACGCCGCGCAGCGTCAGCTCCCCTTCGACACCGACGAGCCGCGCACCCTCGTAGGAAACGTGCGTCGAGCGGAAGTGCAGCCGGGGAAATCGCCGCACGTCGAACATGACTTCGCTGCGGACGAAGGTGTCGCGCAGGTCCCAGCCCATGTCGACGGACGCGGTGTCGATGGCGAGGTCGATGCGCTCGACCTTCTGCTGCGCGTCCACGCCGATCGTGCCCGACGTGCGCCCGAATCGCCCGTGCGCCGTGGCCATCCCGAGATACTCGACGGCAAACCGGGCGCGGGTGAGTCCGGAGTCCACCAGCAACGTGCCCGGATCGACCTGCGCGGCGACGCTCGCGGCGAGCCACCCCGCGAGGGCGAGCAGCATCCCGGTGCGCCAGGGTGGCCTCACCCGTCGTCTCGCCGGAGGCTCGTCACCGCCCTGCCGTCCGCACCGAACCGCCTTCCGTCATCACCGCGCCGGTGGCAGCACCATGCGGACGCGCACGGTGACGTCGTTCGCGATGACGTCGGTATCGGACCACAGGCCCTCGCCGACCCTGAAATCGAGGCGCCGCAACTTGAATTCGCCCTCGGCGACGCTGTTGCCCGCGGCGTCGCGTTTGAGCGCCATCGGCACGACGACATCCTGCGCGAGGCCCTTCAAGGACAGCGTGCCGGCAATCTCGTAGCGATCGCCGCCAAGGCCCTTGATGCCGGTCGACGCGAACTTCGCGACCGGGAACTTCGCCGTATCGAACCACAGCGGTCGCCGAACCTCGGCTTCCGACGCCTCGCTCGCGAGATCGATGCTGGCGAGGTCGATCTCGAAGCCCGCGACCGAATGCGCGAGATCGGCCGGGCGGAAGTCGACGTTCGCTTTCCATCGGCGGAACCGGCCTTCGACATTGGCGCCCATCTGTTTCGATACGAAGCGGATCTCGCTCTTGTCGAGCAGCACCCCCTGCGCCGAGGCGCCGCCGGCGGCCGCCAGCAGCATCGCCGCGAGGGGGGGAATGAACGAGCGGAACGTCTTCATGGCGTCGAATCCCTTTGCCGGCGCGGCAGGAACGGCAGCATCCGCCGGAGCACGTCGTCGCAGTCGACCCAATGATGCTTCAACGCCGCGCCCGAATGGACAGTGACCAGTGCGAGCAGCGCATAGTTCAACGTGCCGTGCACGGCCTTGAGGACATTGGCGAGCGCCTTGTCCTTGTACACGAGGTCCGGCAGCGGAACGAGCCCGAGGTAGACGACCTGCACCCCCGCGGCGGAACTGTAGATCCAGCCCGACAACGGGATGACGAGCATCAAGGCGTAGAGGAGCGCGTGCCCGGCGGCGGCGGCGCGGCGCTGCCATGCCGGCATCGTCTCCGGCGCCGGCGGAGGATGCGCGATGCGCCACGCGAGCCGCAGCACGGCCAGCAGGAAGACCGTGATGCCGATCCACTTGTGATAGCCGTAAAGGCGCAGCGTCTGCGGGCTCAGCGGCAGATCCTGCAGCGAGACGCCCAGCGCGAACCCGCACAGGATCAACACGCCCGCGAGCCAGTGCAACACTATCGCGGTCGACGTGTACGCGGTGCCGTTGGTTGCCATCGGGCGATTCTGGTCTGCGCGCCGACGAGCGGTCAAGCTTCCGCTGCGCCGCGAAATGCGCGGTGCAGCGAACGCCCGCGGGCCCGCCGGTATAATCGGTTCGGCACGCGCCCTCCATGAGAGAATCACCCGCTCGCAACTCTTGTTCCCCGCCCGACGGGACAGCGCTCGCCGGGCCGTCCGCCAATGGCGACTGGCTCGAGCGGAGCCGGCGCGCCGTCTGGCATCCGTGCACGCAGATGAAGCTGCACGAATCGCTGCCGCTCGTTCCCATCGCTCGCGGCGACGGCGCATGGCTCTACGACTTCGACGGGCGCCGCTACCTCGACGCGGTGAGCTCCTGGTGGGTCAATCTCTTCGGGCACGCGAATCCGCGCATCAACGCCGCGATCGCCGCGCAGCTCGGGGAACTCGAGCACGTGATCCTCGCCGGATTCACTCATCGCCCGGTGATCGAGCTCGCGGAACGCCTCGCCGCGCTCGCGCCGGGGAACCTCGGCCACGCGTTCTTCGGCTCCGACGGCGCGTCGGCGACTGAAATCGCCCTCAAGATGGCCTTCCATTACTGGAAGAACCGCGGCCGCCCCGAAAAGACCTTGTTTCTCTCGGTGGCCGGCGGCTATCACGGCGAGACGCTCGGCGCGCTCGCCGTGACCGACGTTCCCGTTTTCCGCGATGCCTACGCGCCGCTGCTCCAGCGCAACATGACGGTGCCGTCGCCAGACGCGCGCGGCGCGGAACCGGGCGAAACGGCACACGACGTCGCCGAGCGCGCGGCGAACGCGCTCGCCGCGCACCTTCGCGCACACCACGCATCGATCGCTGCGTTCATCGTCGAGCCGCTGGTGCAGGGCGCCTCGGGCATGGCGATGCACGACCCGCATTACCTCGCGCGGGCGCGCGAGCTGTGCACGCGCCACGACGTGCTGCTGATCGCCGACGAGATCATGACGGGATTCGGCCGCACCGGGACGCTGTTCGCGTGCGAGCAGGCGGGAATGGCCCCGGATCTGCTCTGCCTGTCGAAGGGCATCACCGGCGGCTATCTGCCGCTTTCCTGCGTGCTGTCGACCGATGCGATCTTCGCCGCGTTCTACGCCGACGACACGGCGCGTGGTTTCCTGCACTCGCACTCGTACACCGGGAACGCACTCGCCTGCCGCGCCGCGCTCGCGGTGCTCGACATCTTTCGCGATGACGACGTGCTGGCCGCGAATCGCCTCAAGGCCGCACGCTGGACGGCGCTCGCGGCGGCACTCGCGTCCCATCCGCAGGTCCGTAACTTCCGGCAGCGGGGCATGATCTGGGCCTTCGAGGTCGAAACGGATCGCGCCGATTTCGCGCGCTGGTGCTTCGCCCAAGGCCTGGCGCGCGAGATCCTGCTGCGGCCGATCGGCCGCACCGTCTATTTCATGCCGCCCTACGTCGTGACCGATGACGAGTTCGCGCTGCTGGCCGCGCGAACGAGCGAGATCCTGGATGCGGTGTAAGGGGCCGGAGCGGCGCGCTGCCCGCCCAACGGCGAGCGCGTTCGTGCTGGCGCTGCTTGTTGCCGGTGCCGCGGGCACCGCCGCAGCGGCGCTCCCGGGTCCGGTCGGACGGATGTTTGTCTTCGCGGGGGTGCCGCTCGATGCGGTCGGCGTCGTCGTCCAGGACGTGACGAAAACACAGCCGCTTTTCACCCAGCACCCCGAACGACCGCGCAACCCCGCATCGGTGATGAAGCTCGTGACGACGTTCGCCGCGCTCGAACTGCTCGGCCCCGACTACCGCTGGCAGACCGATGCCTACCTGGGCGGCCCCCTCGACAATGGCGTTCTCCACGGTGACCTGATTCTCAAGGGCCGCGGAGACCCCAAGATCACCGTCGAGCAATGGCAGGCTTTCATGGGGACACTCCGCGCGAGCGGGCTGTCCGCGATCGACGGCGACCTTGTTCTCGACCGCTCGCACTTCGGCTCCGCCGCGCACGACCCTGCCGCCTTCGACGGCGAGCCGCAGAAGCCCTACAACGTCGGACCCGACGCGCTCCTCGTCAATTTCAAGACGGTCAGGTTCGCCTTCGCGCCGAGCGCGTCCGCCGACGCGGTCGATCTCAAGGTGGAGCCGGTGCTCGCGAGCGTCGGCGTCGGCGCCCCGCCCCGTCTCACCGCCGGCGAGTGCGCCGACTGGCGCGCCATCGTGGGCGCGACGTTTGTCGACCGCGGAGCGCGCGCGGAGGCCGCGTTCGTCGGCCGCTATCCCGCGGCCTGCGGCGAGCGCGAATGGTGGGTGTCCCTGCTCGACCACCCGGCGTACGTACACGGCATGTTCGACACGTATTTCCGTGCGGCAGGGGGACGTTTCGCCGGCGGCTGGAGGAGCGGGAGCGCACCCGCCGGGGCGAAGGCATTCGCCACGCTGGAGTCCCCGCCGCTATGGGACATCGTCCGCGACGTCAACAAGCTGTCGAACAACGTGATGGCGCGGCAGCTGTTCCTCACGCTCGCCACGACGAACTCGCCCCCGCCCGCGACGACGGCCCGCGCGAAGGAAGCCGTGCAGCAGTGGCTCGTGCGCCGCAAGCTCGCGTTGCCGGGCCTCGTGCTCGAAAACGGATCGGGCCTGTCGCGACGCGAGCGGATCAGCGCGGGTGGCCTCGCGCGGCTCCTGCTCGCCGCCGATGCCAGCGCGGTACGCGAGGAGTTCGCGAGCTCGCTTGCGGTCGCGGCGATGGACGGCACCCTGCAGCGGCGGTTCCGGAACGGCAGCGTCGCCGGCCAGGCGCTTTTGAAGACCGGGACGCTCGAAGGCGTGCGCGCGTTGGCCGGCTACGTGATCGACGCCGAGGGTCGGCGCTTCGTCGTGGTCGCTATCGTCAACCATGCGAACGCGGACAAGGCCCAGGCCGCCCTCGATTTTCTCGTCCAGTGGGTCTATCGCAACGGCGCCGGCTGGACGCCGCCGCGTTAGCGCCGCGGCGGGACGCCATTGCCGGCCCGCGAGCGGCGCGGCTACGCCATGGCGAACCGGGGCTCAAAACCCCGGTATCGGCCTGCTTTCCTTGAACACGAGATAGCCGCGGATCACCCGGTAGATGACCCAGATCGAGGCGACGGCCCAGATCAGGAGCGCGATCGGGATGCCGATCAGGATGATGCCCAGCACCAGCAGCACGAGGGCGCCCACCACGCCCCAGAGAAACGAATACCAGAACGTCCGGATGAGCCAGGTGAAGTGCGACGCGACCCAGGTGCCCTGCGCATCGCCGCGCTTCACATACGCCACGATGAGGCCCGCGATGCCGACGAGGCCCATCAACGGCGCGATCGCCGGGAATCCGGATGAAACCAGCGCCACCACTGCCGCGACGCCGAAAAGTGCGTACGCGAGCAAAGCTGCGGATACCGGCGGTTCGGCAACGGCGCTACCGGCGTTCGGGGCGGGGAAGTCGGCCATGGCGTCAATCCTTGCGCAGCGCGACCCGGATGGCCGCAATAACCAATATGCGGGCGCCGGCGGCGGAAATCAACACCTGCCGCCGCCCTGCCGCCTCAATACCGCCGGCCGTCCTCCTGCGTGTGCCAGTGGCGCAGCGCCGATTGGGCGCCGGGGCCCAGCGTGACCAGGTTCACGCCGAACCGGGTGAGCCCGCAGGCATCGCCGAGCCGGCGCTTGGCGCGTTCGCCCATGCGGGAGCGAAAAGGCTCCGGATAGCCGGAGCCGCGCTGTTCGGGGACGGACGCCGGGTCGACGGCAGGGAGTCTGGTCATGGGAGGCTCGAATGCGACATTCGGACCCGGGATTATGCCTCGGTCGTCCGTCTCGAAGGAGGCAAGCGTACGAAATTTGGCGTGCATCAAGACCGACCGCACCGATCGGAGCTTATAATTCAAATTGAGTTGGCGGCATGCCCCCAGATGGTGGGTGTGCGACAGAGTGAAGGAGAACACCATGTCCGAAAACACGGAAAGCCCACGCGAACGACTCGTCGACGACCTTGCCAACGTGCTCGGCGAGGCCGAGGAGATGCTGTCGCGCGCCGCCGCCGAGACCGGCGACAAGGCCCGCGACCTCCGCTCACAGGTCGAGACCAAGCTGCTGCGCGCCAAGCTCCGGCTGCAGGAGATCGAAGGCGAAGCGGTGGATCGCGCCAAGGCTGCCGCGCGCGCGACCGACGACTACGTGCACGACCATCCGTGGCAGGCGATCGGCGTCGCGGCAGCGATCGGTTTGGCCGTCGGCTTGCTGCTGAACCGCCGCTCGTAAGCTCGCTGCCGTGACGGACGGCACGGCCCCCGCCTCCCGGCGCGGCCTGCGCACGGCGGTGGCCCAGCTCGCGGAGACGCTGCTCGGGCTCGGACGGACGCGCCTCGAGCTCGCCACGGTCGAATTCGGGGAGGCGCGCGCGCGCGCGGCCGAACGCCTGGTTCTGTCCCTCGTCGCGGGACTGTGCTTCGCGCTTGCCGTGCTCGTGGCGTCCATGCTCGTGGTGGTGCTGTTCTGGGACACGCACCGGATTGCGGCGCTCTGCGCCTTGACGATCGTCTACGCGCTGCTCGGTCTCGTGGCGCTGTGGCGCCTTGCCGCGCAGAAAAAGTCCGAGACGCCCGCGTTCGCGGCAACGCTCGCCGAGCTCGAGCGCGATCGCCAATGGCTGGCAAGCCGATTCGGCGGCGACCAATGAGCGCCGCGGCGCCAGCCGCAAGCGTGGGGGCACTCCCATGAGCGCCGTAAGCCAGGCCGATCGCGCGGAACGGAAGGCGCTGCTCGCCGTGCGCGCGGAGCTCGACCGCCAGCGGGTCGCGCTGGCCGTGCATGAGATCAAGGCGATCGTCGCGCCTTCGTCCGTCGGCGATCGCGTCGATTCCGCGCGGCCCGTCGCCGCCACCGTGATCAGCCTCATGGGGCCGCTGGTGGGCCGGCGCCGTCTCGCCCTCTGGCTGCGCGTTGCCTCCTTCACGCTCGTCGCCATCCGCCTCGCGCGCAACTGGCGCGACCGGCCGCGCTAGCGCCGCTCAGAGACCCAGGTCCTGCCACAGCGCGTCGATGCGCGCCTTCACCGAGGCATCCATCGTGATCGGCGTGCCCCAAGCCCGCGTCGTCTCCCCCGGCCACTTGTTCGTGGCGTCGATCCCCATCTTGCTGCCGAGTCCGGACGCGGGTGACGCGAAATCGAGATAGTCGATCGGGGTGCGCTCGACGATGAGCGTATCGCGCGCCGGGTCGACGCGCGTGGTGATCGCCCAGATCACTTCCTTCCAGTCGCGAATGTTCACGTCGTCGTCGGTGACGACGATCATCTTGGTGTACATGAACTGGCGCAGAAAGCTCCAGATGCCGAACATCACGCGCTTCGCGTGGCCGGGATACTGCTTCTTCAGCGCCACCACCGCCAGCCGGTACGAGCAGCCCTCCGGCGGCAGGTAGAAGTCCGCAATCTCCGGAAACTGCTTCTGCAGCAGCGGCACGAAGACCTCGTTCAACGCCACGCCCAGCACGGCCGGCTCGTCGGGCGGCTTGCCGGTGTAGGTCGAGTGATAGATCGGGTCGCGGCGCATCGTGATCCGCTCGAGCGTCAATACCGGAAAACGCTCCACCTCGTTGTAGTAGCCGGTGTGGTCGCCGAACGGACCCTCGGCAGCGGTCT
>CAYGYQ010000049.1:0-17095 GCA_964354035.1 uncultured Bordetella sp.
GGCGCAGGCCCGGCTTTTTCGTGGCGCGCCGCGCCCTTACTTGTTGCGGAAATCGTCGTGACAGTTGCTGCAGGCCTTGCCCAGATCGCCGAACGGGCCCTTCACCGCGTCGAGGGTGCCCACCTTGGCGGCGGCGACCAGCTTGACGCTGGAGGCCTGCATCGCCTCGCCGAGCTGCTTGAACTTGGCCATCTCCTTCCAGATCTCCGGCTTGGCCTTGGTCGGCGCGCCCTGGTCGGAACCCGGCGTGAAGCCTTCAAAGGGCATGACCGCGAGCTCGCTGACCCAGGTCGCGCGCTTCAGGAATTCGTCCTTGTCGTAGGGCTTTTCGCCCTTCACCATCGCCGCCATCGGGCCCATGTTCCAGCCGATTGCCTGCAGCACACCCTGGCGATACTTGATCGCCCGGTCTGGCTTGACGTCCTGCGCGGACGCGGAGGCGGCGAGCACGCCGACGAGCGCAACACCACAAACGAACTGAACTGCTTTCTGCATGAGACATTCTCCGTAGGGTGGGAAAACAAGGGTCGAAACACCGACGGCGCCAACCGGTGGCCGCCGTCGGCGGTCGCAATTGCGACCGCGATTAGATCCGAAGCTGCCGGGCGAAGCAAGCCATCCCGGTAAACAGCGCCGGTTGCCGGTATATTCCGTTCAAGCCAATCTCTTGCCGGCATACCGGGGGCATCCGATGAAGTCCTATTTCATGCAATCCACCGCCGACCACGCCGTGATCGAGCTGCGCGAGGTCGCGATACCCGAGCCGGGCCCGCAGCAGGTGCTGGTGCGCATGCGCGCGGCGAGCCTGAACCGTGGCGAGTTCATCGTCGGGCACGGCCTGCAGCAGGCCGGCACGGTCAAGGCCATCGGCATGGAGGGCGCGGGCGAGGTCGTCAAGGTGGGCGCCGGCGTGACGGCGTTCGCGGTTGGCGCGCGCGTGATGGGGCGCTGCCCCGGCGCCTTTGCGGAGCACGCGCTGATGGACGTGCGCGAAGCCATTGCCGTGCCTGCCGGTGTCTCCTGGGAGGAAGCCGCGTCCATTCCGCTGACCTTTCTGGTGGTCCACGACATGCTCTTCGCCCAGGGAAGGTTGAAGCCCGGCGAATGGGTGCTGGTGACCGGCGTCTCCTCGGGCGTCGGCGTGGCGACGCTGCAGGCGGCGCGGGAGCGTGGCGCAAAGGTGATCGGCACCTCCGGCTCGCAGGAAAAGCTCGACCGGCTGAAGGCGCTGGGGCTGAACCTCGGCCTGTGCACCCGAGCCGGGGACTTCCACGAGGCCGTGATGAAGGCCACCGGCGGCCACGGCGTCGACCTGGTCGTGAACACCGTCGGCGGCTCCGTGTTCGCCGAATGCGTGCGCTCGATGGCATTCGAAGGCAGGCTCGCGACCGTCGGCTATGTCGACGGCATCCTGCAGAGCGAGATCGACCTCCAGGCCCTGCACGCGAAGCGCCTCGTGCTTTTCGGTGTGTCGAACAAGCTGCGCAACGCGGAGCAGCGCGCCGCAGGCGTGCCGGGCTTGGTCGCCGACCTGCTGCCGGCCATCGCCGCCGGGCGCATCCGGCCGGTGATCGACAGCGTCTATCCCTTCGGGCAGCTGGAGGCCGCGCGCAGGCACATGGAGGCGAACCGCCACCTCGGCAAGATCGTGCTGGCCATGCCCGCTTGCGGGCCCGGCGAGGAGGTCGGATGAAGCGCCCCCGCGGCCATCCCCCTGCTTCTTCGGCGCCCGCAGGAAGTCGAAGTCCACGCCCTGGTCGGCCTGCGTGACCGTGTCGAGGAAGAGCTTCAGGTACCAGCGCTCGGCGGTCGGCAGCGTGATCGGGCGCGCATCGCGGCGGTCGTGCCGCTCATGCGCCCGCCCGAGAGCATCACCGGCCCCGGAAGACGGGCTTGCGCTTTTCCATGAACGCCGTGCGGCCCTCGGCGTAGTCCTCGCTTTCGAAGCAGTCGAGGATGAGGCGGCGGCAGAGCTCCGTGTCGACGTGGGCATCGGGCTTCAGCACCTCGCGGATGATGCGCTTGCCGGCCTTGATCGTGAGCGGCGCGCCGGTCGATATCATCTGCACGTAATCGGCCACCAGTGCCTCGATACCCTCGGGGGGCACGACGCGGTTCACCAGCCCGATGGCGAGCGCCTCCGCGGCATCCAGGCGCCGCGCGGTGAAGAACATGTCCTTGGCGCGCCCCGGGCCCAGCAGGTCGACGAGGTTCTTGAGCGCCGAGAGGCGGTAGCCGAGCCCCAGGCGCGTGGCCGGGATGGCGAACACGGAGTCGACGGTCGCGAGGCGGATGTCGCAGCTGATGGCGACGTTCACGCCCCCGCCGATGCAGTAGCCGCGGATGGCGGCGAGGGTGGGCTTGCCGAAGTCGTGGATGCCCATGAGCGCGGACTCGGCCATCCGCTCGTAGCGAGTGACTGCCTCGCGGGCGGCGCGCATGTCCTCGAACTGCGAGATGTCGGCGCCGGAGACGAAGGACTTCGTGCCCTCGCCGGAAAAGACGATCAGCCGCACGGCACCGTCGGCCTCCGCCCGCGCGAGGAGCGGGGGTATCGCCTCCCACATGTCGACCGAGAGCGCGTTGTGCCGCGCGGGGTTGCTGAAGCGGATGTGCAGGGCGGCCCCGTCGAGCCAGGCCTTCACGCGCTCGGTGGAGGAAGCGTAGGGGATCGGGTCGTTCATCAGTAGACTCCGGCGGCTTTCATGCGGGCGAGCTCCTCGGGGCCGTAGCCGGCCTCGGCGAGGATCTCCTCGGTGTGCTCCCCCCGGCGCGGGGCCGCGCGCACGATGTTCGACGGGGTGCGGGTGAGGGTGACGGGCTGGCCCATGAGCACCTTCTCGCCCAGCCGCTTCGACGTCACCTTGCGCAACATCCCGAGGTGCTGCACCTGCGGCTCCGCGAAGGTCTCGCGGATATTGTTGATGCGCCCGCAGGCGACTCCGGCCTCGTTGAGCTTTTCGATCCAGTAGTCGCTGGTGTTCTCGCGCAGCCGCTGCTCGATCCCGGCATTCAGCCAGTCGCGATTGACGCTGCGCACCGCCTTGGTCTTCGAGCGCTCGTCGTTAACCCACTCCGGCGCGTCCATCGCCTCGCAGAAGCGCTCCCAGATCTTGCCCCCGAACACCGCGATGTTGATGTGGCCATCCTTCGTCCGGTAGACGCCGGTCGGGATGCTCGTGGGGTGGAAGTTGCCGGCCTGTCCTGGAATCTCGTGGTCGATGCTCCAGCGCGAGGTCTGGAAGTCCATCATGTAGATCATCGATTCGAGGAGCGAGGTATGCAGCCACTGGCCCTTGCCGGAGGTCTCGCGCTCGAGCAGCGCCACGGTCACGCCGTAGGCGGCGAAGATGCCGCCGCACAGGTCCGCGATGGGGATGCCCACGCGCACCGGGCCCTGGCCGGGCAAACCCGTCACCGACATCAGCCCGCCCATGCCCTGTGCGATCTGGTCGAACCCGGGGCGGTTGGCGTAGGGACCCGTCTGGCCGAATCCCGAGATGCTCGCGTAGACAAGCCGCGGGTTGATCTTGGCGAGCACCTCGTAGTCGATGCCCAGCCGGGTCTTCACGTCGGGCCGGAAGTTCTCGAGGAGGACGTCGGCCTTCTCGGCGAGCCTCTTCAGGACCGCGATGCCCTCGGGCTCCTTGAGGTTCAGCGTGATCGAGCGCTTGTTGCGGTGGGTGTACTGGTAGTCCGAGCCGTCCTGGCCGCCGAGCGTGTCGTCGCCGCGCATGTGGTCGGGCATCTGGACCTGGATCACGTCGGCGCCCCAGTCGGCGAGTTGGCGTGCGGCGGTGGGGCCGGCGCGCACCTGGGTCATGTCGATCACGCGGAAGCGCGCGAGCGCGCTGGACGCGGGCTGGTGGGGCATGGGAATTCTCTCTTCTGGGAAATGGGGGCGCTCTCCAGGCGGCCCTCGGCGCGGGTGCGTCAGCCGCAGGCGCCGGTATAGCCGCAGTCGGTGCAGAAGTCGCAGCCGTCCTTGCGGATCAGTGCCTTGTTGCCGCACTCGGGGCACTTCATCCCGGGGAGCGTCCTGAGCTCGGCACTGCCCGCCTGCTCGGCGAGCGGCACCGCGAGGATGCCGGCATGTTCCACCGGGTAACCCTGCTCGGTCAGGATGCCGAGCATCGCATAGCGGTGAATCATCAACCGGGCGAGATAGGCGATCGTCGACGGATAGATCTGCGCCTTGTCCGACCCCGGCGTGCGCGCCATGAATGACCCGTTCGGCTCGCCGTAGTTCAGCAGCTTGCGCAGCTTCATGCCGATCCACGCGGGATCGTAAACGCGCATGTCGAGCGAGAGCGCCTTGCACAACCCGTCCATCACCCGCGGGTACTCGCCGGACAGCCACATCGAATAGGGCCGGCGCTGCCCGTCGGGCATCACCAGCTCCTTCAGGAACAGCACGAAGTCATCCCCCGTGCCGTGGTTCATCACATCCACCGTCCAGCTGAGCGTGCCGTCGGGACCGGCTTTGGGCTCCTTCGGTCCCATCAGCGCGTCGACCACCGGTGTCTCGCCGGTTCCATCGTCGGCGAAGGCGCCGAGCTCGTTGCAGCGATAGCGGATCAGCTTCGCGAAGCCAGACACGAGGCTCGGCACGCGCAGCTTGCGGCCGTCGGGCGGCATCGCCATCTCGAAGCCGTCGTCGCCGCTCGCCTTCTGCAACGCCGAGAGCTTCATGTCCAGCCAGGCGCGATCCTCCGTGCGCATGTCCATCGACAGCGTCTTGGCGATGGCGCCGAGGCCGCGCGGCTGCTCCGCGCCGTTGATCCACACCTCGAACGGGTAGGAATTGCCGTCCTCGATGTGGCCGATGAAGACGGCGAAGTCGCCCAGCGGATGGCGGACCACGTAGGTCCAGCAGGGGTTCCCGTTGGTCAGCTCGGGGCGGCCCGGCCAGCGCAGACTGGATAGCGGCGGCTCGTGCGCGCGATCGAGGCGGATGCGCCGGTCCGGGTCGGCGGTGTCGAAGTCCTGCGGCTCGGTTGCCGGCGCGGTGGCCGGCGCGACTTCGAGCACCGCGCCCAGCACGCTGTTGGGGCGATAGGTGGCGATGCCCTTGAGCCCGGCTTCCCACGCCTCGAAGTAAAGGCCCTTGAAGGCGTCGAAGGGGTAGTCGACCGGAACGTTCACGGTCTTGCTGATCGCGGTGTCGACGAAGGGCTGCACCGCCGCGCTCATCAGCATGTGATCCTGCGCGCTCATCTCAAGCGCGCTGACGAAGGCGGGGGTCAGCATCGCGCGCCGCTTGCCGTCCGGGTCGGTCCACACCGCTCCCGCAGGCAGCTGCCGTTGCGGATCGAACGGGAGGAGCAGGACCTCGTCGTCGATGCCGTGCCGGTGCTTGTACAGGCGGTAGGCGTGGTCCTCGACGAGATACTCCTTCATCGTCTCGTCGGGCATGCGCTTCTTGCGCCGGTAGAACCAGCTGAACGCAGGCTCGATGCCGTTCGAGGCGTTGTCGGCGAACGCGAGCGAGATGGTTCCCGTCGGCGCGATCGACAGGGTGTGACTGTTGCGGATGCCGTGCGTGCGGATCGCGGCCTTGAGGGCGTCGGGCAACCGGGACGCGAAGCGCGGCGCGGCAAGATACTGTTCCGCGTCGAGCCGCGGGAAAGAACCCTTATCCTTGGCGATCTCGACGGAGGCCATGTACGCGGCGTCGCGCAGCGCCTCGGCGATGCGGGCCGCCATCGCGCGTCCGTCCTCGCTGTCGTAGCGCAGGTTGAGCTCGATGAGGGCGTCGCCAAGGCCGGTGAAGCCCAGCCCCACCCGGCGCTTGTCCATCGCCTCCTTCCGCTGCTGCGGCAGCGGCCACGCGGTCACGTCGAGGACGTTATCGAGCATCCGCACGCCGACGGCGACGGTGGCGGCGAAGCCGGAGAAGTCGAAGCGCGCCGCGGGCGTGAACGGGTCCTGCACGAAACGCGTCAGGTCGACGCTGCCCAGGTCGCAGCAGCCGTACGACGGGAGCGGCTGCTCGCCGCAGGGATTGCAGGCCTCGATCGTCTCGCAGTACGACAGGTTGTTGTCGCGGTTCATCGCGTCGATGAACACCACACCCGGCTCGGCGTGATCGTAGGTCGAGAGCATGATCTGCTCCCACAGCGCGCCGGCGCGCACGGTGCGGTACACCCACAGGTCGTCGTCGCGCTGGTGCGCGCCCGCGGCGAGCAGGTCGGGCGCCGGCGGCGCCTTGTGCACCAGCTCCCACGGCGCGTTGTCGCGCACGGCCGCCACGAAGGCGTCGGTCACCGCCACCGAGAGGTTGAAGTTGGTGAGCCGGCCGTCGTCCTTGGCGTGGATGAACGCCTCGATGTCGGGATGATCGCAGCGCAGGATGCCCATCTGGGCGCCGCGCCGCGAGCCCGCCGACTCCACCGTCGCGCAACTCTGGTCGAACACCCGCATGTAGGAGAGCGGACCGCTGGCGCGGCTGTTCGTCCCCTTGACGTGCGCGCCCTGCGGGCGGATGGGCGAGAAATCGTAGCCGACGCCGCCGCCGCGGCGCATGGTCTCGGCGGCCTCGTTCAACGCCACATAGATGCCGATGCCGTTCTCGTCCCCGGAGATGCTGTCGCCCACCGGCTGGACGAAGCAATTGATGAGCGTGGCCTTGAGGTCCGTGCCCGCCGCGGAATTGATCCGCCCGCCGAGGATGAAGCCGTTCTGCTGGGCCTGCAGAAACGCCTCCTCCCATTGCGCTCGCTGCGCGGGCGGCTCGACGGCGGCCAGCGCGCGCGCGACGCGGCGGCGTATGGCGTCGATGGTCTGCTCGCCCCCCTTGGCGTATTTCTCGAGCAGGATCTCCTCGGAGATCGATTGTGGAGGCAACGCCGCGGAGGCGGCCGGACGCAGAGACTTGAGATCGTCGAGTTTCATGGGGGCTGTCCGGTGAGGTGGCCGCTCGCGGGTGCGCGCAAAGGCATCTCACCATGGAATGGAATAGCGCATTTTCTCACGTGCCGGGGCGCATGGGTCCGGAAGTTGCGAACCGGTATGATCGGCGCAATTCAAGGGTCCTGACCAGGTATATGGCACGAAACGCTGACTTCACCGCCCGGGTAGTGATCGACACCCCGACTGCCCCCTGGATCGCATCGCCCGAACCCGGCGTCGAGCGCAAACAACTCGATCGCATCGGCGACGAAGTCGCGCGGGCGACGAGTATCGTGCGTTATGCACCCGGGTCGGCGTTCGCCTCCCACGAACATGTTCTCGGCGAGGAGTTCCTTGTCCTTGCCGGGACCTTCGCGGACGAGTACGGAGAGTATCCGGTCGGCACCTACGTCCGGAATCCCCCCGGCTCCCGGCACCGGCCGTTTTCGGCATCAGGCTGCGAGCTATTCGTAAAGCTGCGCCAATTCCAATCTGGAGACGTTTCGCGGGTCGTTGCCGACACCCGGAGTGCCGAGTGGTATACCGGCCTGGTACCGGGGCTGACCGTACTCCCCTTGCACGAATTCGGCAGTGAGCATGTGGCGCTGGTCCGTTGGGCACCCGGAACCCGCTTCCAGGCGCACACGCACTGGGGAGGCGAGGAAATCCTGGTGCTCGAGGGCGTGTTCTCCGACAATTTGGGTGACTACCCGACCGGAACGTGGATCCGGAGTCCGCATCTCAGTCGCCATGATCCGTTCAGCGAACCGGGGTGCCTGATCTACGTCAAGGTCGGCCATCTTTCCGCGGCGTAAGACCGGCGCCTTGGTCGATGCGGTGGCGAGTCCGCCGAAGATTGCACTTCCGTTTAGCTGATTTTCTTTCGGGCCGGCAAGCAGGATGACAAGTCGACAGCGGCTTTCGAAATCCCGCCTGGTCGCGTACAGGCAATGCGCGAAGCGCCTGTGGCTGCAGACCTACCGGCGCGAGCTCGCGCAGCAGAGCGAGGCCGTCCTGAACCGGATGGCGCAGGGACACATGGTCGGCACGGCCGCGCAGCGCCTGTTCCCCGAAGGCCGCCTGACGCGTGAAGATCACCTGCGGATCTGGCGAGCCACCACCAACGGCGAGGCCGAGCTCTCGCCCGGCGCCGCGGCGAAGCTCGCCGCCCTCCCCTGGCCGCGCTACTTCCTCGATTTCGAGACGGTCGGCCCGGCGGTGCCGCTGTGGCCCGGCACGCGCCCGTACCGGAAGATCCCGATGCAGTGGTCGTGCCACCGGCAGGAGGCCGACGGCACGATCACGTCACTGCCACCCTTCCTCGACACGCAGGGAGAGGATCCGCGCCGCGCGTTCGCCGAGCGTCTCGTCACCGCCATCGGCGACACCGGTCCGATCATGGTCTACAACGCGGGCTTCGAGCGCAGCGTGCTCCTGTCGCTGGCCGATGCCTTTCCCGCTCTCGCCCCGGCGCTCTCCGCGCTGGCCGACCGGCTCTTCGACCTGCTGCCCTTCGTCCGCGCGCATTACTACCATCCGGCGATGATGGGCTCGTGGTCGATCAAGCGCGTGCTCCCCACGATCGCGCCAGACCTCGACTACGCCAACCTCAACGGCGTGCAGAGCGGCGACATGGTCGAGCCCGCGTACTTCGAGATGATCGATCCCGCGACGCCGCCCGAGCGGCGCAAGGTGCTCGAGCAGGCGTTGCTCACGTACTGCGAGCGGGACACGCTGGCGATGGTGCGGGTGGCGGACCGCGCCGTCGGACGCAGCAGCAGTCCTTCCGGTGTCGTCTCGGCGATGAGCTGGTAATCGGCCCTGAGGCCCAACGCGCGGCGACATAGCAAGTCGACGCGCGGCTGCGAAACGTTGGGCGCGCCATTGGTCGTTGCTGCGGATGCCCCGTCCGTCCTAGCGCAGGTTCTCCTCGGTGTACAACGTCAGCTCCAGCAGGCGTTCCAGCAGCTGATCCGGGGGAATGCCGATGAAGTTCTTGAGCACGAGCTCTTTGGCGAACAGGCGACAGATGTAACGGAGCTTCAGCATCTTGCTGCGCGCCGCGTAGACGAAATCGCGATGGCCGTTGTTGATCACGACCAGATTGCGCTCCGCGTCGAACCGCGAACGCCAAAGTTCCCCCGCGGCCTTGTGGAAGGTGTAACCCGGGAGGCCCTGGTAATTGGAATCGCCGCCGCCCGCCTTCGGCAGCAACGAGGCCGCTACGGTAATCTGCGCTTCGGCCTTGCAGACGACCTCACCCTGCGTGACGGTGACCTCGACCCGCGCCAGCCCTGGCTCGGCCGCTGCCCGAAATGTCGCCATCTCCCCGCCGGTGCTGTCCAGCGTTCCATCACCCTCGAGCATGGCCCACCCGTACCTGAGATCGTTCTCCACCGGTCGCCGCGTCCGGTCGCGGGCGATCGCGCGCAACGCGCGTGAGCCACCGACTTCGATGACGCTCGACGTCGGGGAAATCATCACCGAAAACAGCGGACCCGCGAACTCGAAGAATTGCCGCTGAGCTTCGGCGCCCTCGTGGTCGTCCGCCGCCTCGACCGCGATGGCTCGATCCTCTGCCAGCGCGCCTTCCGCGGGCGCCAAAGGCGCCGCCGCTCGCGGCCGCCGCTTGCCCTCGCCGCGACGCAGATCGAACCAGTCGTACTCCTCCGCCGGCAAGGCCAGCAGCGCCTCCTTGAGTGCCCCTTGCACCGAGCGGAGCACATCGCGACTCGCCCGCTCTTCCTCGGCCCGCTGCTGGTCCTCGATGATCTTGGCGAGACGGACCTCGAGCGAGCCAAGCTCCTCGACGAGGCGCGCCAGTGCGGCATCATGGATGACCCCGAGCCGCGTGCCCGGCGTCAGGGTGAGATAAGGCGCATCGATGATCCCCTGGACGTAGCCGCTCGTCCAGGGCATGCGCGCAAACGCTTCGAGCTCGGTCAGATTGCCGAGCACGCGCGTTCCCGATCGGTACAGCGACACCGCGTTGGCCGGCAGATGGGCATGCAAATATAGCTCTGCGTACACGTCGCTCTGGGGCGGCAGGAGGCCATCCAGCTCGTGCAGCAGTCGGCCCTCGAACTGGCGGGGCTCGACCTTGTATTCGGCCCGCGCGGTCCGATCGACGACGCGGATCGACGCGCCCGAATGGCGAATGCGGTCGCGCAACTCGGAGGCGAGGTACCACTGGATCTTGTCGCCGCTGAAGTTCTTGATGCCCGGCAGGATGCCCCTGATCAGGACCTCCGACCCGGCTTCTGCGAACAACGTCGGGCGGTGCGTGATGCGAAAGCTCGGGTCGCCCTTCTTCAGGTGCATCTGAAAGGCGCGTCCATCCGCGCTCGCCGAGGTCAGGAGAAGCTCTTCCCCCAGCGTCCAGAAGCTCAGCAGGCCGATGCCGAATTCGCCTTGCAGGCCGCCCGCGCCTTGCACCTTAAGCCGGCGCTTGATGGAATCGCAGACGTGCGTCGCCACGTAGTGGAAATCCGGCTCGCCGTCGGCATTCCTGCGCACGCCCTCCCCGTCGTCCTTCACGCGCAGGTAATGCTGCCCCTTCTCCTTGCCGCGGGTGATGACGATCGTTTGCGCACGGGCATCGATGCTGTTTTCTACCAGCTCGGCCACCGCCTTGAGCGGATTGCTCTGCGACAGGGCGATGATGGTGATCGCGTTCCAGTGATCGCCGATGCGCAGATTGCCGCTGGAACGTTGCCTGCCGGATTTCGCGCCGCGCGATGCCATGCAGCGCTATTTCCCGACCCACGGGTCGAAGCAGCGCGCGCCGCAACGTTCGAGGTCATCGGTGTTGCGGGTGACCACGGTGAGATCATGCTGCAGGCCGGTCGCGGCGATCAGACTATCGATGACGGGCAAGGGCTGGCCGCGTGCTTCCGACGCGCCGACCAGCGCGCCCCAACGGGCCGCAACGCCTGCATCAACCGCAAGCAGCCGGTCGGGGAATCGCTCCGCGAGTTCGCGCCGCACCCATCGTTCGAGCGTGACCCGCCTGGGCGAATCGGGCAGCCTGGCGATCCCCTTTTCCAGTTCCCCGATCGTGATGACGCTCAGGAACAGTTCATCCTCGTCGCGTTCGAGTACCCAGCTGACGACCGACGCCTTCGGTCGCGGGCGCGCCAACTCCAAAACGACGCAGGTGTCGAGCAGCCAGTTCACAGCACGACTGCCCTGCCCGTATCATGGCTGCGCGGGAGATCGAGCGTAACCGTGCCCAACGGCGATTTGCGCAGGAAATCAACGAGGGTGCCGTTGCGCTTGCGGGTAAGGCGGGCGTATTGGTCCGCGGCAACCACCACCACGGCGTCGTCACCTCGCAGCGTAATGATTTGCGGCCCTTCGGCCGTGGCTTTCCTCACCACTTCGGACAACCTGTTCTTTGCGTCTTGAAGTTGCCACTTGTTCATGATGCCGGCTCTCCGAAAATAGCGGCTAGACAGTCTAGCTATCATAGCCGCCTGCCAGCGCATGTCAAGTCGACTCGAGTCGTAAGCTCCCCCGTCAAGTAGACAGCTCTAAACTGGAGTTCCAGCGAGCAAACGCACGCGGCATTGCGCTGGCGGCAGGCTCCCCAGCGCGTCGTGCGGCCTGATTTCGTTGTGGCGCTCGAGCCATTCGGCCGCAATCGACCGGACATGTCGCTGCACTCACAGCGCTGCCGAACAAGCCAATTGAAGAGGGCCCGCCCCTGTACGCCGGCAGGCCCCGGGACCACCGCTGAGTCCTGGTCCTAGCGGGCGACCGTCAGCGATGCGGCCACAGTGACCCCATTTGCGCTGGCCTGCAGGGTGACAGCCGTGTCCCGCTTGACTCTCGAGGTCCTGATCGTGAAGGTCGCACTGGTCGCCCCGACCGGGATGATCACGCTGGCGGGCACGCTGGCGACACTCGGGTTGCTGCTGGCCAATGCCACCGTCACGCCGACGCTGCTCGAGACACGTACCGTCGCTGTCGTGCTGCGGCCGCCGGCGACCTTGACCGACGCCAGGGTCAACGCAGTGGGCGTGGGCGGCGGTGCGCTCGCGTTGGCAGTGATCGTGATGGGCGCCGAGGTCGTGGCGGCGCCCAGGTTGTCGGTCACGGTCAAGCGGGCGGTGTAGCTGCCGGCAACATAGCTGTGCGATGGATTGGCAGCGGTCGAGGTCTGCCCGTCTCCAAAGCTCCAGGCGTAGCCGGCGATGCTGCCGTCCGGGTCGGCGGAGCCGGCCGAGCTGAAGTTGACGAACAGCGGCGCCGGGCCGGCGCTGGTGTTTGCCGAGGCGATGGCCGTCGGCGGCTGGTTCGCCGAGCCGCTCTGCGGGTAGCGAAAAACGGTCTGCGGCGACTCGCCGACCACGAACACCCCGCCGTCGCTGCTCAGCTTCACGCCGAGGCCGCGCGATGAAACGGGCGTGTTGACCACCCAGGCCTGCGTACCGTCTGGTGCGTACTTGAGCGTCACCGTGCTCTGGGCACTCAGCGACGGGGCCGTCGTCACCGTGCGGCCCTCGCCCGTGATGTAGGCAGACCCATCGGATCCCAGTGCCATGGAATACGGTACGTCATTGTTCGACGCGCTCTGGCCATAGGTGCGCGACCACAGCAACGCGCCGTTCGGATCGAGCTTGATCGTCATCCAGTCGTAGAGCACGACCTGCGCCAGGCCGGTGTTGGTGTCGACCGCGCCGGTCACCAGCAGATTGCCGGCCGGGTCGACTGCCGCACGCCGCGCGTCTCCCCGCGCAGGGTAGGTATTGCGCCAGATCTCGTTGAAGTTCGCGTCGTGTTTGACGACCACGAAGCCTTGACCCGCGCCGCCGGTCGCGCTGCCACCGACGGCATAGATCTCGCCCTGGTTGCCGATCACCACATCCATCGCCTCGGCGACGCCCGGGATCACTTTGGACCAGATCTGGTTGCCAAACGTGTCATAGGCCAACAGCAACATCTGCCCGCCGGAGCTGCCGCCCAGGATCACGTTGCCGGCAGCCGTGACCGCCATGGCGTCCGCGAATTCGGTGGACGTAGCGTCGACGCCGTAGGTGCGCATCCACTCCCGAAGGCCGTTCGGCGGGATCTTCAGCGTGAGGATGTCCATGGTGGCGTTGCCGCTCGCGTTGGTCACGCGGACGTTGCCTACGAGGTAGACATTGCCCGCGGCGTCGGTGCTCACGCGTGTGGCATAACCCAACACACCCGGGAGCATGTCCTGCGATCCCCGGATGCCGGTTGGGCTGTACTTCGCGACGAACGGCCCGTTGGGGGTGCCGCTGGCGTCCACAAACTCGCCTGCCACAACAGGATTCCCTGCGGGATCGACCGTGACCCATGTAAGCACCAGGCGACCGAACACGTCGTTCACGGGCACCTGCCACAGCAGCGCGCCTGAAGGGCTGTACTTGGTGAGCAGCCCCCCTGTCGACGTGGATCCGGCGACGTAGGCATTGTTGTCGCGATCCAGCGCGAGCATGGCACCCTGCGCATTGGGCGTCGCCGCAGTCCAGAGTTGCGCCGAGGCCGTCAGGGGCACCATGCCCAACAGTGCGACCAGCACCCACTTTTCCAGCGTTGGCAAACAGCTTTTCATTCATCTCACCTCATGCGTTCGATTCGACCAAGTCCACGACGAGCAGGGCACCTCATTCGAGGAGTATCTTAACCGAGCGCCAACATGACATCCAAAAAGCCGTGCTTCGTACCATTTTTCTGCAATCCAAATTCGCGATGCAATCGCATGACCCGGAGCAAAGTGCCGTTGTGGAAGACCAAAGGAAAAGTCGCGGATTATATTGCTGGGCGCTTCCCGATTACACGCGGAGGGCAGGATTCGAACCCGCTCCGTATAGGGGCCGCAGTGTACCGTTCCCTATGAAGCGGTCGGCTGGAGTTGGCTGAAATCGGCTGATTGGTCCACGGATTGGTCCACGGGTCATCGAAGCACGAGGACGCCACCGCCAAGGCTGCCGAGTCCCCGACCAATCGTCTTCTGCCTGAGGCGAGGACACAGGAGTGAGCACCATCAAGTGCTTCAGGACCTCACTGTAGATACGGCTGGCGTTGCCAGGGCGATGCCCTGCTTATCCCCACCTCCGTCGTCATTGGGTTAGCGCGGGCGCGCTAGGCAACTTCGACCTTCGAGAGGCTTTCCCCCTGAAGGCCCCCTTGCCCGCTCTCGACCCACGGCAGACGTCGGGTCTCTTCCAAAGCAGACGATTTTCGCCAATGGGCGAGCGAGTACAGCGAATTCTGCGAGCAATGCGAGATGGCATCACTCTCTTAACTCAGCCTGTACCCGTATCGACTGAGGGATCGTCAGGCCGAGCGCCTTGGCCGCCTTGAGATTGACCACGAGTTCGAACCTCGACGGTTGCTCGACGGGGAGATCACCTGGTTTGGCACCTTTCAGGATCCGGTCGACATACCCAGCGGTGATTTGCGCGTACTGGGTGGTCGTTGGCCCATAGCTGATCAGACCGCCTGCCGGAAGATAACGGCTGCTGCCCACGACGACCAGCGGCAACCCGTGGGTCTGCGCGAAGCCCGCGATGGCGTCGTTGTTGGATCGAATCAGCGGTTCCGGGGGGAGCAGTATCGATTCCGTATTCGCGCGGCGGATGGCCGCGAATGCCGCCTCGAAATCGCCCGGGCCCGAAACCTCGACTATCTGCGCCTGTAACCCTAAGGCCTCGGCGTCCGCCCGCATTCGCTTGCCGAACGCGGCAGCGGCCGGGTTGCTCGCATTGACGAACACGGCGACGCTTCGCAAGCGAGGGGCCGTCTCCTTAAGGAACTGCAGCAGCCTGCGCGCGGATTCGTCGGCGAGGTAGCTCGCGCCGGTGACGTTGCCGCCAGGCTTTCTGTAATCGACCACAAGCCCAAGCTCGACGGGCGACGCCACGCCGATCATCACGATGGGTATCGTCTTCGTAGCCTGCATGAGGGCGCGGGTGGCCGGCCCGCTCTGGACGAGAATGAGGTCGGGACCCTGGGCGACGAGTTCAGCTGCCATCGACGGCAGGCGTTCGTTCCTGCCCTCCGTCGTTCGCACCTCAAGAAGCACGATGTTTCGGCCGTCGGTCCACCCGAGCTTTTCCAGCTCAACTCTCAGCTCATGAAGGAGTGTCTCGATTTCGGGACGGGCGAACGCCGAGAGAAAACCCACGCGGCGTGGCGTTGCCTGGACTTGGGCATGCAGGTTGAGGGACAACCCGAGTGCGCCGCCGCCGAGGATGACTACGAATGTCCGCCGGTTCATCACTGCGTCACCTCATCCGGGAAGAAAACCCAGCCATCGTACGCCTACAGCGACAATTGGGCGCCGCCAACTAGCGGCTGCTTATGGCCGGACTGGGCCTGTTACTGGCGGTCCCAGATTGAACCAAAGCCTTTGCCTGGGTCGAGGGGCAATCCTCTGCGAAACTCGTTGACCACTCCAAGATCGCGCCAGCTCCTGGTTCTCAGAAGGCTTTCACAAGCGAATACACCGCCATTGCGATCACTGAAATCGAGCCCCAGGTCCAACAGAATGCGCGGACATCGTGTAGCTGTGCGGTCAGGTAAGCAATGAAATGTGCTGCCCTGGAAACGACATAAGTCCAGATCAATACTTGGGCAAGTAACAATGGCGGATGAGAAAGCACCAGCAGGAATCCCGCTGCAAGAAAGCCCGGGATACTCTCCAGGTCGTTCAGATTGATTCGGCGGGAGCGATCCACATACTCGTTGACCTGAAGCTGTGTGGGGTCGGGCTTGGGGTTGAGTGGGCTCTTCTTGGCATCCTCGGGACTGCGGAATCCCCCCCCTGCCTTCGTCATCCGTACGACCGTCATCCACGGTTGGAGCATCAGCTTCAGGATCATGATGCTGGCGGCCAATACATAGGTTTGGAACACGGGGTTTTCGAGGCTCAGAATTGCGGCATCCGTGAGCATGACAATTTCCTCCCTATCTCCGAAATTCCCGGTTGAACATTCGGGAAATGCCAACAGTACGCCCAATCCTCAACATATTGAATCGGTGCAAGCTCTCAGGACAAAGGTGGCGACGGGAGCGAGCGTCCGCTATCGGAGCAAAGTGCGAGCGGCGGGTCTTGGCCGATAGCGACGAACTTCAGGTCTCGACCCTTCTCGGTCACACGCCCGACGGAGCCGACAGTCCGCAACGCAGCGGTTGCGTCGTAACGTTGCCGCACCTCAGCCGGCGGTAGCGCCCAGGAACGATCATCCGTTAACCTGTGGCACGATGCGACCATCCTTCGTCGCTATTGCCCAACGGATTGCTGAGGTTCGTTTGCCGAACATACGAAGAGCGCGGCGCGACGACGCGACGCAACTCTCGGTCATTGCCGAAAAGACATTCAGGGACACGTTTGCCGGCGTGAACTCCCCTGAAGACATGGATCTTCATTGCCGAACCAGTTACAGCGAGGCCGTCCAAGCGAAAGAGATTACTGACCCCGACAGAGTCACTTTGCTGTGCGAGGACGGTGGAAGGCTGGTGGGATTTGCGCAGCTGCGCTGGGGCAAAGCACCAAGCTGCGTAGTCGCCGACGCTGCCGGCGAGATTCAGCGGTTGTACGTCATCAGTGAGTTCCAGGGCAAAGGTATTGCGCACGACCTCATGAACGCGTGCATGGATGAAATGACAGGCCATCGGTCAGACGTGGTATGGCTCGGCGTATGGGAGCGCAATCCAAAGGCAATCGCCTTCTACAAGAAATTCGGATTTCATGAGGTGGGTGCGCACGTCTTTCCGCTGGGAAGTGATCCGCAGCGTGATGTCGTCATGTCTCGACCAGTTGTCGATTCACGAACGGATGCAGGCTAGCCTTCCCCTCCGCGGTGCGTTGAGTTGAGACGGATGTCGACTTTGGGTCGTCTACCGTTCGCCAGCCCCCACTACTGAAGGTCAGCTACCAGTCTTGGGCCGGACATCCAAACAAAGCCGGGCAATGACAGCAGGTGGCCGATAACGACGAACTTCAGGTCTCGACCCCAACGGGCCGTTGCGGCCTACAAGAACCGGCCATGCAATTGCGATCAACTCGCGACGTTCGGCTACTGAATCACCTCGTCCGCGCGCAGCAGCAGCGAATGTGGAATCGTGATCCCCAAGGCCTTTGCCGTCTTGAGGTTCACCGTCATCTCGAACACGAGCGGCTGATCGACGGGAAGGTCGCCGGGGTTCGCGCCCTTCAGGATCTTGTCGA
>CAYGYQ010000050.1:0-7575 GCA_964354035.1 uncultured Bordetella sp.
GAAGATGTTGGTGCCGCCACCGGAGACGCCAACGTTGCCGAGCGAGAGCTGCAGGATGCAGGACGCGCGGACCACCGCGTTGCCTGTGGTGTGCTGCGTCTGGCCCATGCACCAGACGACGGTCGACGGCTTGTTCTTGGCCAGCATCTCGGCCACTTTCGCGACCTGGGCTTCGGGCACGCCACAGGCTTCCTCGACCTTGTCGGGCGTCCACTTGGCGAGGATCTCGTCCTTCACCTTCTCCATCCCGTAGACGCGATCGTGGATGTACTGCTTGTCTTCCCAGCCGTTCTTGAAGATGTGATAGACGAGCCCGAACAGGAACGGGATGTCGCCGCCGGAGCGCAGCCGCACGAACTCATCGGCCTTCGCGGCGGTGCGCGTGAAGCGCGGATCGACGACGATCATCTTCGCGCCGGTTTCCTTCGCGTGCAGCATGTGCAGCATCGACACCGGGTGCGCTTCGGCCGCGTTGCTGCCGATGTACATCGCGCACTTCGTGTTCTGCATGTCGTTGTACGAGTTGGTCATCGCGCCGTAGCCCCAGGTGTTGGCTACGCCGGCGACCGTCGTCGAGTGGCAGATCCGCGCCTGGTGGTCGGTGTTGTTGGTGCCCCAGAAGGACACGAACTTGCGCATCAGGTACGCCTGCTCGTTGTTGTGCTTCGAGCTGCCGACCCAGAAGACGGCGTCGGGACCGGACTCCGCGCGCAGCGCGTTGAGCTTGTCGCCGACTTCGTTGATCGCCTGTTCCCAGCTGATCTTCTGGTACTTGCCGTTGACGAGCTTCATCGGCGACTTCAGGCGGTGCGAATGCTCGTGCATCCCGTGCTCGCGCACCGTGGCCCCCTTCGCGCAATGCGCGCCGAGGTTGAGCGGCGAGTCGAACACCGGCTCCTGCCGCGTCCACACGCCGTTCTCGACGGTGGCGTCGACCGCGCAGCCGACCGAGCAGTGCGTGCAGACCGTGCGCTTGACTTCGGTCGCGGCAGCCGCGCCTTCCTTGGCGGCCTCGGCCTTGCCGATGGCGCCGTAGGGAAGCTGGCTCGCGAACGCTCCGGCCCCTGCCACCAGACCCGAGCGCTTCAAAAACGTCCGCCGGTCCATCGTCGGGAGTGGTACCCCGGCGAGGCGGCGAAGACGCGGACCCGCTGCGGAAACTTGTGCGTTCTTCCTTGTGAGCAGCATGATCCCTCCTCCTCCTAAAGCTTGGCGGTGCGGTAGTAGTCGCGCACGTGCGCCGACTCGCGGTACCCGTCGGCGGGCGCAGCGGATGCGGCCGTCACCGCGCCGAGGGCTGCGGCGGGCGCAGCCGCCACGACAGCCGCTGCGGCACCCGCGCCGCCCAGACCCAGCGTGAGCAGGAAACGGCGGCGTTTCGAATCGGTGGAGGAAGAGTCGGCGGCCGGAACGGTCGCGACAGAGTGAATGCTACGCGTGGGAATGCGCAATCGGACCTCCAGGAAAACCGCGTGACTTTGATGTAATCAATCGATGGCGAACGAGTCACGTTCGAGCGCCAGGAAGCAACTGGCAAATGATGCGGCTTGCCGATAGTAATTGGCAAGCAGAGATGCGGATATTGCAGCGCAGCAATCGAATGCCCACGGCAGCAGATGGATTTCGCAGAAAGCGCGCTGTTCGGCGATCGTCGCGGGGCGCCGCCCGGCGTCGCCAGCCACGAGCATCCGCATGGTTTCGAGCTCGACGGAGAAGTGGTCCTCGAACTCGCTGCTTTCTGGCCGGCGCGCGAGGCCGAGCGCGGCGAGCATCGCGCGGACCGCGGCGAGCGGACGCCCCGACTGCGGTCCGAGATAGTGGGACGCGTACAGGCTCACCTCGCTCTTGCCTACACCGACAAACAGCGCCTGGAACTCGTCACTGGCGGCTTCGGGGTCCATAACCGCGCTTGCCGCGCGCAGCGAATCCCATGCTTTCCCAATGGTCTTCGTGTCACTCTCGGCGCGACCCGTTCCTCCGGGCGCGTCGGGCGCGAGCGGAGCGGCTGCAGCGATGGCCGCAAGCAGCGCGGCGTCCGGCGCCGCGGCGAACAGCCGCGCGAGCAGCGCGTAGAAATCGGCGCGCGCGTGGTCCTCGGGGTCGAGGCGGTGATGAAGCACGACCCCTGCCTCAGACATCCCGGATATCCACGCCGCGCTCGTTCTTCATGAGATCGACTACGCGACAGTCGGCGCACATCTTCAGCCGGTCGAGCGCGCCGGGTGCGGCGAACATCGAATGCCCGG
Source organism: uncultured Bordetella sp. (assembly GCA_964354035.1). Taxonomy (GTDB): domain Bacteria; phylum Pseudomonadota; class Gammaproteobacteria; order Burkholderiales; family Casimicrobiaceae; genus CAIWHR01. The sequence continues at coordinate 2,247 of CAYGYQ010000050.1, forward strand.
CGAGCTTCGCCAGCATGTTCGCGACCATCTTCTCGGTGCCGAGCGGCTTCCCGCACGTGATGCATTTGAAGACCACCGCCTCGTTGACCACGCGCGGCTGCCGCGCTTCCGGCGCGAGCGAGAGACGCGGCGTCAGCGCGATCGCGCGCTCCGGACACGTCACCGCGCACAGCCCGCACTGCACGCACTTCGCCTCGATGAACGAGAGCTGCGGCGCCTCCTGATTATCGAGAATCGCGCCTACAGGACACGCGCCAACGCACGCGAGGCACATGGTGCAGGTGTCGCGGTTCACGGTGATCGTGCCGAACGGAGCGCCCGCCGGAAGGGCGATCTCCCGCTGCGGCACCGGCGCGTGCTGCGCGAGATGGTCGATCGCCAGCGCGGCCGTCGTGCGCTTGTCGGCGGTGAACGCGAACGTCGCAGGAGCGCGCACCGCCAATGCGCCCGGCCAGGACCACAGCGCCGCGTCGAGCGCCTTCGCCTCCGCGCCGTCGAACACGCGCAGGTGCGTGCCCTGATAGCCGAGCGCCTGCGCGATGGTGTCCGCGTACCGCATCTGCCGTTCGAGCGCGGCGCGGTACTCCGGCGCCTCGGTGCCGGTCGCGAGCACAGCGACCTGCGAAGCGCCATGCGCGAGCGCCGCGAGCCAGACGTCGAGGCCGACCGACGCGACGTGGTGCACCTCGAGCGGGATGACGCGCGCCGGAAGACCGCGGCCCCGGCGGGCGAGGTTCGCGATCGCCGCGCGGCCATCTTCCGCGTGGAGCAGGATGCAAGCGTCGCGCCCGCCGGCTTGCGCATAGGTCGCGAGCAGCGCGCGCAATCGCAGGCCGAGATCGGGCACCGACGGGTAGGCGTAGCTCATCGCGCCGGACGGGCACACCGTCGCGCACGCGCCGCAGCCCATGCACAGATGCGGCTCGACCCTGACGTGATCGCCGTCGGCGGCGATGGCCGCCGTCGAGCAGACGTCGAGGCAGAGATTGCAGCCCGGCTGCTGCGAGCGACTGTGCGCGCAGAGCGAAGCCTTGTACGCGAAGTACTTCGGCTTCTCGAACTCGCCCGTCAGCCCGGCGATTTCCGTCACTGCCTTGGCCTGGGCGATGACATCCGCGCCAGGGGCCAGGTAACCCTGCGGCGGCTGATGCAGCGTCAGATGCGGCGCTCGCTGCAGGTCGAGGACGAGGTCGAAGCGCTCGCTGCGCGCAACGTCGCTCCTGGCGAAGTCGATCGCGGCCATCGCGCCACAGGCGGCAACGCATTGGCGATGCGCCTTGCAGCGCTCGAGGTCGATCTGGTAGCTGAAATCGATCGCCTCTTCGGGACAGGCCTTCACGCAGGCGTTGCAGCGCGTGCACCGATCGAGATCGATCGGGTTTTCCTGCGTCCAGGCGACGTCGAATGCGCCGAGCCAGCCCGCGATCTTCGTAAGCCGGCCCGAATAGACGGGGAACTCACGCTCGGCCGGAAGCTCGGCGCCGGCCGCGCGACCGGTGACGAGCACGGTGACGCCGAGCTCTGCCGACAACGGCTTCGCCCACTGCAGCGCCGCGTCGGCGGGACCGACGATCAAGAGGCGGCCCTCGGAACGATAGGCCACGCGCGGCACCGGCTCGGGCTCGGGCAATCCCGCGAGCGCCAGCAGGGCCGCAATCTTGGGCGTCGCGGCCTTGGCCTCGGACGACCAGCCGCCCGTCTCGCGAATGTTGACGAACCGGATCGTCTGCGTCCTGCCGCCCTCCTCCGCTACGTCGCCGAAGAGCCGCGCTTCCTGCGTGCAGGCAACGACGACATCGCCTTCCGCGCGGCCCGCGAACGCGGCGAGCTCCTTCTGGCACAGCATCGTCTGCACGGCCGGCGTGCCCGCCAGCGCCAGCGCCCGCGCGAGCGCGGCCGCGTCGAGCGGCATCGTGCCGTTGCAGGAGCACAGATGGAGATTCTTGCCGGCGAGACTCATTGCGTCGGAGGCTCGGGGATCCCGGGATCCGGAACTGGCGCCGGGACGGCTTCTGCCTCCGGCACAGGCGGGAGGACAGGAGCACCGGCTGCGACCGCGGCCGCATCCGCCTGGCCGCCGGGAACGGCTTCCTCCGGCGGCACGTCCTCCACGTGGCCCTGCGCGTTGATGCGCGTTGCCGGCGGATCGAAGATGTAGCGGCCCTGCACCATCTGCTTGACGATGTCGGGCGAGATCGGATCGGGCAGCGAATAGTCGCCGACGTAGACGTCGAGCCCGTCCATCACGTTGAACTGAGGATCGCGGAACAACTGCTTCAACGCCTGCCGCTTCAGCGCCTCGCCAACCTTCGGTTGGAAGAATGGCGTGAAGTCGGAGTCGATCGTCAGTGATTCGACAGGCGGCAGCGTCGCGGCAGAGGTGGTTGCGGGCACCGGCTGCGCGATGCCGACCGATGCGGGTGCAGGTGCGGGAGCCGTTGCCGGTGCCGCGATGAGATTCGCGGCAGTGACCGGCGCACTCTTCTCGCGCGCGACCGCGAATTTTCGCTGCGACCAGCGCCTGAGCGACAGGCCTTCGGGTGGCTTATCGTCGGCGTTCATCGATGGCTGCAGCCGGCGATCGCGTCATCAGCCGCGCGGCCCGCGCTCGCGGCGGGAGGCGTCAGCGGCGAACGGATCGTTGCGCCGAACCCGCTTCTTCGGCTCAGGCCTGTAGTGCTCTTCCACGAACGGCTGCATCCACGCCAGGATGCCGGCAGGCAGCGGCACCGCATCGACCCGCTCGCCGCCGTCGAGCATGCGCGCCGCCTCGTTGTAGCTGACGGTCACGATCACCGGGAACACGGGCGGGTCGCCGCCGTCGTCGGTCGCGCGCCACATCACGAATGCCTTTGGCTCCGGCGCGACGATGTTGAGGTAATAGCCCTCGGCCTCGCAGGGGTGCAGTTCGAACGCATGGCCGTCGAAGCGCCAGCGCGTCGCGGACGGATCATCGCTGATCTTCACCGGCCCGCGCGTAGGAGATGCCGCGGCCGGCGGCGGCACAACGGCGACCGGCTCCCAACGCTCGCCGATCCAGCGATTCACGACCGGAGTGCGTTCGAAGATCACGGCAACGGGAAACCGCAACGGCGACATGGGGATTTCGGGCAATCCGCAGAGGGAAAACGAGAGTGCGGTCCGTCGGCGATCATACACCAGGCGCTGCCGGCTCTGCTAACATGATCGGCTGCCTTTTCATCCGGCCCCGGCCCGCCACCCATGCCCACGATCATCCCGCTTGCCGACGCCCGCGCGTCGTCGCGCCGCGAGGCCCTCGACGGCTTCGTGCGCGCCGCGGCGAGCGCGCCGGGCGTGCCCGGCACGGCGACCGACACGCGGGGCAGGCCCATGCGCGACCTGCGCATCTCGGTCACCGACCGGTGCAACTTCCGCTGCGTCTACTGCATGCCCAAGGAGGTCTACGACGCCGAGCACGAGTTCCTGCCGCGCGCGGATCTGCTGACATTCGAGGAAATCACGCGCGTTGCCCGGATATTCGTCGCGCAAGGGGTGACGAAGCTGCGGCTTACCGGCGGCGAGCCGCTGCTTCGCCGCAACATCGAGCGTCTGGTCGAAATGCTCGCCCGGCTCGGCGACGTTGACCTGACGCTGACGACCAACGGCACGCTGCTCGGGCGCAAGGCGCGCAGCCTGCGCGACGCCGGTCTCACGCGGGTCACGGTGAGCCTCGATTCGCTCGATGACGCGACGTTCCGCGCGATGAACGACGTCGATTTTCCGGTGGCGAAGGTGCTCGAGGGCATCGATGCCGCGGCGGCCGCCGGCCTCGCTCCGGTCAAGGTCAACATGGTGGTCAAGCGCGGCACCAACGAGGCGTCGATCGTGCCGATGGCGCGGCACTTCAAGGACAGCGGCCATATCGTCCGCTATATCGAGTACATGGATGTCGGCGCGACCAACGGGTGGCGCATGGACGACGTGGTGCCCGCGGGCGAGATCGTGCGGGCCATCGACGCGGAGCTCCCGCTCGAAAGCGCGGACCCGAATTACGCCGGCGAGGTGGCCGAGCGCTGGCGATACCTTGACGGCGGCGGCGAGATCGGCGTCATCGCGTCGGTGACGCAGGCCTTCTGCCGCGACTGCACCCGCGTCCGGCTGTCCACCGACGGCAAGCTCTACACGTGCCTGTTCGCGACTGACGGCTACGACCTGCGCGCGCTGCTGCGCGAGGGCGTCGGCGACGCGCCGATCGGCAACGCGATCGCCGCCATCTGGCGGCAGCGCGCCGATCGCTATTCCGAAATCCGCACCGGCAATACCGCGCCTGTCCCGAAGATCGAGATGAGCTACATCGGCGGATGAGCGCCCGTCCGCCCTCTGCCGCGCGCCACAGGTGGGCTCCGCCGTGAACGCTCCGAACACTCCGTACCGGCCGCTGCTCACCGACGCCGCGCGGCCGTCGACGTTCACGGTGCGCGCCACGGACGAGACCGGCGCTGCGCGCGACACGCCGATCGCCGGCGAGCACCCGCTCACGCTCTACGTCGACAAGCACGAGCTCGTCACGCTGATGACACTGGGTGCGGCGCCGGAGGCGCTCGCGATCGGCTACCTGCGCAACCAGCGTCTCGTCGAGCGCGTCGAGGACATCGTCGCGGTGCAGGTCGACTGGGACGTGGGCGCGGTCGTCGTCAAGACCCGGCACGGCCTCGCCGACCTCGAGGCGAAGACAAAGAAGCGTACCACCACCAGCGGTTGCGGACAGGGCACGGTCTTCGGTGACCTGATGGCCGAAGTCGAGAGCGTCCGGCTCCCGCCGGGGGCCACGCTGGCGCAGGAAACGCTGTATGCGCTACTCGATCGTGTTCGCGTCCACGAGACGATCTACAAGCAGGCCGGAGCCGTGCACGGCTGCGCCCTCGCGACCAACGAGCCCGGCCGCTCCGAGATCCTCGCGTTCGTCGAGGACGTCGGGCGCCACAACGCGGTCGACGCCATCGCCGGCCGGATGTGGCTCGACCGCATCGACGGCGCCGACAAGATCTTCTACACCACCGGCCGCCTCACGTCCGAGATGGTGATCAAGGCGGCGCAGATGGGCATTCCGTTTCTCGTCTCGCGCTCCGGACTCACGCAAATGGGCTTCGAGATCGCGGAGAAGATCGGCATCACGATGATCGGCCGCGCCACCAACAAGCGCTTTCTGCTGTTCACCGGCGGCGAGCGGTTCCGGGCGGAGCCATCCGCAAGCGTGGGGATCGACACATGAGCGGGACCCCTGCCGAAGCCCATGGCCGCTGCATGTGCGGCCGGGTGCGCTTCGTCGCGCGCTTTCCCTCGCGCTTCGCTTGCCACTGCCATTGCG
>CAYGYQ010000050.1:7675-10823 GCA_964354035.1 uncultured Bordetella sp.
CGGGTGCGCTTCGTCGCGCGCTTTCCCTCGCGCTTCGCTTGCCACTGCCATTGCGAGAGCTGCCGGCGCGCACACTCGGCCGGCTTCGTCACCTGGATCGGGTTTCCGTCGGCGCAGGTGACGATCGAGGCGGGCAACGACGATCTCGCCGCCTACGAGTCGTCGCCGGGAACGAAGCGCTCGTTCTGCCGCGCCTGCGGCACGCGGCTCTTTTTCCAGTCGGACCGCTGGGCAGGCGAGACCCACGTCGCGTTGGCCGCGTTCGACGATCCCGTCGACCGCGCGCCGGACCGCCACGCGTTTTTCGAGGAGCACGTCGGCTGGATTCCGTGGCCCGACCCAGGCACTCGATGACGATCGCCAATGCTGATATCACCGGGGTCGTGCTGGCGGGCGGCCAGGGCCGGCGCATGGGTGGCGTCGACAAGGGACTGGTCGATCTGGGCGGCGCGCCGATGGTCGCGCACGTGCTCGCGCGGCTGGCGCCGCAGGTCGGCGACGTGCTGATCAACGCGAACCAGAATCTCGACCGCTACCGCGCACTCGGCCACCCCGTGGTCGAGGATGCCGTCGGCGGTTTCGCGGGGCCGCTTGCCGGTTTGCATGCAGGACTCACCCGTGCCAACGGCGAGCTGGTCGTGACGGTGCCGTGCGACTCGCCGTTCCTGCCGCTCGATCTCGTCCATCGGTTGCGCGCCGCGCTCGACCGCGAGGACGCACAACTGGCGGTCGCGAAGACCTTCGACCAGCCGCACCCGGTGTTCGCGCTGGTCCGCCGCGACGTGCTGCCGAACCTCGCGGCTTTCCTCGCCGCCGGCGGGCGCAAGATCGACGCCTGGTATGCGGCGCTGCGGATCGTCGAGGTCGCGTTCGACGACGAGGCCGATGCGTTCCGCAACATCAACACCGCGGACGAGCTCGCCGCGGCAGAGAAAACGTGATTCGAATTCACCGGTGCCTCCCATGAACCAGCCAAAATCCCTGCGCGCGCTCTCCTGCGCCGACGACTACGACCCCGACTCGATGCCGGTCGACCGCGCGCGCGAGCTGATCCGCACGTTCCTCGACCCCGTCACCGCGACCGAGCGCGTGCACATCCGCGCCGCGCTCGGCCGAGTGCTCGCCGCGGCCGTCGTCTCGCCGCTGGCCGTGCCCGGCCACGACAACTCGGCGATGGACGGGTATGCGGTCCGGTTCGCGGATCTCGCCGCCGGTTCGGAGACGACGCTCGCACGCGTCGGCGAATCGTTCGCCGGCAAGCCGAGCGGCGCGACCGTGGGCCCCGGCCAGTGCGTGCGCATCTTCACCGGCGCCGTGATGCCGGAGGGTGCGGATACCGTCGTCATGCAGGAGCGGGCAAGCGAAGACGCGGGCCGGGTGCGTGTCGCCGCGGGTGCCGTGACCAAGGAAGGGCAGAACCGCCGCTTCGCCGGCGAGGACCTCAAGGCGGGGCAGCTCGTCTTTCGCGCCGGTCAACTCGTGCATCCTGCCGAACTGGGCATGATGGCGTCGCTCGGCATCGGTGAAGTCACGGTCTTCCGGAAGCTGCGGGTCGCGTTCTTCTCGACCGGCGACGAGCTGAAGTCGATCGGCACGGAGCTCGCCGCGGGCGAAATCTACGACAGCAACCGCTACACGATCCACGGCATGCTGACGCGCCTTTCCTGCGACGTCCTCGACATGGGTGTGGTGCCCGATATGCCGGAGCAGCTCGAGCGGGCGTTCGCCGATGCCGCGGCCGCCGCCGACGTGGTCATCACGTCCGGCGGCGTGTCGGTCGGCGAGGCCGATTTCGTCAAGCAGCTGCTCGACAAGCTGGGCGAAGTCGTCTTCTGGAAGATCGCGATCAAGCCGGGCCGGCCGCTCGCGTATGGCCGGATCGGCGACGCGCACTTTTTCGGGCTGCCGGGCAATCCGGTATCGGTGATGGTGACGTTCTACGAGTTCGTGCAGGATGCGCTGCGCGTCCTGCAGGGCCAGCGCGAAGTCGTGCCGCTGCCCACGTTCAAGGTGCCGCTGTCGGCGCCGATCCGCAAGGTGCCGGGGCGCACGGAGTTCCAGCGGGGCATTCTCGCCGCGGACGGGGCCGGCGGCTTCACCGTGCGCACGACCGGGGACCAGGGCTCCGGAATCCTGTCGTCGATGTCGCAGGCGAACTGCTTCATCGTGCTGTCGGCCGAGACCGGCAACTGCGCGGTGGGCGACCTCGTCGGCGTGCAATTGCTCGAAGGGTTGATCTGACAGCAGCATGGAGGCGGCGGGCCGCTTCACCACCTTGACGCCACGGAAGGCCCGCTGTTAGCATCCGCCACCAGGGCTTTCGCAGACGCCCCGCCCTATCGCTGGCCTAAGCGCCATCCAAGTTCTGCTTCGTTGCTGCCCACGCAGCAGGAGGCAAGCGGAAACCATGGATGCGCCCATCACCCCCATTGCACTGAAGCAACGACTCGCGGCGTTTCCGCCGCCCACGCTCGTCGACGTGCGCCGGCAACCGGCATTCGATGAGGATCGAGCAGTCATCGCCGGTGCGCTCCGGCAGCTCCCCGAGGCCGTCGAAACCTGGGCCGCCGCCATCGAGCCCTGGCGACCCGTCGTCGTCTACTGCGTGCGCGGCCACGAGGTGGGCCAGGGTGCCTGCGCCGCTTTGCGCGCGCGCGGTCTTGACGCACGCTATGTCGCGGGCGGCCTCGAGCGATGGCGCGCCGAAGGCAACGCGACCGCGCCGTTCGCGGCGCCGACCCGCTGGGTCACGCGCGCGCGGCCGAAGATCGACCGCATCGCCTGCCCGTGGCTCATCCGGCGCTTCATCGACCCGGCGGCGGAATTCTTCTACGTGCCGAATGCGGAGGTACGCGCGTTCGCCGCCGCCGAGGGCGCGACCGCGTACGACATCCCGGACGTCGAGTACTCGCACGTCGGGCCGGAGTGCAGTTTCGATGCGTTCATCCGCCGGCACGAACTCAGCCACCCCGCCCTCGACGAACTGGCCAGGATCGTTCGCGCCGCCGACACGTCGACGCTCCAGCTCGCCGCCCAGGCACCGGGGCTGCTCGCCACCTCGCTTGGCTTGTCGGCGATGTTCGCCGACGATCACGCGATGCTGAAGTGGGGCATGCTGGTCTACGACTCGCTCTACGCGTGGTGCCGC
>CAYGYQ010000050.1:10923-17017 GCA_964354035.1 uncultured Bordetella sp.
GCGCCGGTCGCGCCGACGCGCGCCGAAGCCTTTCGCTACTGGCTGAAGCTCGGCTGCGTGAGTTTCGGCGGGCCGGCGGGCCAGATCGCGATCATGCACCACGATCTGGTCGACACCAAGCGCTGGATCTCGGAACGGCGCTTCCTGCATGCGCTCAATTACTGCATGGTGCTGCCGGGACCGGAGGCGCAGCAGCTCGCGACCTACATCGGATGGCTGCTGCACCGGACCTGGGGCGGCGTCATCGCCGGCGCGCTGTTCGTGCTGCCGTCGCTGCTGCTGCTGATCGCGTTGTCCTGGCTCTATCTGGCTTACGGCAGCGTGCCAGCGATCGCGGGCATCCTGTATGGCATCAAGCCGGCCGTGGTCGCGATCGTGCTGCACGCCGCGTGGCGGATCGGCTCGCGCGCGCTCAAGCGGCCGATCCTCTGGGGCATCGCCGCGCTGGCGTTCGTCGCCATCTTCGCGTTCGCGGTGCCGTTTCCGGCGATCGTGCTCGCGGCGGCGATCATCGGCTACGTCGGTGGGCGGATGGCACCGCAGGAGTTCGCCGTGGGCGGCGGACACGGCGCGACCGGTGGCGCACACGCGCCCGCGGTGATCGACGACGAAACGCCGACACCCGAGCACGCACGGTTCCGCTGGCAGCGGCTCGCCTGGGTGATCGCCGGCTGTCTCGCACTCTGGCTGTTCGCCATTGCGCTGCTGGTCGCTACCTACGGTCCGGGCGCGACGCTGCCGCGAATGGCGTGGTTCTTCACCAAGGCTGCATTCCTGACCTTCGGCGGCGCGTATGCGGTTCTGCCCTATGTCTACCAGGGCGCCGTCGAAACCTATGCCTGGCTCACGCCGGCCCAGATGATCGACGGCCTCGCGCTCGGCGAAACCACGCCCGGCCCGCTGATCATGATCGTTGCGTTCGTCGGCTTCGTCGGCGGCTGGACGAAAATGCTCTACGGTCCGGAAGCACTGTTGCTGGCCGGCATCGCCGGCGCGGGCGTGGCAACCTTGTTCACGTTCCTGCCGAGCTTCCTCTTCATTCTCGCCGGCGGACCGCTGGTCGAGACCACGCACGGCCAGCTGCGCTTCACGGCGCCGTTGACGGGCATCACCGCCGCCGTGGTCGGCGTCATCGTCAACCTCGCGCTGTTCTTCGCCTGGCACGTGTTCTGGCCGAACGGCTGGGCGAGCGGCTCGCCCGGCGGAGGGCTCGACTTCCTTTCCCTCGCGATCGGCCTTGCCGCGACCGCGGCGCTCTTCCGCTTCAAGGCCAATGTGATCCTCGTCATCGCGGCCTGCGGCGCGGCGGGACTTGCTACGGCACTCGCGCTACGCTGACCGAAGTACAAACGGGATCGCGCGGACGGGCCACGTTACCGGGCGCGGTTTAGGGGCAACCCCATGGTCGTCCCCCGCACTCGGTCGCCGGCCTCCCGGCGCCCGGCGCGCCTACCGCCGCCCGGCGCTCAGCACGCCCTTCACGTCCTTGACGAGCGCGAGCGCGCGGGCGAGCGCGTCCAGACTCTTCACCTCGAGCGTGAACGCCATCCGCGTCACGCTGTTGCGCGTCAGCGTGTTCGCCGCGGTGACATTGATCCGCTCCCTTGAAAAGATCTCGGTGACATCGCGCAGCAGTCCCTGCCGGTCCATCGCCTCGAGCACCACGTCGACGGGAAAGACTTCGTCACGCGGCTTGCCCCAGTCGGCGGCGATCAGCCGCTCGGGCTCGCGCGCGCGCAGGCGCACGACGTTGCTGCAGCGCTGGCGATGGATCGTGACGCCCTTGCCGCGGGTGACGAAGCCGACGATGTCGTCGGGCGGTGCCGGCTTGCAGCAGCGCGCGAGATTGGTCAGCAGCCGGTCGACGCCGACCACGAGGATGCCGCCGCCCGCCCCGGCAGCCCTGCTCTGCTTGGCGACGATGGCGGGCTCGGCTTCCGCTGCGGGCGCGGCATCCGGCTCCGCCACGGCCCGGATCGCCGCGTGGATCTGCCGCGTGTTGAGCTCCGCGCGCCCGACGGCGACGTAGAGCTCGTCGGCCTTGGCCAAGCCGGCCTTGACGGCAACCGCGTCCAGGCTCACCGCCGTGGCGCCGGCGCGCTGCAGCTCGCGCTCGACGATGGCGCGACCCTGCGCCAGCGTCTCCTCGTGCTGCTGCGCCTTGAACCACTGCCGCACCTTGGCCCGGGCCCGGTGGCTGTGCGCATACCCCAGCTCCGCATTGAGCCAGTCACGCGACGGTCCGCCCTGCTTGGCCGCGACGATCTCGACGCGCTGGCCGTTCCTGAGCGCGTGATTGAGCGGCACCATCGCGCCGTCGACGCGCGCTCCGCGGCAGCGATGGCCGAGGGTCGTGTGCACCGAGTACGCGAAATCAACCGGCGTCGCTCCGACCGGCAGGTCGACGACCTTGCCCTGCGGCGTCAGCACGTAGATGGTGTCCGTGAACAGGCTGCTCTTGAACGCGGCGAGCCATTCCGACGCATCGGCGACCGCATCCTTCCAGTCGAGCACCTGCCGCAGCCACGCGATGCGGTCCTCGAACGCGGGATCGCGGCGCATGCCCTTGCGCGCCCCCTCCTTGTAGCGCCAGTGGGCGGCAACGCCATACTCCGAATGCTGGTGCATCTCCCGGGTGCGGATCTGCACCTCCAGCGGCTTGCCCTCGGGGCCGATCACGGCCGTATGCAGCGAGCGGTAATCGTTCGCCTTCGGCTTGGCGATGTAGTCGTCGAACTCGCCCGGAAGCGGCGCCCAGAGGTGATGCACGATGCCGAGCGCGGTGTAGCAGTCCTTGACGTCGTCGACGAGGATGCGCACGGCGCGGATGTCGTACAGGCTGTCGATGCCCGACTGCTTGCGCCGCATCTTGTCCCAGATGCTGTAGATGTGCTTCGGCCGGCCGGTGATCTCCGCAGGCACGCCGGCTGCACCGAGCTCGTGCGCCAGGACCGCGATGACGTCCTCGATGTAGCGCTGCCGGTCGAGCCGGCGCTCGTCCAGCATCGTCGCGATGGCCTTGTAAGCCGCGGGCTCCAGCGCGCGCAGGGAGAGATCCTCGAGCTCCCACTTCAATTGCCAGACGCCCAGCCGGTTGGCCAGCGGCGCGAAGAGATCGAGCACCTCGCGCGCGGTGTGCTGTCGCGCTTCGGTCAGTTCCGGGCCTCCGGTCATCAGGAAGCGCAGCGCTGCCGTCCGCTCCGCGAGCTTGATCAGCACGACGCGGATGTCCTCGACCATCGCCAGCAGCATCTTGCGCAGCCGCTCGGCCTGCGCGGCCCGCTCGGCGGCATCCCCCTGCGGCGGCGTGGCCCGGATCTCGTCCATCCGGGCGACACCGGCGACGAGCGTGGCGACGTCGTCGCCGAAGCGCGCGACTATCTCGTCCGCAACGAACGCATTGGCCCCCGCGAGGCCCGTGAGCAACGCGGCCCGGACCGTGCCCGCATCGAGCTTGAGGCCGGCGAGGATCATCGCCGCGCCCACGGCGCGGTCGATCAGCGGCTCGCCGTCGCGGCCGCGCGTGACACCGCACTTCTCGCGCGCGTAGGCCAGCACTGTCTCGAACGCGTCGCGGTCCTCGTCGGGATAGATGCCGCGCAGCGTGTCGAGCCACGCCGCGACGGTCTGCGGCGCGCCGGCTTCCTGCGCGGCGTGCAATACGGCTACCATCCGCGGATTATCGCCCCGGGAGGATGCAGGCGATTTCGCGCACCATTACCCGCTTGCCTGAACGGCAACATGAAGCCCGCGCGGCGCCGTGTCGATCCGTCGTCAGGCGCCGGTCGCCGCGGCAATCACATCGGCGAGCGCCTGCGCGTGCTTGTCGGCAAGCACCGCCTCGCGCGCTTCGACCATCACCCGCAACACGGGCTCGGTGCCGGAGGGACGCAACAGCACGCGTCCGGCATCGCCGAGTGCGCTGACGGCTCCGGCCTGCGCGGCGCGAATCGCGTCGTTCGCCTTCCAGTCGTAGCCCTTCGGCACCCGGACGTTGATCAGGCGCTGCGGAAAGAGCCTGATGCCGGCCGCGGCCTCGGCGAGCGTCGCCCGTTGCTCGACCAGCGCGCGCAGCACGGCCAGCGCGGCAATGATGGCGTCGCCGGTCGTGTGCTTGTCGAGGCAGAGGATGTGGCCGGAATTCTCGCCGCCCAGGAGCCAGCCCCTTTCCCGCATCATCTCCAGCACGTAGCGGTCGCCGACCGCAGCGCGCTCGAGCGCGATGCCCTCCCGCGCCAGCGCCTGCTCGAGACCGAGGTTGGTCATCAGCGTGCCGACCACACCTCCGGCGAGCGCCTTGCGGCGGTGATAGTCCATCGCGATCACGTAGAGCAGCTGGTCGCCGTCGTACGCGCGGCCGTCGCGGTCGACCATCAGCAGGCGGTCGCCGTCACCGTCGAGCGCGATGCCGATATCGGCCCCATGCGCGACCACCGCCGCCTTCAGGTGTTTCGCGTGCGTCGCGCCGACTCCGTCGTTGATGTTGAGCCCGTTCGGCTCCGCGCCGACCGCCACAACGTCGGCGCCCAGCTCGTGGAATACCGGCGGCGCCACGTTATACCCCGCGCCGTGGGCGCAGTCTACGACGATGCGCCAGCCCTTGAGATCGAGCTCGTTGGGGAACGTGCTCTTGCAGAATTCGATGTAGCGGCCGCCGGCATCCTCGATGCGGCGCGCCTTGCCAAGCTGCGCCGAAGGCACGCATACGAGCGGCTGCTCCATCACGTCCTCGATCGCCTGCTCGACGCTGTCGGGGAGCTTCGCGCCGGCGTCGGAGAAGAACTTGATCCCGTTGTCGTCGTACGGGTTGTGCGAGGCGCTGATCACGATGCCGGCGGAAAGCCGGAGCGCGCGCGTCAGATAAGCCACCGCGGGGGTGGGCAGCGGCCCGGAGAGATAGACGTCCACGCCGGCGGCGGACAGGCCCGCCTCCAGCGCGGCCTCCAGCAGATAGCCCGAAATGCGGGTGTCCTTGCCGATGAGCACGCCGGGGCGCACGCCGTCGCGGGACGTGTCTGCGGCGAGTACGAGACCCGCGGCCCAGCCCAGCTTCAGGACCAGCTCGGGCGTGATCGGCGGCTCGCCGACGCAACCGCGCACGCCATCAGTGCCGAAGTATCGTCGTGTCATGTTTCGCAAGGTAACGTCGGATTGAACGATCAGGAGGTCGTCTGCCCATCACCGAGAGCGCAGCAGGGTCGGCGCCCATTCCCCCTTGCCCTCGACCGCGTGCCACACCCGCAGTGCATCAACCGTCTCGCGCACGTCGTGCACGCGGACGATGGCCGCGCCGCGCGCGACCGCCGCCAGCGCGGCAGCGACACTCGCCGGCATCCGCTCGTCGACGTCGCGTCCGGTGATCGCGCCGAGCGACGACTTGCGCGACAGCCCCGCGACCACCGGAAAGCCCGTCGCCGCAAACGCTCCCAGCGAGCGCAGCAGTTGGAGATTATGCGCCAGCGTCTTGCCGAAGCCAAAGCCCGGATCGATCGCGATGCGTTCGCGCGCGATGCCCGCCGCCAGGCAGGCCCGGGCGCGCGCTTCCAGGAAAGCGCGAACGTCGGTCACCACGTCGCCATAGTCCGGTGCCGCCTGCATCGTCTGCGGTTCGCGCTGCATGTGCATCAGGCAGACGCCCACACCGCTCTCCACGCATGCCTCGATCGCTCCGGGCGCGGCCAGCGCCCCGATGTCGTTGATCAGCGCCGCGCCGGCCGCCGCCGTCGCGCGCATCACCGCGGGCTTGCGCGTATCGACCGCCAGCGGGTAGCCCGCACCCGCCAGCGTTTCGACGAGCGGCAGCACCCGGTCGAGCTCTTCGCTCTCGGTCACGGGCGAGGCTCCGGGTCGCGACGATTCGCCCCCGATGTCGATGAGATCGGCCCCGTCATCCCACATCCGCCGGGCATGCGCGAGCGCACGCTCCCGCTCGAAAAAGCGGCCACCGTCGAAAAAGGAGTCCGGCGTGACGTTGAGGATGCCCATCACGAGCGGGCGCGTGCGCTCGAACGTGAAGCGCCCGCATTGATAGACCGGGGCGCTCATCTCAGTGCCCGCCCGGCCGCCCGAAGGGCACTGAGCGCCCCCGCGGGGG
>CAYGYQ010000051.1:0-2429 GCA_964354035.1 uncultured Bordetella sp.
CTGTCGTTCATGCCGACCGTCGCCTACAAGGTCAGCGACAAGGTGTCGGTGGGCGCCGGGCTCAACGCGATGTACGGCATCTACAAGAACCAGGTGGCGATCAACAACCTCATCCCCAGCTTCGGCGACGGCCAGCTCAGGATGGAGGACGAGACCTGGGGCTGGGGCGCCAACGTCGGCGTGCTCTTCGAGCCCGATGCGCGCACCCGGTTCGGTCTCGTGTGGAATTCGCAGATCAACCTGGACTTCAACGCCCCGCTCGAGTTCTCGAACCTGGCGCCCGGCCTGCAGAAGATACTGGGCGACCGCGGGCTGCTCAACTCAGCACTGGATGTGGGCATCAAGGTACCGCAAGGCGTGATGCTGAGCGCGTACACGCAGACGAGCGACCGCTGGGCGCTGCTGGGCAGTGTCGGCTGGCAGCAATGGTCGAAGTTCGGCCAGATCGAGCTCGGCATCGACGACGTCAACAATCCGGCGAGCGTCGCGAAGAACCTCGAGTTCAAGGATACCTGGCACGTGGCGGCGGGAGCGCAGTATCGGTATTCCGACGCGTGGCTGATCAGTTTCGGCATCGCTTACGACTCGAAGTTCCAGTCCGGCAACGTGTCGCCGCTGCTGCCGGCCAACTCGGCATGGCGTTTCGGCGCGGGGGCCCAGCAGCAGCTCGGCAGGAATGCGTTCTGGGGCTTTGCCACCACCTATGCGTACGGCGGCACCCTCGACGTGGCCGCGTACGGCAGGCCAGTCGCGCTCGGCGGCCGCGGCGACCTCGTGGGCTCGTACAACAACGCCGGATCCCTCTTCCTCGCCACGTACTACAACTGGAAGTTCTGATCGGCCAGTGCAGGCCGTTCCGGAGTCGCCATCCTGGCCAGAGCAGCATTTGCGGTGACGGCACTGCTGCTGGTGCTTGCGCTCACGTGCCTGCCGCATCCGCTGCAGGCAGCGGAGCCAGCGCCGGGCGCCGGGCCGTCGACGCCGACGGCGATGGGTTCGGCCCCCGCGAGCGTTCCCGCAACCCTCACGCTGCACGATATCGTCGCCGACCTGGGGCGCACCAGCACCATGCTCCGCCAGGTCGCCGTGACGTTGCGCGACACTGCGGACTGGAACGTGCTGGCGAGCCGGCTGGAAGATCCGGCGCTGACCTCCAGCCTGCGGGCGCTCGAAGAGGGCCGCGACACCCTGTCGCGCGCGCGGTACATGGAGCTGATCGATGCGGACACGCAGATACGCGAGCGCGTCCGCGCGGTGAACGACGCCACTGACGAACTGGGCCGCCTTACCCGCAAGGTCGAAGAGGACCTCGCCATCCTCGATCGCGAGGCGGCGCGCTGGCCGGAGCGAGCGAAGCTGGCGCGCGAGCGCGAAGCGCCGGCGGAAATTCTGCGCCTGACCGACGCGGTCCACCCCGAGATCGCGGCGACACGGGATCGATTGCGCTCGCGCCGCGACCAGCTGCTCGTCGCGTTCGGGCAAGGGGTGGCGCTGCAGACACGCCTGGACGCGGTGCGCGCCACGATCGCGCAACGCCGGGAGCGGATCAGCGCCGAGCTCAGCGCCATCGAAGACGTCCCGATCTGGCGGCAGGGGGCCATCGCCTTTCCGCGGGACGAAGTGAAGGCCAACGTCGCGCTGGTGCGCCACGAGCTCGCCGACCACCTGCGGGAGCACGGCGCCTGGCTGGTTGTCCTGTTCGCCGCTCTGACCGCGTTCCTGTTCGTCGCTCTGCGCCAGCCGCCGGTGGCCGGAATGCCGCGCGCCGCGGTCGCACGGCGTTCGGTCGGCATCGCGCTGGTCGGCGCACTGCTGTCCGGCCTGGCATTGCTCGCCTTGCTCGCCCCGAGGGGTCCCTTCATTTTCTATCGCCTGATCGGATTCGCGGTGCCGCTGCTTGCCGGCATCGTGGCGACGAAGAACTTCGCCGCGCCGATTCCGGCAACCGCCTGGACACTGGCCTGGGCGGTATTCGTCAATGAGTTTCGGATATTCGCGGAGATGAGTCCCGGGCTCGCCCGATTGCTGCTCATCATTCAACTCCTGCCGTTCGCCGTGGCGCTGATGCACGATTGGCGCCGGGGAGCTCTCGCGCGGTTGATGCCCGTGGTGCCCCCCATTTTGCTGCGCCGATTGGTGCAGACGGTGCTGCTGATACTGGCCGTCACTATCGTCGCGAGCGCGCTTGGCCACACGGGTGTCGCGCGCGCGCTAGCCGCGCTGGCTGTCGTCGCTCCGGGGTTCTGGCTGATCTTTGCCGCGCTGGCATGGGTGCTCG
This sequence comes from uncultured Bordetella sp., assembly GCA_964354035.1. Lineage (GTDB taxonomy): Bacteria > Pseudomonadota > Gammaproteobacteria > Burkholderiales > Casimicrobiaceae > CAIWHR01. Next base: position 2,279 of record CAYGYQ010000051.1, read on the forward strand.
ATCAGGTTTTTGCCGGCATGCTCGCCATGCCGCTCGTGCGGAGCCTGCGCAGCGTGCGCGAGAGAGGAGACGCGATACTGCGCGCGCTGCATCGGCTCGTCCTGCTGTTCTGCTGGACGACTGGCGTCTTCGTGTTCGCGCTGGCGCACTC
>CAYGYQ010000051.1:2529-3586 GCA_964354035.1 uncultured Bordetella sp.
TCGTCCTGCTGTTCTGCTGGACGACTGGCGTCTTCGTGTTCGCGCTGGCGCACTCCGCGTTCGACGATCTTCTGCGCATCGCCAACCTCGTGGCAAGTGCGAGCGTGAGCGCCGGCGACGTGACGATCACGGTCAGCGCGATCCTCTCCGCCCTGGCGGTCGTGGTCGTGACCTGGCTGGCCACCAGGGTCGTGCGCTTCATTCTCGACCACGAGATCCTGCCGCGGCTCGACCTGCGCACCGGCGTCCCCATCGCCATCTCCACGATCGTCGGCTATGTGCTGGTCCTGACCGGTTTCGTGCTGGCGATGGCAGCGCTCGGCATCGACCTCACCAAGGTCACCTTGCTGGCCGGTGCGCTCGGCGTGGGCGTCGGGCTGGGGCTGCAGGGTGTCGTCAGCAACTTCGCTTCCGGGCTCATCCTGATGCTCGAGCGCCCGATCAACGTCGGCGACCAGATCGACGTCGGCGGCGTGGTGGGCGAGGTCAGGCGCATCGGCGTGCGCTCGTCGACCATCCGGACCGCCCAGGGCGCGGAGGTGATCGTGCCCAATTCCGACCTCGCATCCAAGCAGGTGACCAACTGGACGCTGTCCGACCGTGCGCGCCGCTACGAGATCGACGTCGGAGTCGAGTACGGCAGCGATCCCGCCCAGGTCCTGCGGCTGCTCGAGGATGCGGCAGCGGAAGTGCCGGAAGTGCAGAAGGTGCCGCCGCCGCGCGCGCTGTTCACGGGATTCGGCGACAGCTCGCTCGACTTCCGGCTCTTCGCGTGGGTCGAGAGCGTGGATATCGGCCTGCAGGCGCAGAACGGCCTGCGGATGGCCATCCTCAGGACGCTCGACGCCGCCGGCATCGCCATTCCGTTCCCGCAACGCGATCTGCACATTCGCTACGCGCCGGCGGGCATCGACATGGCCGCCGCGCTCAAGACGTGACGTCGGCGCGCCTCGAACGAAGCGCAGCGCTGGCACCGGCGCGCAGTAAACGGCAACGCTGCGCGATCGTCCGTCCGGCGGCCACGTGTCTCGCGAACCTCCCTTCTGGTGCAGTGTGT
>CAYGYQ010000051.1:3686-16805 GCA_964354035.1 uncultured Bordetella sp.
CCGCGCCTGGCCGTCGTGGACGACGCCACCGACGGTCGCGTCGCGCAGGCGCTGATCGATGCCGGCGTCGGCGTGATCGGCACGACCGAGACCGGCACCATGGAGGCTACGGCGGCGGCGAGCCGGCTGGACGACGATGCGCTGATCCTGTTCACTTCGGGGTCCACCGGCGAGCCGAAGGGCGTGCTGCACACGCACCGCTCGCTGCGGGCCCGCTGGATTTCGCTGCGCGAGGCGCTCGGCACCACCGCGTTCGCCCGCACGCTGTGCGTGCTGCCGACGCATTTCGGCCACGGCCTGATCTGCAACTGCCTCTTCCCCTGGCTGTCGGGTCAGGACCTGATCCTGACCCCGCCGTTTCGCGCCGATATCCTCGTGCGCCTCGGTGCGATCGTCGACGAGCACCGGATCACGTTCCTGTCCTCCGTCCCCGCCGTGTGGAAGCTCGCGCTGAAGCTGGGGCGGCCGCCGCGCACTGGCAGCCTGCAACGCGTGCATTGCGGTTCGGCGCCGTTGTCGGCGAGCACGTGGGAGGACATTCGCCGGTGGGCGGGCGTGCGCCAGGTATGCAATGCCTACGGCATCACCGAGACGGGGAGTTGGGTGGCGGGTCTGCGCGACGCGGATTGCGCAGCCGAGGACGGGTTGATCGGCGAAGGCTGGGGCGCGGTGATCAAGGTGCTGCACACCTGCGACACATCCCGTTGCCCCGGCGCCGAGAACGAGTGCGCGCCGGGCGAGTCCGGTTACGTCTGGCTCAACACGCCGGCGCTGATGAAGGGCTACTTCCAGCGCGACGATCTCACCGCGGGCGCCGTGGTGGAAGGGTGGTTCGCGACCGGCGACATCGGCGTGATCGACGAGCGGGGTCGGCTGGTGCTGCGCGGCCGCGAGCGCGACGAGATCAACAAGGGCGGCATGAAGATCTACCCGGCCGACGTGGATGCCGTGGTGGAAAGCTTCGAGCACGCCCGCGACGTGTGCACGTTCGCCGTCGACGACGCGATGTACGGCCAGGCGGTGGCCATGGCTGTCGTATTGGACCGCCAGGACGAGGCCACGCTGCGCGCGCTGTACCAGTGGATGAAGGACCGCCTCGCCGAGCCGAAGATGCCGGCGCGATGGTGGCTGCTCGACGAAATCCCGAGAACCTCGCGCGGCAAGATCAACCGCGAATCGGTGCGCGCGGCCTGCTCCGGCCGGCCGCCGCTGGACCTCGATCGCATCCTGCAGCAGGAATGACGCGATGAACGACGAGCGGAAGCTCTGGCGCGAGGACCTGCTGCGGTTCCTGCGCACCCTGCAGAAGCCGGGCAAGTCGGTCGAGCGCCTCGGCGACGACGAGAGCCTGGTGGCGTCCGGCCTGATCGATTCGCTAGCGCTCGTGCAGATCGTGGTCTATCTCGAGGACACCTACGGCATCGACTTCGGCGAGCGCGGTTTCGACCCCGACCGGCTCGCGTCGACGGCGAGCATTCTCGATCTGATCGCGGAAGTCAGCTCGTGAGCATCTGGCCTGCTGTGCGCGCCGCCCAGCGGCCGCGCGAGCAGAGGCTCCGGCAGGCCCGGGTTACTGCGGGAGCCAGGCGAGCCGGCCGTGGTTGTACGCCCACGCGGCGGCCTGGTACCAGCTGACGGCTTCGCTCTCGAGCTCCGGATCGGCGGGCAGTCGTTCGGCGGAACCGTCCGCGAAATCCGGCTTGTAGACTTCGTGGTCGCGCCGGGGGCCGAGCTTGACCAGCCTGTCGCCGCGAAGGTAGCCGACTTCCTGATACGTGCTGATGAAGGCGCGCTCGCGGCCGGGCTCGAGGTCGAACAGGTCGTAGCCGAGAAAGCGGCTCGTGTAGCTGAAGTTCAGCAGCCCGAGCAGCGTCGGCAGGAGATCGATCTGGCTCGCCATCCGGTCCAGCTCGGCGGGCTTGATGTGCTTGGGCGAATAGAAGATCGCGGGGATCAGGTATTTGTTGACCGGCAGGCCCGACTTGCCGGCCGACGAGGCGCAGTGATCGGCGACGATCAGGAAGATGGTGTCGTCGAACCACGGCTTCTTCGAGGCGCGCTCGATGAAATCGCCGATCGCCCAGTCCGTGTATTTCACGCCGCCCTCCCGCCCGGATTTCGACGGAATGTCGATCCGGCCGTCCGGATACGTGTACGGGCGGTGGTTGGACGTGGTCATTATCTGCATGAACGAAGGCCGGCCGGCGGCGTGCGCCTTGTCGGCCTCGAGCAGCGCCTGCGTGAAGAGGTCTTCGTCGGCGACGCCCCAGATCGTCTCGTGATGGATGCGCTCGGGCGGGATGTGGAGGCGGTCGACCACCTCGTAGCCGTTGCTGTCGAAGAAGTCGTTCATGTTGTCGAAGAAGCCGTATCCCCCGTAGAGGAAGCGGACCTCGTAGCCTTTCGACTTGAACAGTGCGCCGAGCGAGAACAGGTGGTCGTTGTTCGGGCGCTTCACGATCGACTGGCCGGGTGTCGGGGGCACCGCGAGGGCGAGCGCCTCGAGCCCCCGGACCGTTCGCGTCCCCGTGGCGTAGAGGTTCGTGAGCAGCAGGCCCTGCGCGGCCAGCGCGTCCAGCCGGGGCGTGATCCCCTGCGTGTTGCCGAAGCGCGTCATGAAGTCCGCGGAGAAGCTCTCCACCGACACCAGCACGACGTTCAGACGGCGCTCCGGTCCCGGGTAGCTAACGATGCGGGTGAGGTCGCGCGGGTCGGCGCTGGCAAGCGCGGCGTGCGGCGTGGCCAGGCGCTCACGCAGCAGCGCGAACGCCTTGTCGTCCGGCAGCGAATAATAGAACGTGTCGTAATCGAGCTCGTTGTTGTAGGCCGCGGCGAAGAATTCGTAGACGCCGTTGCCGGATAGCGCGTTGACGTAGCGGTTGGCCGACTGCTCCTTCAGGCGGAAATCCACGAGCGAGAACGACAGCAGCGGCACGGCCAGCAGCAGGAGCAGCCAGCCCGCGCGGCCAACGTAGTGGGAATGGACGTGGTGGGAAGCCCAGAGCCAATGCCGCGTCCCCCACGCGATGGCCACCGACAGCAGCGTGATGCCGCCCAGGATCAGGGCAACCGGATAGGACTGCACGATGTTGCCGACGACTTCGCGCGTGTAGAGGAGATAGTCGACCGCGACGAAGTTGAAGCGGGAGCCGAACTCGTCCCAGAAGATCCACTCGGCGACCGCGTTGAACAGCATGATGAAGATCCACACCAGCGTTCCGGCCAGCAGGAACCAGCGGAAAGGCGGCCAGCGGTAGAGGCGGTCGGGCACGAGGAACAGGAACAGCGCGAGCGGGACGAAGAAGTAGCTGGCGGCGACCAGGTCGAACGCAAGGCCGAGGCCGAAGATCTGCAGGAGTTTCGCCACATCGGGGTCGGCCGAGCTTCCCGTCTTGACGAGCAGCACCAGGCGCGTCGCGGCCGAGATGCACAGGAAGATGATGACGAGCAGCCAGAACGGTCCGTACCGGTGGCGGAAGAGATTCAGGCGCGCAGAGGTCACGTCCGGCTCACGCGAGGCCGAACAGGCCGAGGAAGAATTCGGTCCGGGCGACGAAGGGCGCGCCGCCGCGCACGCCCCAGATCCAGATCGTGGCGAAGAACGTCCACACGCCGAAGATTCGCAGCAGCCGGCGCGCTCCGCCCGCTGCGGCGGGCTGCCCCTGCCGTCGCTGCTCGCGGAGCATCGACACGAAGATGCCGACGGCAAGCAGCACGCAATAGAACAGCCTCGAGCGCTGCGACAGGATCGACTCGAGCACGTCCCCCTGCGCGAGCGGCGCCGACAGGCGGATCAGGTGGTAGTACATGTTGCCGATGCACGCCGCCGCGAACACCGCGACGAACAGGCGCAGGCGCGGCCACCGTCGCAATTGCCTGCCCGGCCCCGCGAACGTCGGCAGGAAAAAGAATGTCACCAGCAACTCCTTGAAGTAATAGTAGAACCGGTTCCAGAACTCTACCACCGACTCCGCCAGCAGCGGCTTGTAGGTGCTGCGGAAGACATTGAAGCCGAACAGGCGCAGGACCGCGATGATTCCATGGCTGCCCGCCGCGTGCCGCAGGACCTGTTTCATCAGCTCGCAGTAAATGCTCGCCCACGCGGCGCCGCGCGGGGCGCCGCTGCCCTCCTTGACCAGCTCGCCAAGCGCGGGGATGCCGATCGTGCGTCCGCCGGTGAGCTTCGTGAATCCGTTTCCGTCACCGTAGACGATCCCTTCGAATACGTAGAGTGTCGCGCCCCACAGCACCGCGAGCAGCAGCAGGCGAATGCCCGCGAGTTGCGATCGCGCCAGATCCTCTTCAGTCTTCGCTTCGCGCCGGGACAGGTAGTCGAGCCCCTTGCCGTACGGCGTGTTGTTGCCGCCGTAGGCGGGCCAGAGGTAGATGAGGTGCTCGCGAAACGGCGTGCTGGCCACGCGGCCGTGCTGGCCGGCGAGCAGCAGGTAGCCGCAGCGCCAGAGCAGGAACGGAAAGACGACCGCCATGCCGAACAGGACGGTGCGCCATGGCCCCGCGCCTGCGGCGGTGTTCCAGAGGACGACCAGCATTGCCCAGTAGACGAAGTGCAGCGCGAGTTGCGGGTGACGGCGAACCAGCGACGGCAGCTGCGGGAATCGCGCTGCAGCCTGGTGCGCGAGCCAGAGGAAGGCGAAGAGCATGGCGATGACGGCGGCGACGGCCGGCGCCTCGGAGCGCCACGCGAGCGCTTTGCTCTCGGTCAGAATGCTGACGGGGATGACCACTGCGGCGGCGCAAGACCCGATGGCCAGGATCGCGCGGCGCCGGGCCGGCACCTGCCAGCGCAGCACCGGACCGAACCGCGCGCGCCACCAGGCGACCACGGCCGCGTTCTCGTGGAATTGCGTCGGCAGCTTCATTCTCGTCGCCGGCCTGCGGCTGGGTCACAAAGGTTCGCAATGGCCACGCCGACCTTGGCGGCGGCGGCGCCCAGTTCGGCCCAGGTCTGGTCGTCGATAACGATGCCGTGCACTTCCCGCTGCGCCCGGGCGGCGCGTTCCGGGTCGCCCGCAATGAGCACGGACTCGAAGCCGGGTGCCACCGGGCCGGCGCGCAGCCAGTCCACGAATGCCACGGCCTCACGCTCGAACGAGGCCTTTGTGCCCAACCGGGCCGGGTCGATCAGTATCGTCAGCATGCCGTTGACCACTGAGCGCACCGCAGGGTCGTTCTTCCGGTGCCACGTCTCGCCACCGCTGAGCGCGCCGCCCAGCAGTTCGCAGGCCACGGCCATGCCGTAGCCCTTGTATTCGCCGAAGGTCAGCAGGGCTCCGAGCAAGCCGTTGCTTTGCGGCACCACGACTACCCCGGGGTTCGTCGTCGGGCGACCCCATTCGTCGATGAGCGTGCCTGGGGCCACGGTTTCCCCCTTGTTGTAGGCGACGCGCATCTTGCCCTGCGCTACCCGGCTGGTGGCGAAATCCAGAATGAAATGTGCCTCTGCGCTTGCCGCTTCGCGCGCTGCGTTGGCTCCCGAGCGGGCCGCGCTCGCGTGGGGCGGTTCGGCGCCGTGCCCGGCCGCTTGCCTCCGTGTCAGCGGGATACCGATGCAGCAGGGGTTGGTGCCAAAGCGCCCGTCGGCGCCACCCCAGGGCGCCACCACCGCGCGCGACAGCGCATTGACGAAATGCAGCGCGACCAGTTCCTGCGCGACCGCCATTTCCGCATAGTGTCCGATGCGCCCCAGATGGTGCGTGTTGCTCAGCGTCATGATGCAGCTGCCGTGCGTGTGAGCACGCTCCATTGCCAGCCCCATCGCCTGCACGCCGACCACCTGGCCGTATCCGCGATGTCCATCCAGCGCCAGCATCGTGCCGATGTCCATGACAACCGTGGCCGCGGCGTTCGGCACCAGGCCGCCCTGACGTATCGCATCCACGTACCGGGGCACCATGCCCACGCCGTGCGAGTCATGGCCGCTCAGATTGGCCAGGACCAGGTTCGCCGCGACCTGGTCCGCCTCCTGTGGCGTGCTGCCCGCACCGACGAGGATGCGGGCCACTACGTCGCGCAAGGCCGTGGCGGAGATAGGCTGGCGCATGGTGCTGGTCATCGCATCAAGGAGGGTGGCGCGGTGCGCGGCGGCGAGGAAGCGGGTCCGAGAGTCTAGAAGAAGCGCGGCGGCAGCACGTCGTAACCGAACGGTGCGGCCGAGCGGCAAAGCGTGAGCCAGGCGTCGCGCGCGAGGCTGCGCGCCACCATCAACGTGAAGGCCGGCGAAGCGGCGCGCCGGTAGACGAGCGCATTCATGGGTCCGAACAGGCTCTGCGCGCAGGCACCTTCCGGGAACGCGCGAGGGTGGAAGTCGAGCGGGCAGCTCTTGGCCAATACCGTGGCCGCGTGGGCGCCGGCGATGGTCCACGCGACGCGGCTCGCGGTGACGTCGAACAAAGCGCCGCCGACGGCGTTGAGCGCGTCGCGGCGCGCGTCGAAGTTCTCCGGTGCCGTCGTGCCCGCCACGACGAGCAGCCACGACGCGGGTCCCAGCCAGAGCGCCGTGAGGGTCTGGGTTCGCGTGGTCGTATTGGGCGCGAGCGGAAGCGCCACGTCGAAGAGTCGGCGCACCTCATCCGCGAAATCCGGCGCGTGTGCGTTGCCCTGGACGTTCCACGCGCCCGCAAAGCTCGTTTCCGCGAGCGTCACGCCCGTCGTGGGCGGTCCGTAGTGCCCGGCCATCGTCGTGCCGATCACGAAACTGTTTTCGTCAGGCACGAAGCCGCTTTCCGTCGGGATCGATGAAGCAGGGCGGACCGACCTTCACCCGCACCTTCGCGCCGGCAAGCGGCGACACCGCCCACAGCGTTTCGCCGTGCCGCGCGCGGCCGTTGGCGACGAGCGCGAGCGCGATCCACGCGTCGAGATTCGGACTGCGACACCACGAGGTTATGTGCCCCAGCGCCGGGTTCGGCGGCGGGCGGTCGGCATCGACGACGATCTTGGCGCCGCGCGGCATCGGCGCGCCGTCCAGCGCGGCGAGCCCGACGAGCTGCCAGCGGTCGGGGGCCTGCAGCGCCGGTCGCCACAGCAGGGGCTTTCCGACACACCACTTGCCGGCGCTGACGAGCTTGCCGATGCCGAGGTCATCGGCGGTGGTACGGCCATCCGCCTCGGCTCCGACCACGACGTGGCCCTTCTCGATGCGCAGCGTGCTCATCGCCTCGGTGCCGTACGGCGTGATCCCGAATTGCGCGCCCGCCGCGAGCACCGCCTTCCACATCAAGCGGCCGCGGTCCGCCGGCACGTGGATCTCGTAGGCGAGCTCCCCGGAATAGCTCATCCGGAGGAGCCGGGCGGGAACGAGGCCGGTGGCGGTGCGCACGCGACAGGCACCGACTGCGAGAAACGGGAACGCTGCATTCGACAGGTCGATGTCGACGATCTGCGCGAGCACCTGCCGCGCGTGCGGACCGGACACCGCGGCGGCGGCCCACTGCTCGGTCACCGATGTCGCGAAGACCTGGAGCTCCGGCCAGTCGGCCTGCAGCAGCATCTCCAGGTGCTGCATGACCTTGACGGCGTTCGCGGTAGTCGTCGTCATCAGGTAGTGCGTGCTCGCGAGGCGGGAGGTCGTGCCGTCGTCGAACACCATGCCGTCGTCGCGCAGCATCACGCCATAGCGGCAGCGGCCCACGGCCAGCGTGTCCCAACGGTTGCCGTAGACGCGATTCAGGAATTCGGCGACGTCGCGTCCCTGCAGCTCGATCTTGCCCAGCGTCGAGACGTCGACGATGCCGACGTTGGTGCGCACATTCTTCGCCTCGCGCAGCGCGGCTTCGTCCGCCGATTCGCCCCTCCGCGGGTACGAGTGCGGTCGTTTCCAGTAGCCCGCGTTGACGAAGCGCGCGCCATGCGCGACGTGCCAGTCGTGCAGCGCGGAGAAGCGCGTCGGCGCGATGTGCGCACCCGGCTCGAGGCCCGGGAACGCGCCCAGCGCGACCGGCGTGTAAGGCGCGCGGAAAGTGGTGGTGCCGACCTGCGGGATCGGCAGGGCCAGTCGTTCCGCCAGCAGCGCGAGGCCGACGATGTTGGACTGCTTGCCCTGATCGGTGCCCATGCCGAGCGTGGTGTAGCGCTTCATGTGCTCGACCGAGTGGTAGCCTTCGCGCGCGGCGAGCGCGATGTCGTCGACGGTGACGTCGTTCTGCAAGTCGACGAAACGCTTGGCGCTTCGCGTGCGCGCCGGCACGCTCCATAGCGGCCGCGGCATGCCGGCCGCAACCGGCGCGGCATGCGGAGCGGCGAGACGATCGCCGGCCGGAAAGCCCGCCTGCGCAGCCGCGGCCAAGCCTGCGGCGTGACCCTCCGCCAGCGCGCCGGCCAGGTCGAAGCGGCCGTTGGCCGCGCCGGCCGGCGTGAACAGCGCAGACGTGCCGTCGGGCACGAAGGTCGCGAGCGTGTCGTCGTAGCGCAGCTTGCCGCGCGCCTGCGAGTGGAGGTGGACCGCGGGGTCCCAGCCGCCGGACACCGCGACGAGATCGCACTCGATGCGCTGGACGCTGTGCCCGGCCAGTGGCGAGACGTCGACCGCGGCCACGCGCCCCACGCCATGCGCGCCGACGATGGCGGATTTCGCGAGGATCCGTACGCCGGCTTCGCGTGCCGCATATGGCAGCGCGCCATCGAGGCGCGGTCCCGCGCGCGGGTCGACGATCGCGGCGACGACGACGCCTGCGCTCTGCAACGCGAGCGCCGTCGCATACGCGCTGTCGTTGTTGGCAAACACCACGGCACGCGAGCCGGGGCGCACTGCGTAGCGCTCGACATAGGTACGGATGGCCCCGGCCAGCATCGTCCCCGGCAGGTCGTTGTTCGCGTAGGGGATGGGGCGCTCGTGCGCGCCGGCGGCAAGCACGACGGCTTGCGCGCGCAGTTTCCACAGGCGCTGGCGCGGGGTCCACTCAGTACCCGCCCGGCCGCCCGAAGGATACTGTGCGCCCCCTCGGGGGGCAGCGAACGAAGTGAGCGTGGGGGCCGTTCCAAGCTGCGCGGGGAGATGATCCGTGACGCGCTCGATCAAGCCGACGAGATTGCCGTCGTAGCAACCGAAGGCCGTGGTCCGGCGCAGCATGGTGACATCGGCCTGTGCCGCCAGGTCGGCAACGGTTGCCGCGATCCATTCGGCAGCGCGCGATCCGTCGATGGTCGCGACGGTACCGAGCAGGCGGCCGCCGAAGACGTGATCCTCGTCGCAGAGCACGACGCGCGCTCCGGCATGCGCTGCCGCGCGGGCGGCGGCAAGCCCGGCCGGACCCGCGCCGATCACGAGCACGTCGCAATGCGCGTACTGGTGCTCGTAGGCATCGGGATCGGGCAGCGTCGCCACGCGCCCCATGCCCGCGGCGTGGCGAATCACCTGCTCGTACCGGAGCCACCATTTCGGCGTTGGCGGCCACATGAATGTCTTGTAGTAGAAGCCAGCGGGAGTGAGCCGCGACGCGAGACTGTTGATCGCACCGATGTCGAAGCGCACGGATGGCCAGCAGTTCTGGCTCGCCGCGACGAGCCCGGCGCAGAGCTCCTGCGTGGTCGCTCGAACATTCGGCTCGGTGCGTGCGCCCACGCCGAGCCGGACGAGCGCGTTGGGCTCGTCGATGCCGGCGCCGACGATGCCGCGCGCCCGGTGATACTTGAAGCTGCGGCCGACGAGGTGCACGCCGTTGGCGAGCAGCGCCGCAGCCAGGGTATCGCCCCCGAAGCCCTCGTAGCCGACGCCGTTGAACTCGAACGGCAACGGTTGCGCGCGATCGATGACTCCGCCAATGGGCAGTCGGCAGGGCTGCGTCACGGCGCGGCTCGCGGCAGTGGCGCGCCGGGTTCGGCGCTCGCCAGGATGGCATGGGTCCGCGTATCGCGGTTGAGCCTGAACCATTGCCGGCAGCCGGCACTGTGGGCCCACCACTCGACGTGCGGCCCCATCGGATTGTCGCGGACATAGACGTAGCGCAACCATTCCGCCTCCGGTGCCTCGGGCGTGGGTCGCCGCACCGTCGCGTCGCCGCCGTAGGTGAACTCGATCTGGTTGCGGGGGCCGCACCAGGGGCAGGGGATCAGCAGCATGCCCGTCCCGCCGTAAGGAGTATGAATTCAGTGCGTCCAGACATAGGGTCCCGCCCCCTTTTCGTCGATCGTCCGGCCTTCGGCGAAGCGTTCGAGGGTGAACGCGGCGTTGAGCGCATGCGGTTCGTCGCGCGCGATCGTGTAGGCGAGGAGCCAGCCGGAGGCGGGCGTGGCCTTGAATCCGCCGTAACACCAGCCGCCCGACATGTAGAGCCCCCTGACCGGCAGCTTGCCGATGATGGGGCTGCCGTCCATCGTCATGTCGCAGATGCCGCCCCAGGCACGCATCAATTTGAGGCGCCCGAAACTCGGGAAGAGCGCGAGGCAGGCGGCGACGAAGTGTTCGATCACCGGCAGGTTTCCGCGTTGCGAGTAGGAATTGCAGAAATCGAGATCGCCGCCCATCACGAGCTCGCCCTTGTCGGACTGACTGATGTAGAAGTGCACCGCGCCCGATGTGACGACGGTGTCGAGCACCGGCTTGACGGGCTCGGACACCATCGCCTGCAGCACGTGCGACTCGATCGGCAGCTTCAGGCCTGCCATCGCCGCCACGTGGCTGGAATGACCGGCGACGGCAAGCCCGAGCTTCCTGGTGGCGATGAATCCCTGCGTCGTGTCGACGCCGGTGACCGCGCCGTTTTCGATGCGGATGCCGGTCACCGCGCATTGCTGGATGATGTCGACGCCACGCGCGTCGGCGGCGCGCGCGTAGCCCCAGGCGACCGCGTCGTGACGCACCGTGCCCCCGCGCGGTTGGAGCAGGCCGCCCTGGATCGGAAAGCGCGCGTCGGGCGAGCAGTCGAGGTTGGGAATCCAGCGCGCGATCTCGTCGCGGGTCATGAACGTGGCGTCGATGCCGTTCAGCCGCATCGCGTTGCCGCGGCGGATCGCGGCGTCCATGTCGGCCGGCGAATGCACGAGGTTCAGCACGCCGCGCGCGCTGTACATCACGTTGAAATTGAGGTCTTGCGCGAGCTTCTCCCACAGCTTGAGCGAGAACTCGTAGAAATGGGCGTTGGGATCGAGGTGGTAGTTGGAGCGCACGATCGTCGTGTTGCGCCCGGTGTTGCCGCCACCCAGCCAGCCTTTCTCGAGCACCGCCACGTTGGCGAGGCCGTGCTCCTTGGCGAGGTAGTAGGCGGTGGCGAGCCCGTGCCCGCCGCCGCCGACGATGATCGCATCGTACTGCGGCTTCGGCGCGGGGCTGCGCCACGCGAGCGGCCAGTGCTCGTGGTGGTTTCGCGCATTGCGCGCAACGGAGAAGATCGAATATTTCATGGAAGGCGAGGCGCTGCCCGGGTGTCGCCGCCGCGCGCGATCGCTTATTCTAACGGTACCGGGTCGCGCAGAGTTCATCGGCCATTGCCGGCCGATCGCCGCGCGGACACGGAGGTTGGCGGCAGGTTGCGCGGAGCGCTGATGAACCTCGACGACTTTCTGTGCCGGCACGGCGTCGTGGCGACGCGGCACGAGCACCCGGCGGTGATGACGGTGGAAGAGTCCGAGCGGCTCGTGCCGAAGCTGCCGGGCGCAAAGACCAAGAACCTTTTCCTGCGCGACAGGAAAGGAAAGCGGCACTTCCTGGTCACGGCGGCGCATGACAGGGCGATCCGCCTCGATGCGCTGGGGGAGTTGCTCGGTGCGGGCCGCCTGAGCTTTGCCTCGCCCGAGCGCCTGCAAGTGCATCTGGGGCTCCCCCCCGGCGCTGTGAGTCTCCTTGGCCTCGTCAACGATCCGTCCGGCGCCGTCGAGTTCATCATCGACCGGTCGCTGTGGGACGCCGACGCCGTGCAAGCCCACCCGCTCGTCAACACGGCGACGATGGTCATCCCGCATGCCAGTCTCGAGCGCTTTCTCTCAGCGACCGGGCACCTGCCGCGAGTAATCGAGTTGCCAGCGGTTCCCGTGGCGTGATGCGCGATTACTGAACCTCTGTGGACGGCGACCCCGCGTGATGCCGCCGCGCCGACCCCGGGCCGCTGCATCGACCGGCTGACCCCGGTCGGCGGTCACCCAGTTCACATTCGTCGCGCGAGCCACGCCCGCATCTGCAGGCCGTAGACGTTGACGATGAGGCCAGCGAAGACCAGCGCCACACCGGCGATCTGTGCCGGCGCGAGCGTCTCGCCGAGGAAGAGCGCGCCACTCGCGAGGCCCGAAACGGGAATCAGCAACGCGAACGGCGAGATGAGCGCCGTCGGATAGCGGTGCAGCAGCGCGTTCCACGAGCCGTAGCCGAACAGCGTCGCGCCGTACGACATCACCAGCACGCAGCCCCACGCGAGGAGGCTCATCGAGGCGACGGCGTCCGGGACGGCCCAGCCGCCCTCGAACACGAAGGCCAGCGCGGCGAGCGGCAGCGGCGGCACGAGGCTCGACCACACGGTGAGCGCGAACATGTCCGCGCCATGATCGCCGGCGCCGCGCTTGGCGACGATGTTGCCGACCGCCCACGCGAACGCCGCGGCGACGACGAGCGCGAAACCGACCAGAGTGCCGGCAAGACCACCCGCGAGCTTGTACGCTGCGAGCACGATCATGCCGGCCGCGGCGATCGTGCCGCCGACGAGGTTGTGCCGGCGCAGGTGGTCGCCGGCGAAGGCGACGGCGAGCCCGATCGTGAAGAACACCTGCACCTGGATCACGAGCGAGGACAGGCCCGCGGGCATACCCAGCTTGATCCCGAGGAACAGCAGGCCGAACTGGCAGACGCCGATCGCGAAACCGTACGCGAGGACGTTGCGCCACGGCATCGCCGGCGGCCGGACGAAGAACACCATCGGCACCGCGGCGAAGAGGAAGCGCAGCGCCGCGAGTGCGAACGGCGGAACCTCGTCAAGGGCGATCCGGATCGGGACGAACGTGTAGCCCCAGAGCACCACGACCGCGAGCGTCAGCGCAAGGTCGCGCGGGGAAAGATGGGTTTTCAACGGCGGGGACGAATGAGGGTGGCGGCGGAGCAAAGGCCGGCGCGGACGCGCTCGTTGAGACCGCCCTTGGTCTGGTGTTCGGCGGGCAAGGCAACGAGATCCGCCTCGT
>CAYGYQ010000052.1:0-16515 GCA_964354035.1 uncultured Bordetella sp.
GGCCCGATGGTGCGTTCCTCGACGATCTCCATGGGCGCGGCCAGCGCGCCGGCGCGCATCAGCAGCGCGACGTCGTTGGCCTCGCGGGTGTTCATCCGGCCGCTGATCTGCACGCGCCCGCCGCCGATTTCCTCGCGGATCACCGGTGCGGTGATGACCTCGGCCTTGCCCTTCTCGACCAGCACGATCGCCATCCGCTTGCCGACGTTCTCGCGCGTCACTTCCTTGAAGATCCGGGCGCCCGTGCCGTCGAGGTTGACGTGCACCGCCGGCTCGTTGCTGCGCTGGTCGAACCCCGGCTGGGCGTCGTTGATCCGGTCTCCCGTGAGCACCACCTGGCGGCGGACCAGCAGCGGCCCGCCGGAGCGCTCGGTGTAGATGTCGCTGCCGAGCGGCGGCTGGCCCCCCAGCGCCGCCTCCAGCGCGCCGGGCTCGTCGTTGACCATGCGGATCTCGAGGGTGGCCGTGCGGCCGAGGATGTCCTTCGCGCGCGCGGTGTCCTGCACGCCGGGGAGCTGCACGACGACGCGGTCGGCGCCCTGCTGCTGGACGATCGGCTCGGCGACGCCGAGTTCGTTGACCCGGTTGCGCAGGATGGTGATGTTCTGCTGCACGGCGCCGTCCTGGATGCGCTTCTGTGCCTCGGGCTTCAGTGCGCCCACGAGACGCAGCTCGCCCGCCGCGTCGGCCTCGCGCAGCACGAGGTCCGGGAACGCCTTTTCGATTTCCACCCGCGCCCGGGTGCGCTCCGCTTCGTCGCGAAAGCGGACCACGACGTTCGTCCCTTCACGGACGACGCCGGCGTACTGGACCTTCTTTTCCCGCATCAGCGAGCGGATGTCGGTGGTGTAGCGGTCGGCGGCCTTGTCCAGCGCCGCCTTCATGTCGACCTGCAGCAGGAAGTGCACGCCACCGCGGAGGTCGAGGCCGAGGTACATCGGCAGCGCGCGGATCGCGGCCAGCCATTGCGGCGAGGCCGACAGCAGGTTCAGCGCCACGATGTAATTGTCGCCGACCTTCGCCTGCACGGCGTCTTTCGCCTTGAGCTGGGTGTCGGTGTCGTCGAAGCGGACCTTGATGCCCGTCGCGTCCAGCACGGCACCGCGGAAGGGAATCGCCGCCGCCTTGAGCGCGTCCTCGACGGTGGAAAGAAGGGCGGTGTCGATCTTCACCGTCGCCTTCGACGTCGATACCTGGATTGCCGGCACCTCGGGGAAGAAATTCGGAATCGTGAAGAGGACGCCGACCACGAGCGCGACGGCGATGACCAGGTATTTCCAGAGAGGGTATCGATTCATGGCGCCGGTGGAAACGGAGGTGCGGTGGCGGCAGCAGCGGGCCCGCGTCAGGCCCGATCGCTGTCCTTTGCGTCGAGCGGGATCGTGGGGCGGACGCGGATTGCGCGGGCCGGCGTCAAAGTGCCTTGATCGTGCCTTTGGGCAGGAGTTGGGCGATCGCGGCGCGCTGGACGGTGATCTCGGTGTTCGGCGCGATTTCGACCGTCACGTATTGCTCGCCAAGTTTGGCGATGCGTCCGAGCAGCCCGCCGGCGGTCACCACCTCGTCCCCCTTCTGGAGCGCCTGGAGCATCGCCCTGGCCTCCTTCGCCTTCTTCTGTTGCGGCCGGATGAGCAGGAAGTAAAAGACGACGAAGATCGCGACCATCGGCAGGAACGCCATCAGGTCGCTGCCGAAGGGGGCCGCGGGCGCGCTTTGCGCGTACGCCGGGGAGATCAAGAGGTCGATCAGCACGTTCTGGTCCTCCGCAAAAGGGGCTTACGCGCGTGCGGCCCGTTGCCGGGCCGTCCGGACGGGGCCGGGCGCGAATGGAAAGCCGGTTAGTCTAACATGCCGCCGCCGCTTGCGCTCCGCTTGAGCGGTCGTTGCGGAAGTCCCGGGCCCACGCGTCGAAGCGGCCGGCGGCGACGGCCTCCCGCATTCCGGCGGCGAGCCATAGGTAGTAGTGGAGATTGTGGATCGTGTTGAGGCGGGCGCCGAGGATCTCGTTCACGCGCTGCAGGTGGTGGAGATAGGCGCGCGTGAAGTGGGCGCAGGTGTAGCAGCCGCAGCTGGCATCGAGCGGGCGCGTGTCCGTGCGGTGCGTCGCGTTGCGGATCCTGACATCGCCGTAGCGGGTGAAGAGATGGCCGTTGCGCGCGTTGCGCGTCGGCAGCACGCAGTCGAACATGTCGACCCCGGCGGCGACGCCGGCGACGATGTCCTCGGGAGTGCCCACGCCCATCAGATAGCGCGGCCGATCGGCGGGCAACCGTGGCGCGGTGTGCTCGAGCACCGCGAGCATTTCGTCCTTCGGCTCGCCGACCGACATCCCGCCGATCGCATAGCCGTCGAAGCCGATGTCGGTGAGCGTCCCGAGCGACGCGTCGCGCAGGTCGCCGAACATCCCGCCCTGCACGATGCCGAACAGCGCGTGCGGATTGGCGAGGCGGTCGAATTCGTCGCGCGAGCGCCGCGCCCAGCGCGCCGACAGCGCCATCGACGTCGCCGCTTCGTCGCGGGTCGCGGGGTACGCGGTGCACTCGTCGAACACCATGGCGATGTCCGAGTCGAGCGTGCGCTGGATCTGCATCGAGATCTCGGGCGTGAGCAGCAGCCGGTCGCCGTTGACGGGAGACGCGAACGCCACGCCTTCCTCGTGCACCTTGCGCAACGGGCCGAGACTCCACACCTGGAAGCCACCGGAGTCGGTGAGTAGCGCCCGCGGCCAACCCATGAATCGATGCAGCCCGCCATGCGCAGCGACGACCTCGACCCCGGGCCGCAGCCAGAGGTGGAACGTGTTGCCGAGCACGATCTGCGCGCCGAGCGCCTCGAGCTCGTTGGGCGCCATCGCCTTGACCGTGCCGTAGGTGCCGACCGGCATGAACACGGGAGTGTCGATGGTGCCGTGCGCGGTTTCGAGCCGGCCGCGGCGCGCGCGGCCCGAGGTCGCCTGCAGCGTGAATTGCATCGGGACGATTGTAGCAGCGCCCCCGCGGGGGGGGGCAGCGAACACCAGGCCAAAGGCCGCAGGACTGCCGAAGGCTGGTCCCGCGAAGCGGGATGCGACGAAGCCGCACATAGTGAGCGTGGGGGCCGTTCAGCCCGCGGCGCACGCGCGCTCGAGCAGCATCGCGTCGCCGTAGCTGAAGAAGCGATAGCGCTCGCGGATGGCGTGCGCGTAGGCGGCGCGGATGTGGTCGTGACCGGCGAATGCGGACACCAGCATCAGCAGGGTCGACTTCGGCAGATGGAAATTGGTGAGGAGCCGCTCGACCACACGAAAACGGTAACCGGGCGTGATGAACAGGCTCGTTTCCGCTGCGCCGGCCTGCAAGCGTCCCGCTTCGTCGGCCGCCGATTCGAGCGCGCGCAGGCTGGTCGTGCCGACGGCGACGATCCGGCCGCCGCGCGCGCGTGCCGCTTCCACCGCGGCGACCGTCGTCGCCGGAATCCGGTACCACTCCGCGTGCATCCGGTGCGCGGAGAGGTCCTCATTTTCCACCGGCTGGAACGTTCCGGCGCCGACGTGCAGGGTGACGAAGGCGGACGCCATGCCCGCGCCCGTGAGCGCCGCGAGCATCGGCGCGTCGAAATGCAGGCCGGCGGTCGGCGCCGCCGCCGCGCCGGCGTGACGGGCGTAGACGGTCTGGTAACGCGCCGCATCGACCGCTACGGCAGGACGCGTGATGTACGGCGGCAAGGGCACCTCACCGTGGCGCTCCAGATAGTCGAAGAGCGACCCGACGCCGGCGAGGCGCAGCCGAAAGAAGCGACCGTTGCGCTCCAGCACGGTTGCGCGCACGCCGTCGGGCAGCAGCAGCTCGCCGCCGGGTTTGGGCGGATGGCTTGCGCGGAGCTGGAACACGGCTTCGTCCTCCCCGCTCGCGCGCTCGAGCAGCAGCTCGACCCTGCCCCCCGTGGGTCGCGCGGCGCGCAGCCGCGCCTTGATCACGCGCGTGTCGTTGAACACGACAAGGTCGCCCGGCGCCAGGAGGTGCGGCAGGTCCGCGAACGCGCCGTCGGTGAGCGTCGCTCCCTCAACCTGCAGCAACCGGCTGCCGGTGCGCGTCGGCGACGGCGACTGCGCTATCAGCCCGGGCGGCAGTGAATAGTCGAAGTCGGAGAGCGTGCGGGGTGGCATCGAAATGTCGGCCCTATTTACATCGCCAGCTGCCGCAAGGGCGGCGGCCGTTCCAGACCATTGATTATCATGGGGTTGAGGCGGCTGGCACGTGCCGTGCATTGGGTCGGGTGCGGGGTGACCTGCGCTATTGATGCAACTCCTCTGGCAAGACTGCAAACCCCCGCGCTGTCGGGGGTTTTTTTTGGGGTCATTGGTGCCGGGAGGGGAAGTCGAATCCCCACGGTGTCACCACCGGCGGATTTTGAGTCCGCTGCGTCTACCAGTTCCGCCATCCCGGCTTTGGGTGCGGGGCGCGTAGCAGTTCGCGTTGCCCGGCGGAGGTAAAGGCGGCATTATCGCGGAAACCGGCGCGATCGCCCAGCGGGTTGCGCGCTCGGCCCGTTGTCCCAATCCACGTCATCGCCTTTCCTCTGTCGAACATGGCCGGGAACGGGGTACGATCGACCATGCACAGGCTCGGAGAGAACGATGAAGACGACGGCGGATGACGGCAGGGCGCAGCAGCTCGACCTCGTGCTCGGGCTGGTGCGAACCAGGACGACGGCGGTGCGGCGGGACGCGCTCGAGCGTTTCGTCGTCAGTTATTTCGGCCAGGTCGATCCCGAGGATCTCGCCGAGCGCGCGCCGGCCGATCTCTATGGTGCGGCGCTCTCGCACTGGAACTTCGCCCGCAAGCGCGAGCCGGGCCACGCCCGGGTGCGCGTCTTCAATCCGTCGGTCGAGGACGACGGCTGGCAGTCGACGCACACGATCATCGAGATCGTCAACGACGACATGCCGTTCCTGGTCGATTCGGTCACGATGGAAGTCAACCGCCACGGCCTGACGCTGCACCTCATCATCCACCCGATCGTCGCCGTCATTCCCGGCGCCGACGGGATGCTGGCGGACGTCGCGCCGGAGGATGCGCGCGACGCGCGGCGCGAATCGTTCATCCACGTCGAGGTCGACCGGGTGATCGAGCCGGCGCGACTCGACGCGCTGGCGCGGGACGTCGCGCGTGTGCTCATCGACGTGAGGTTGGCAGTCGCCGACTGGACAAAGATGCGCGACCGGCTGTCGGCGGTGGTCGCGGAAATCGACGCCCGTCCACCGCCGATGTCGCCGGAGGAACTGGCCGAGAGCAAGGCGTTCCTGTCCTGGCTGGCCGACGCGCACTTCACGCTCCTCGGGTACCGCTGCCACGATCTGGTAGTGGTAGACGGGCAGGACGCGCTGAGGATCGTCCCCGGTTCCAGCCTCGGTTTCCTGCGCGAGGACCCGGCGCAGGAGGTCGCGACGAGCTTCGCGGCGCTGCCGCCGGAGGTCCGCGCCTACGCCCGCTTGCCCGATCTCTTGATCGTCACCAAGGCCAACGCGCGCTCGACCGTGCATCGTCCCGGCTATCTCGACTACGTCGGCGTCAAGCGCTTCGATGCGGCCGGCAACGTGTGCGGCGAGCATCGCTTCCTCGGGCTGTACTCGTCGACCGCATACAGCGCCAGTCCGGCGGACATTCCGCTGCTGCGCCGCAAGACGGCCAACGTCGTCGCCCGGGCGGGCGTCGCGCTCGGCAGCCATGCCGGCAAGGGGCTGCTCAACATCCTCGCGACTTATCCGCGCGACGAGCTGTTCCAGACAAGCGAGGACGAGCTGCTGCGCACGGCGATGGGCATCCTGCATCTGGGCGAGCGGCAGCGGTTCCGGCTGTTCGTCCGGCGCGATCCCTTCGAGCGCTTCCTGGTGTGCCTGATCTACGCGCCGCGCGAGAACTACACGACCGAATTGCGCGAAAAATGGCAGGCGATCCTGCACGACGCCTTCAACGGCACCAGTTCCGAATTCAACGTGCATCTGTCGGAGTCCATGCTGGCGCGGGTGATGATCACCGTGCGTACCGACCCGGGAAAGATCCCCGCGTTCGACGTGCGCGACCTCGAGGCCCGGCTCGCGCTCGCGGCGCGGCGTTGGGACGACGATCTGAAGGAGGCTCTTATCGACGGGCTCGGGGAGGCGCGCGGCAACGAGCTCTTCCGGCGCTTTGCCGGCGCGCTGCCCGTCGCCTACCGCGAGGATTTCAACGCCCGGGCGGCGGTGCCCGACATCGAGATGATGGCGCGGCTCGCGGCGGAGAATCCGCTGGGCATGAGCCTGTATCGCCCGCTGGAGGCAGAGCCGGGCACGCTGCGATTCAAGCTCTTTCACCTGGGCGGGCCGGTGACGTTGTCCGATAGCCTGCCCATGCTGGAGCGCATGGGACTGCGGGTGCTCGACGAGCGGCCGCATCGCGTGTGGCCTCCGGACCAGGCGCCGGTCTGGCTCCACGATTTCGGCATGCAGACGGCGCTGGCCGATGCGGACATCGACATCCACGAGCTGCACCCGGTGTTCGAGGACGCCTTCGGGCGCATTTTTCGCGGCGAAGTGGAGAACGACGACTTCAATCGTCTGGTCGTCGCGGCGCGCATGCCCGCCGCGGAAATCGTTGTGTTGCGGGCTTACGCGAAATACCTGCGCCAGATCGGCTTTGCGCTGTCGCAGTCGTTCATAGAGGCGACGCTGGCGGCGAATGCCGGCATCGCCGCCGATCTCGTCGCGCTGTTCAAGGCGCGCTTCGATCCGGAAGTGCCGGGCGGCGGTGACGACGAGGCCGTGGCGCGCAGGCGCGCCGTCGAGACCGCGCTCGAAGCGGTGGACAATCTTTCCGAGGATCGCGTGCTGCGGCAGCTGCTGGCGCTGATCCTCGCGACGACGCGCACCAATTTCTGGCGCCGCGATGCCGAAGGGCGCCCGCGCAGTTTCCTGTCGTTCAAGTTCGACCCCGCGAAGGTGCCGGGTCTCCCGGAACCGCGGCCCATGTTCGAGATATTCGTCTATTCGCCGCGCTTCGAAGGTGTCCATCTGCGCGGCGGCCGCGTCGCGCGCGGCGGCCTGCGCTGGTCGGATCGGCCGGAGGACTTCCGCACCGAGGTCCTCGGCCTCGTGAAGGCGCAGATGGTCAAGAACACGGTCATCGTGCCCGTGGGCTCGAAGGGCGGTTTCGTGTTGAAGCGCGCGCCTTCCCCGGCCGACCGCGAAGCGTACATGAAGGAGGGAATTGCCTGTTACAAGGATTATCTGCGCGCGCTGCTCGACCTCACCGACAACCGTGTCGGCGACCGGATCATGCCGCCGCCGCAGGTGCGGCGGCATGATCCGGACGACCCGTATCTCGTGGTCGCGGCCGACAAGGGCACGGCGACTTTTTCCGACTACGCGAACGGGATCAGCCGCGAGTACGGATTCTGGCTCGACGACGCGTTTGCATCGGGCGGCTCCGCGGGCTACGACCACAAGGCGATGGGCATCACGGCGCGCGGCGCATGGGAGTCCGTCAAGCGCCACTTCCGCGAAATGGGCATCGACACGCAGGCCACCGACTTCACCGTCGCCGGCATCGGCGACATGTCGGGCGACGTGTTCGGCAACGGCATGCTGCTGTCGCCGCACATCAGACTCGTCGCGGCGTTCGACCACCGGCACATCGTCCTCGATCCCAATCCGGATCCGGCATCCTCGCTGCGCGAGCGGGAGCGGCTGTTCAGGCGGCCGCGGTCGACGTGGGCCGACTACGACGCGACGCTCCTGTCTCCCGGCGGCGGCATCCATGCGCGGAGCGCCAAGTCGATCGCGATCACCGATGAGGTCAGGGCGGCGCTCGCGATCACCGCGGACACGCTGACGCCGACCGAGCTCGTCAACGCGATTCTGAAGGCGCCGGTCGACCTTCTGTACAACGGCGGCATCGGCACCTACGTCAAGGCCACGGCCGAGACGCACGCGGAGGTTGGCGACCGGGCGAACGACGCCTTGCGTGTCGACGGGAGGGAGCTGCGCTGCAAGGTCCTGGCCGAGGGCGGCAATCTCGGCTGCACGCAGCTCGGACGCATCGAGTTCGCGCAGGCGGGCGGGCGCATCTATACCGACGCGATCGACAACTCGGCGGGGGTCGACACGTCGGATCATGAGGTGAACATCAAGATCCTGCTCGGCCTCGCCGTGGGCGACGGCGAGCTCACCGGGAAGCAGCGCAACGCGCTGCTCGCGGAGATGACCGACGACGTCGCCGCGCTGGTGCTGCGCGACAACTATTTCCAGACGCAGGTGCTGTCGGTGACGGGGCGCATCGCGCCCGAGCTGCTCGACGCGCAGCAGCGTTTCGTCCAGTACCTGGAGAAGGAGGGGCGGCTGCATCGCGCGATCGAGTTCCTGCCGTCCGACGGCGAATTCGCGCGGCGCCGGGCGAGCGGGCAGGGCCTGGCGGGCCCCGAAGGCGCGGTTCTTCTCGCCTACGCGAAGATGTGGCTCTTCGACGAGCTCGTGGCCTCGAGCCTGCCGGACGATCCCTGGGTTGCGAGCGTGATCGCGCGCTATTTCCCCCGCGCGCTCACCGAGCGCTACGCCTCCTACATGGCACGACACCCGCTGCGGCGCGAGATCATCGCGACGCACGTTGCCAACAGCATGCTGAACCGCGTGGGCAGCACCTTCGTACACCGGCTGATGGAGACCACCGGCGCGGGACCGCACGAGGTCGTGCGCGCCTATCTGCTGAGTCGCGAAGTCTTCGGCTTCGTCGCGCTCTGGAAGGCGATCGAAGCGCTCGACAACAAGGTCGACGACGCCCTCCAGTCCGCGATGCTGATCGACATGAGCCGCGAGCTGGAACGCGGCACGACCTGGTTCCTGCGCTCGCGGCGGCTCGGCGAGGACATGGCGGCGACCATCGCGCACTTCGCGCCGCGCGTGGAAGCGCTGGCCGCGGGGCTGCCGGCGCTGCTCGACGCGCCCGGGCGAGCGCGGATCGGCGCGGCGGTCGGGGAACATGTCGCCAGGGGCGTTCCGGAGGCGCTGGCCGGTCGGGTCGTGACGCTCGACAGTCTGTACCTGACGCTCGACATCGTCGAGGTCGCCGGCGCCACGAGCCGGCCGGTCGAGCTGGTGGCGGAGATCTATTTCGAGCTTTCGACCCGGCTCGAATTGCCGTGGCTGCGCGAGATGATCGGGCGCCTCCCCGGCGAAGCGCATTGGCAGCTGCTCGCCAGGACCGCGATGGGCGACGATCTGTCGGGGCTGCAGCGATCCATCGCCGTCGAGGTGCTGAGCGCAGCGTCCGGCATTACGACGCGGGACGAATTGCTCGCGTCGTGGCAGGAGCGGAACCGGCGCGCCACCGAGCGCGCGCGGCGATTGCTGGACGAGCTGCGCGCGGCACCCGCAACCGACGCGTCGATGCTGGCGGTGGCGCTGCGCGAGTTGCGCAATCTCGGTTGACCGGCGGCGCCGGAATTCCTGCGCTGGCGGCGGTTCGGGACCGGTGATGAATCTGGCGGCGACACTGCTCGAACGAGGTCGCGACGACGCGACTGCGCTGGTCGCCGACGGCGTGCCGATGACCTACGCGGAATTGCGACGAAAGGTCGCGCAGGCTGCCGGCGCCTGGCGAACGATGGGCGTGAAACGCGGAGAGCGGGTCGCGGTCGCGCTGGCCGACGATGCCGCCTGGGTGGCGGCGTTTCTGGGTGCGATTTTCCGTGGCGCGGTCGCCGTGGCCTTGAATCCCAGGCTCGCCCCGGGCGAGCGGGACGCTCTCGCCGCGCAGGGACGATACGCGGCGTGGCTGGGCGAGGATGGGGCACCTGCACCCGCAACGGTGGCGAACTCGGTGTCGCGCAGCGCGTGGCGGACACGGGTGGACGCGGCCACCGCCGCGACGGTGGCAACCTGTTCCCCGGAGATGCCCGCGTTCTGGCTCTACTCGTCGGGGACAACCGGGCTGCCGAAAGCCGTCGTGCATGCGCACCGCGTCGTCCCGGCCGTTGCGGGTTGCGGCATCGAGGTGTTCGGCATCGCCGTTTCCGATCGCCTGTTCGCGCCATCGCGCCTCTTCTTCGCGTACCCGCTCGCCAACAGCCTGTTCACCGGTCTGGCGTGCGGCGCGACGGTGATCCTGCAGCAGGAGTGGCCGACGGTCGACAATGTGACGGCGACGGCCGCGCGCGATCGACCGACCGTGTTCTTCGGCGTTCCGGCCTTTTACCGCGCGCTGTTGCGCGCGGGCAGCGCCGCGGCCATTGCGCGCGACATCCGCGTCGCGGTTTCTGCGGGGGAGGCCATCACGCCGGCGCTGGCGGAGCAATGGCGGGCCGCGACCGGCGTCCCGATCTGGGACGGCTACGGCACGTCGGAAACGCTCGCGCTGATGCTCGTGGGGCGGCCGCAGTCCGGCGCTGCGACCGTGCTTCGGTCCGCGCCCGGTGTCGCTGTTGCATCCGCAATCGCGGAAGCCGGTCTGTACCACCTGACCTTGCGCGCGCCGACGGTTGCCCTTGGCTACCGGAACCGCGACGCCGAAGAACGCGAGTCATTCGGTCCCGCCGGCTTCACTCCCGGTGACCGGTTTGCGCCCGCCGGGGACGGCTGGCATTACGCCGGTCGCGCCGACACGCTCGTGAAAGTGCGCGGCCGCTGGGTCAGCCTGCCCGACGTCGAAGCGGCGATCGTCGCGGCGGCCGGGCCTGCGCTGTGCGAGATTGCGCTGGTCGCGCTCGCCGACGAGGACGGTCTCACCACGCTCGTGGCGGCCTATGTGAGCGACGGCGACGCGGCCGCCGCAGCGGCGGCGTTGCAACGCGCTCTGGCGCCGTTGCCGCCCTATCAGCGCCCGACGCGCTGCATTGCGTTTGCTGCGCTGCCACGCACGCTCACCGGCAAGCTGCTGCGCAGGGAGCTCGTCGCGCGTCTGCAATGGGGCGCAGCAACGTAGCCGAAACGTTGCTGCGGCCCGACCTCAGGCACCGGCTGCGTCGCGTTCGTACGTGACGTACGCGTAGGCAAATGCACCGGGCTGGTCCGGCGCGTGAACTTCGCGCGCGGTCTCCCGCCAGTCGTTGCGGTCGAACGGCGGGAACCGTGCGTCACCGTCGAAAGCGCGCGCAATTTCCGTCAGCTGAAGCGTCGTGGCGAAGGGGAGGGCGGCGCGATAGATCTCGCCGCCGCCGATGCAGAACACGGGTTCCGGCATCCGGACGCAGTCGAGCGCCGCGGAGAACGAAGGCGCGGCATCGGCACCCGCCGCGGCATAGCTGCGCTGCCGAGTCACGACGATGTTCTGCCGCCCCGGCAACGCGCGCGGCAGCGACTCCCAGGTCTTGCGGCCCATGATTACGGCATGGCCCAGGGTCAATGCGCGAAAGCGCTTGAGGTCTGCGGGAAGTCGCCACGGAAGCTGGTTGTTCGCGCCGATGACGCCATTTGCGGCAACGGCAGCGATCAGCACGATCCGGGGCGGGGCCGCGGTAGCTGTCGCCGTGCCCGCCGCGGGTGAATTTTGCGCCGCTCGCCGCGGGGTCGCCCGGTGGGGTGTCATAATTGCCGCAGATTATAGCGGCGGCTCACGTGTATTACCCCCGTTCGTTCCTCAAATTCATCCTGCTCGGCTTCCTGCTGGTGAGCCTGCCGCTGCTCTACGCGCTGGGCGAGCTGATCCTGTCGCTCGACCAGCTGCAGACGCAGGGTCGGGAGGCGGTGCAGCAGGCGGCCCAGGCGGGACGCGCCAGCCGGCAGCTGTTCGAGCAGACCGGAACGCTCGAGCGCATCGTGCGGCAGCATCTGATTCTCGAGGACAGCGCGCTGCTCGACGACTACGATCGCGTCCGTCAGGAATTCCGGAGCACGGCGGCGCAGCTGGCGTTGCTGCCGCTCGATCCCGAACCGTTGGCGGCGCTCGCGGCGCTGTCGGACAGCGAGGTCCGGCTGCGCGGTCTGCTGGCGATGCCGCAGCGGTCGGCGGAAACGCAGGCTCAGCTCGCGGAAGGCTACGCGCGCCTTGCCGATGGCGCGCGGACGATGCTCACCGCCACCAACCGGCTGACCGAAAGTGCCATCGAGCGCCTGCACGAAATCGCGACGCAGGGACGGCAGAAGTGGTTGTACCTCGCACTCGCCACGGTGGCCATCGCGCTGGCGCTGGCGATTCTCTTCGCCGTGCTGATCGCGCGTCCGATCCGGCAGCTCGATCAGGCGATCCGCCGGATGGGCACCGCCGATTTCGGGCATCGGATCGAGGTCAACGGGCCACAGGACCTGCGCTACCTGGGGCAGCGTCTCGAATGGCTGCGTTCACGGCTGCATGATCTCGAGGAGCAGCAGAACCGTTTTCTGCGGCACGTGTCGCACGAGCTCAAGACGCCGCTGACTGCGGTGCGCGAGGGCGCTGAATTGCTGCGCGACAATGTGGGCGGCAAGCTGTCGCCGGAGCAGCGCGAGATCGTGGGCATCGTGCGCCAGAACACGCTGTCGCTGCAGAAGCTGATCGAGGACCTGCTCAATTACCACCAGACGCGCGCGCTGGAACCGCAGGCGGCGGGGTCCGTTTCGATGTTCGAGGTGGTGCGGCGCGTGCTGAGCGAGCACAAGCTCGCGGCGCTGGCGCGAATGGTGACGTTCGAGCAGCAACTGGAGCCCGCGCTGGTAATCGGCGACGCCGTCAAGCTGCGCACCATCGTCGACAATCTCGTGTCCAACGCGATCAAGTACTCGCCGCGTTCGGCGTCGATCGTGGTGGCGCTCGGCACCGAGCGCGGTTTTGCCGTGCTGGACGTTGTCGATTGCGGCGTCGGCATCGACGCGCAGGAGCGCGAGCGGATCTTCGACTCGTTCTACCAGGGCGCCCCGCCCGTCGACGGCCGCGTCAAGGGGTCCGGGCTCGGTCTCGCGATCGCGCGTGAGTATGCGCTCGCGCATGGTGGCAGGATCGAGGTCAGGGATCGTGCCGATCATGAACCTGGCGCCCACTTCCGGTTGTGGCTGCCGTTGGCGGCGGGACCGACGGGTGCCGCCGCCCACCCGGGTGGGGCGGCGGCATCGGCGAACCTGGCGGGGGGCCGATGAGCGCGGCGCGCCGGGCCGCCGCCCTCGTGGCCGGAATCGGGATCATCGCCCTGGCCGGTGCCGCGGTCGCGGCTGCTGCGACACCGCCCGAAACTCAGGACGATGCTCCGGCCGCAGCGGTGCCTTCGACGGTACCGGAACCCGTCGCCGAGCCGCCCGCGGCGCCTGTGGCCACCGAGCCAACCGACGAGCAGCAGCTGGCGAGCCTGCTGTCCGACCTCCAACGGTTCGGCGCCATGAATGCGGACGAGATCCGGCGCGAGCAGAACATGGCCACACAGCTGCTCACGCGCCAGCGCAATGACTTCAACCGGGTCCGCCTGGCGGTGCTCTACACGCTGGCCAAGACTCCGCAGGACGATCAGCGCGCGATGCAGCTGCTGGATAGCGTGGTCAAGAGCAATCCGGGATCCCCCGGGGCCAAGCAACTCGCCGCGGTGCTGCAGGTCCAAGTGGCCGAACGCATGCGCGCGGTCCGGGACGAGCAGCAGAAGGCGGATGCGGCCGTGAAGAAGCTCGAGGCGCTCCGGAACATGGAGCGGGATCTGTTGCGCGATCGCATCCGCAGCGGCGGTGGCGGTGGCGGGGGCGGTTCCAGCGGGGGTGGCGGTGGTGGAGGTGGCGGTTGAAACCGGACGCGATATGACAACGACGCACTCTGCCGACATTCTGCTCGTCGACGACGATCCCGACCTGCTCAAGCTCATCAGCCTGCGGCTGTCGTCAGCGGGCTATCGCGTGCGCACGGCCGACAGCGGGGAGGCTGCGCTTTCTTCGCTCGCCGTCGCCCGGCCAGGGGTGGTGATTTCCGACCTGCGCATGCCCGGAATCGACGGCCTCCAGCTGTTCGAGGCGATTCACCGCGAGCATCCCGCGTTGCCCGTCATCATCCTCACGGCGCACGGCACGATTCCGGACGCCGTTGCCGCGACACAGCGCGGGGTGTTCGGGTTCCTGACCAAGCCGTTCGACAGCCAGGAACTCCTGCAGAAGGTCGCTGCGGCGCTTCGCGTCGCCGGTGATTCTTCGATCAGGGACCCGGGCACGACCGGAGAGTGGCGCGCAGGAATCATCACCCGCAGTCCGCGGATGGAGGACTTGCTGCGCCAGGCGCGCCTGGTTGCCGATTCGGACGCAAGCCTGCTCATCTATGGCGACTCCGGTACCGGCAAGGAGCTCCTCGCGCGTGCCATTCACCGCGCCGGCCCGCGACGTGACAAGGCATTCGTGGCCGTCAACTGCGGGGCGATCCCCGAGCCGCTCCTCGAATCGGAGCTCTTCGGCCACGCGCGCGGGGCGTTCTCCGGGGCGGTCCAGGCGCACAAGGGCCTGTTCCAGGCGGCGGACGGAGGAACGATCTTCCTCGACGAGATCGGCGACATGCCGCTGGCGTTGCAGGTGAAGCTGCTCCGGGTGCTCCAGGAGGGTGAAGTGCGCCCGGTGGGAGCGACACAGCCCATACCCGTCGATGTCCGCGTGATCTCGGCGACGCATCGCGACCTCGATGCGCAGAAAGCCGCCGGCCGTTTCCGCGAAGACCTCTATTACCGTCTCAATGTGGTATCGCTCAAGCTGCCGGCGCTTGCCGATCGCCGGGAGGACATCCCGCTGCTGGCGACGCACTTCCTGCGCCGGCTTGCCGAGCGCTACAAGCGGACGGTGCCGACGCTTGCGCCCGACGCCATGGCGCTGTTGATTGCGGCACCCTGGCCCGGCAACGTGCGGCAGCTGCTGAACTTGCTCGAGCAGGCGGTAGCCCTTGCGACCACGAGCCTCATTCCGGAATCGCTCCTCCAGGGCGGGTTGCGCGAGGACGCCAGCGCGCTGGTGCCGTTCGAAGAGGCGCGCAAGACCTTCGAGCGCGACTACCTGGTGCGGCTGCTCAAGATCACGAGCGGCAACGTGACGCAGGCCGCGCTGCTGGCCAAGCGCAACCGTACCGAGTTCTACAAACTCCTGCAGCGGCACCGGCTGGAGCCCGCCATGTTCAAGGAAGGCAAGGAACCCTGACGGTGACCGTGCGCGGAGGCGCATTTTTCGGCGCCCTGGATGGGTCGGCATCCGTCGATGGAATCCGCCAGTCGGGCGAGCCCCGCACCTATTCCAATGTCATCGTTTGATCTCGCTCGAGGACAGGTTTGGTTGCGTTTGTCGTGCAAGAGCGACATGCATAATGACTAATATTCAATGTATTAGCGTAATTGACACAATAGCTGTCGGTGAAATGCGACAAATCACCTTTGGTCGTCGAAAACTCGGGACGGCAAATGCCATGCCCGTAAGGCGGGCCGCAGAGGGGGAATCGTCAGACGGGCCCATTTTCCGATGCGGCGATTTCCGGTGGCATGTGAATTGCTTTGCTGTAATTGAACAGCAACCGACAGCGACTCAACGATCATGGATGCCTTCTCGCCCGAACTCGCGGCACACTGGCTCGCCAGCCAGGCGATGTCGGCGGACGAGAGGCCCGGCAGCCGGGGTGAGGATTCGCTGTCGCCAGCCCAGCAGGAAGCCTGGGAGGAACTCGCCGAGCGCGTCAACGCGGCGCGCAGCGTTTACTGATTCCATCCGCATTCGTCGAGGCGAATCGGCCGCGCAGCCTGAGCCTGGCTGCGCAGCACGGGTCGCTTACGACAACCGGTCCCCCTTGCCCGCTATCTTCCTCCCGGCGGGCTTTTTTTTGCCATGTCCACCTCCCTCCCTTTGGCGCAGCAAAGGTTCGGGCCGCGGCGTTCGGGACAGGACCACAGCGCGAAGAGCCGCCATCGACCTTCGACGCTACAGGATGCGGCAGGCGTCGTCGAACGTTAGCCGGGGCGCGCGGGGATGGAGCTTCGACGGGTCGCCGTACCCGAGATTGCACAGGAAGCTCGACTTGACCTTGCCGTCGGGAAAGAACGTGGCGTCGACCTTGGCCTTGTCGAAGCCACCCATCGGCCCGCAGTCGAGACCCAGTGCGCGCGCGGCGATGATCAGGTACGCGCCCTGCAGGGTCCCGCTCTGATACGCCGTCGTCCGGACGAGCTCCGGCTTGCCCACGAATGCGCTCCGCGCATCGCGGTGCGGAACGAGCAGCGGCAGCTTGTCGTAGAACTCCAGATCGTAGGCGATGATCGCCGTCGCCGGCGCCGCCATCGTCGGCGCCACATTGCCCGCATCCAGCGCAGGCCGCAGCCGCTCCTTGGCCTCCGGGCTCGTGACAAATGCGATCCGTGCCGGGCAGCAGTTGGACGACGTCGGCCCCCACTTCATCAATTCGTGGATGGCGCGCAGCGTTTCGTCGGTGACCGGGCGGGCCGTCCAGTTGCGGTGCGTGCGGGCGGTGCGAAAGATGCGGTCCAGGGCTTCGGCGGAGAGAGACATCGAGTTTCCTTTGCGGATGAACAGCCCCCACGCTCACTGCGTTCGCTGCCCCCCGCGGGGGCAGTCAGCGCCCTTCGGGCGGCCGGGCGGGCGCT
>CAYGYQ010000053.1:0-11740 GCA_964354035.1 uncultured Bordetella sp.
GCGATTGAACCAGATCTGCGCGCAACCCGCCTTTTCCGACCAGCGCTTCGCGTGGTAGACCGGCGACGGCCGGCCGACATAGTGGGCGAGCTCGTCCTCGAATTCGCGGATGAAATCGGGATCCTTGCGATAGCGCGCGTACTGCGCGGTGAGCTCGTCGAGCGCGCGCATCAGCGTCTCGGCGACGAAGATGCCGCCGTAGGGGCCGAAGTGGCCGCGCGCGTCGGGGAGGTCGTACGGTAGATCAGTCATCTGCATGGCGCACTTCCTCGATGAACGCGACCATCCGCGTCGGGTCCTTGCTGCCCCTGATCGGCGTGCCGTCGGGTCCGATCGCTTCGACGCCGCTTGAAACATCCACCGCCCACGGCCGCAGGCGGCGGATCGCCGCACCCACGTTGGCGGCCGTGAGGCCCCCGGAGAGCACCAGCGGCCGAGGAAGCTCACCCGGCAGTGCGCCCCAATCAAACGTCTGCCCGGTGCCGCCCGGAAGGCCGGCGGCGGGCGGCGCGTCGAACAGAAGTCCGCAGGCATCCGGGTAACGGGCTGCGTATTCTAGCAAATCGACCCTTGCGGCATTGGCGGCGACCGGCACGGCCTTGATGTAGGGCCGTCCGAATGCCCGACAGAATTCCGGGGCCTCGACGCCGTGGAACTGGAGCAGATCAAGCGGCAACGCTGCGAGCGTCGCGCGCACCTGCTCCGGCGCCGGGTCGACGAAGAGCCCGACGATCGTCACGAACGGCGGCAGCGCGGCGCTGATGGTGCGCGCCTGCTCAATGACGACGGCGCGCGGCGATCCCGGCCAGAAGACGAAGCCGATCGCGTCCGCACCCGCCTGGGCGGCAGCGATGCCATCCGCAATGCGGGTGATGCCGCAGATCTTGACGCGGGTGCGAGTCATGTGCCGGGGCCGTTCACGCAAGCGGCAGCACCACCGGCCGGATGGTCGGCGGCAGTTCCCATCCGGCGTCATATTCCACACCGGTGAAATGGAGCCCGTCCGGGGCGAACGTCGGGGCCGCGCGCCTGCGGTCGCGGCCGGCGAGGAGCTCGCCGATCCACGCCGGCGGGTGCTTGCCCGCGCCGACGTACACCAGTGCGCCGACGATGTTGCGGATCATGTGCTGGAGGAACGCATTGGCCGAGAAATCGAAGCGCAGATGCTCGCCAGTCAGCGTGACCGAGGCGGTCGACAGCGTCCGCAACGGCGACTTGGCCTGGCACTCGGCCGCGCGGAACGCGGAGAAATCATGCGTGCCGACCAGCGCGCCCGCGGCCTCGCTCATCAATGCCGGATCAAGCGCCCGATGGTACCAGCCTACGCGCCCGGCCAGCAGCGCGGGGCGCACCGCCCGACCCGAAAGCAGGTACGTGTAATGGCGCCGGAGGGCGGCGTAGCGCGCATGGAAATCGTCGGCCACCGGCCGGGCCCAGAGCACGGCCACGGTGGCCGGAAGATTCGCATTGACCCCGCGCACCCAGGCGGAGTCGGGGCGCGTGGCGCGGGTCTCGAAATGGACCACCTGCATCGTCGCGTGGACACCGGCATCGGTACGCCCCGCGGCAATCGTGCCGATGTCCGCGGCGGCGATCGCCGCGAGCGCGCGCTCGAGCGCGTCCTGCACACCGCGGCCATCGGGCTGGGTTTGCCAGCCGGTGAAGGACGTGCCGCAGTATTCGAGTCCGAGGGCGATGCGCATGAGTGGGCGAAACGAACCGGCTGCGGCGCCGATGCGCCGCCGACCGCCGCGAACCCATTAGACCACGACGGCAAGAAAACACCGGGTGGCGGATGCCGCGTTCAAGTTCGTGGGCGCGGGCTTGCCCGCGCTCGTAAGGCAGAAGCATATGCCCAGCGGTCGAGCGCGGCCAAGGCCGCGCCTACGACTCGATCGCCACGGACCGCAGTAGCGCGGGGGCCGTTCGTCCTCAGCCGAGTTTCGCCAGGAGTACCTGCGCCTCGGACTTCTGGGTGTCGTCGCCTTCGTGCAGTACTTCCTGCAGAATTTCGCGAGCGCCTTCGACATCGCCCATTTCCTGGTAAGCCTTGGCCAGATCGAGCTTGGTCGCCGCATCTTGCCACTGCCCGTCCAGCACGGACGGCGTCGGGTCGTCGAACATCGCTTGGTCGGGACCCAAAGCGAGATCGAGCTTGTCGGCGTCGATCGCGGCCTGCGGCCGTGCGTGCGCAGGCGCGGCCGAGGCATCCTTGTCGGCTTTCGCCGCCGACCGGTCCGGCGCCTTGGGACGGTCGCCGTCGTCGAGGTGGAAGTCGAGATCCGCCAACGGCGAAGCTGCTGCCGGGGCGGACTGCGTCGGGGCCATTCCCTTCGCTGCCGCCGCGACGGCGGCGACGACCGCGGCGGCGTTCGCCGCGCTGCCCTGGCTGCCGGCGGCCTGCGCTGCCGGAGGAACGAGGGTCTTCGCGGACTCCTCGAACTCGCGCTCGGCGGCCTTGATCTTGTCGATCTGGGCCTTGGTCGTGTTGCCGGTCCGTGAGATCGACACATCCTCGTCGAACCGGAAATCGAGCGCGCTGTCGCCTGCCAGCTCCTGGGCAATCGCGGGCGACGTCCCGCCGCCGCCGCGCGCCTCATCCCTTGGTTTTGCGGAAGGCGCAGCATGCGCGGCGCCACCGGCAAGCGCCTTGCCGGTGGCGGCCGCAGCTGCTGCAGCCGCCGCTTCCGCCCCGCCTTCGCCGAACATCGGGTTGTTCGGGTCGAGCTGGCGGCCCAGAGTAACGGCCTTCTGCCAGGTCTCACCCTTGCCTTGGGAGACGGAATACAACTCGGCAGCGACGGTCTCGAAGGCCGACGGCTTGTTGTGCTGGGCGTGGATCTCGAGGAGCTTGAGATAGATTTCCTGGCGCTGCGAATCCTTCTTGAGCGCGTCCTTCAGGATCTCCTCGGCCTGGGCATCGCGCCCATAGGCGAGATACACCTCGGCCTCGGCGATCGGATCGACTTCGTCGGTATCGATGTTGCCGAGACCTTCGCGGCTGAAATCGGTTGCGAGCGAATTTTCGCCGGTGTTGACGACGCCGCCACCGGTCGAGCCGAATACGGTGTTGGACTTGATGTCGGTGCCGCCGATGATGCTGTCCTCGAACTTCACCGTCTTGCGGCGGCGGGCGACGATCAGCAACAGACCGGCCAGGGCTGCGAGCGCACCCCCGCCGATGACCAGACCCGGCTTGCCACCCGGGAAATCGTCGAGGAACGAAGTTTCGCTCTTCGGAGGCGTCGTCGCGACGTCGGCCTTCGGCGCCGGCGCTTTAGCCGGCGCGGCGGCTTTCGGCGGCTCGGAGACGGCCGGCGCGGCGGCTTTCGGCGGCTCGGCGGTCTTGGGTTCCGGCGCCGGCACCGCTGCCTTCGGCGGTTCCGCCTTCGCGGGTTCGGCTTTCGCCGGCTCCGGCGCCTTGCCCTTCGCCACATCCGCTTGCGCCTGCAACTGTGCGCCCGTCTGGCCCTTGAGCTCGAGCGCACGCTGCAGGTCCTTCAACGTCTTTTCGAGTTCGCCGATGCGCGTTTGCGCCTCTTTCAGCGCCTGATCGCGCGCAACGACTTCCTCGGCCGCCGGACTCAAGGCTGCGCCCTTGCCCACCTGGGGCGACACTTTGAGCTGATCGCGCCCCGGCACGGCGGTCGGCAATTTCTCCTCGACGGTGGTGCCGATCTTTCCGGCCGCCACGCGTCCCGCTGCGGCCTCGGCCGGCGGCGCCGCGCCGGCAACCTTGTCCTGGTAGCCGCGCCAGTCGCCGGCCTGGATACGCACCGTCCTGGTCGCCTCGCCCCGCGGCGTTGCGGCGGCTTCTTCGGGACTCGGAACATTCAGAATCGCCCCGGCGCGCAGCCGATTCATGTTGTTGGCTTCGAACGCGGACGGGTTGCTGTTGTAGAGCGCGACCAGCATCTGTTCGAGCGTGACGCTCGGCGCCTTGGTTTCCTCGGCGATGCGCGACAGCGTATCGCCGCGCCGGACCGTGTAGCTGCTTCCCGTTCCCGCGCGCGTCTCGGCGGCCGCTCTCGGCCCCGCAGCGGCGGCCGGAGTCGCCGCGGAAGCCGCGGCACGCGGCGTTCCGGCGCGCGGCGGCGTGACCGGATCAACCGCCTGCGCTGCCGGCATTCCCGGCGGATCGAGGAGGAAGGTGTAGGCGCGCACGACGCGGCCGGAAGGCCAATTGACCTCGACCAGCATATCGAGATACGGCTCGACGACACTAGCCGGCGTCGTCACCCTCAGGATCGGGTCGCCGTTGGGAAGGCGTTCCATCGTCACCCGCGCCCGCGACAGGACTCCCTGGTAGGCAAGGTTGTTCTGGCGATAAACGGACGCGTCGGCGATGCGCGCAGTGACCGAGCCCAGCTCATCCGGCGACACGCCCGTGAGCTCGATCTGCGCGGACAGAGGCTGCCCCAGCGCTGATTGCAGTGTCAGCCTGCCCAGGCCGACGGACGCCGCGATGCCGGGCATGGCAAGCGCCGCCGCCAGCAGGGTCAGTGAAAGGATGGGTTTTCGTCGCATGCCGGCCCCTTCCGAGAAATCGGAGATTGTCCAAGCTAACATAACATCATGGGTTTAGCGACGCAAGCTAAACCTCGGTATTAGCTCGGGTTTCTCCGTCGCGTGCCGTGTCGATGCCACAACGCGGTTCGACGGCATCGCGTCACCCTGCAACCGCTAGCGCCGAGTGGGGAATCTGGCGCAAGATCTTGTGCCACCGGCCGATGGCAGGAGCAGCCCCGCGCCAGGCCCGCTGTTGCAAACGCGTCGCGCGGGGATGCGCGGGGTCAGCCGCCGACCAGGATCCGGATCATCCGGCGCAGCGGCTCCGCGGCCCCCCACAGCAACTGGTCGCCTACCGTGAACGCGCCCAGGTAATCGCCACCCATTGCGAGCTTGCGCAGCCGGCCGATCGGCACTTCCAGGGATCCCGTGACTGCGGCGGGGGTCAGCCGCCGGATGCTCTCCTCGCGGGTATTGGGAATGACGCGCACCCACTCGTTGCCCGCGGCGATCATCGCCTCGATCTCCGGCAGCGGCAGGTCGCGGCGCAGCTTGATCGTGAGCGCCTGGCTGTGGCAGCGCATCGCACCGACGCGCACGCAGATCGAATCCACCGGAATCGCGCTCTTGCCGGAGCCGGGAACGCGGCCGAGGATCTTGTTCGTCTCCGCCCCGCCCTTCCATTCCTCCCGGCTCATCCCGTCGCCCAGGTCCTTGTCGATCCAGGGGATGAGGCTGCCGGCAAGCGGAACGCCGAAATGCTCCTTCGGGAAGCCGGGGTCGCGCAGGATGCCGGCGACCTCGCGGTCGATGTCGAGAATCGCCGACGACGGGTCCTCGAGCAGTCCGCGCGCCGCCATGTGCGCCTCACCCATCTGGACGAGCAGTTCGCGCATGTTCTGCGCGCCCGCGCCAGAGGCCGACTGGTAGGTCATGCAGGTCATCCACTCGATGGCGTCGTGCCGGAACAGCCCGGCCAGCGCCATCATCATCAGGCTCACCGTGCAGTTGCCACCGATGAAATTCTTGACGCCTCGCGCGTGCGCGGCATCGATCACGTCCCGGTTGACGGGGTCGAGGATGATCACCGCGTCGTCCTTCATGCGCAGCGCCGACGCAGCGTCGATCCAGTAGCCGTTCCAGCCGGTCGCGCGCAAATTCGGCAGCACATCGTTGGTATAGTCGCCACCCTGGCAGGTGACGATCGCATCGAGCGCCGCGAGTGCGCGCAGGTCCGTGGCGCTCGCCAGCGGCGGCGTGTCCCGGCCGATCGCCGGGCCCTTGCCGCCGACGTTCGACGTCGTGAAGAACACGGGCTCGATGCGATCGAAATCCCGCTCCTCGAGCATCCGCTGCATCAACACGGAGCCCACCATTCCACGCCAGCCGACGAAACCTACACGCATGATCGATCCCGGTTCAAGTGAATGTTCGCCAATTGCAATTACCCCCGCAGCGCGGCTACCACCGCGTCGCCCATCGCGCGCGTGCCGATGACCCTCTCACCCGGCAAAGCGATGTCGCCGGTGCGCAGGCCCTTGGCCAGCACCGCGCGGACAGCGCCTTCGATCCGGTCGGCGAGATCCGCGCGCTCGAACGTGTACCGGAACATCATCGCGAGCGACAGGATCGTCGCCAGCGGATTAGCCTTGTCCTGGCCGGCGATGTCCGGCGCCGAGCCGTGGATCGGCTCGTAGAGCCCCTTGCCGTTGACGTCCAGCGATGCCGACGGGAGCATGCCGATCGAGCCCGCCAGCATCGACGCCTCGTCGGACAGGATGTCGCCGAACATGTTGCCGGTGACGATCACGTCGAACTGCTTCGGATTGCGCACCAGCTGCATCGCGGCGTTGTCCACGTACATGTGCGTCAGCGCGACGTCCGCATAGTCCTTCGCCGTTGCCGTGACGACCTCGCGCCACAGGAGGCTGGTGTCCAGCACGTTGGCCTTGTCGACCGAGCAGAGCCTCTTCCCGCGTCGCCGCGCCGTCTCGAACCCCACGCGGGCGATGCGGCGGATCTCGCCCTCGCTGTAGTGCATGGTGTCGAAGCCTTCGTCCTCGCCGGCGGCGTTCCGGCGGCGCCCGCGCGGGTCCCCGAAATAGATGTCGCCGGTGAGCTCGCGGATGATCATGAGGTCGAGCCCGGCCACCACTTCCGGTTTCAACGTCGATACCGCCGCCAGTTCCGGATAGAGGAGCGCAGGGCGCAGATTCGCGAACAGGCGCAGCGCCTTGCGGATGCCCAGGATGCCCTGCTCCGGCCGCAGCGCCCGCGGCAGCGTGTCGTACCTCGGGCCGCCCACGGCACCCAGCAGCACGGCGTCGGCATCGCGGGCGAGCGCGAGCGTCGCGTCGGGAAGCGGCTGGCCCGCCGCGTCGTAACCCGCCCCGCCGATCGGCGCCGTGCCGGTCTGAAGCGGCAGCCCCTCGCGCCGGAGCACGTCGAGCACGCGGACGGCCTCGGTCACGATCTCGGGACCGATGCCGTCGCCGGGAAGGATCGCGATCTTCATTGCGACCGGGCGAACGGGGTGCCGCGACGAGCGCGAACGGTGCGGCGCGGAGTGCTTCCTAGACGAGCCATGGCTGCTCCGCGAGACGTTTCGCCTCGAACGCGCGGATCGCATCGGCGTGCTGCAGCGTGAGGCCGATGTCGTCGAGGCCGTGCCGCAGGCAGTGCTTCCGGAAGGCCTCGATCTCGAAGCGGAACGTCATCGCGCCATCGGGTGTGGCCACCGTCTGCCGCTCGAGATCGACCGCGAGCCGGAAGCCCGGAAACGCCTTCACAGCGCCGAACAGCCGGTCCACGTCCGGCTCGGACAGCACGATCGGCAGGAGGCCGTTCTTGAAGCAGTTGTTGTAGAAGATGTCCGCGTACGAGGGCGCGATCACCGCGCGAAAGCCGTAGTCGGCAAGCGCCCACGGCGCATGCTCGCGCGAGCTGCCGCAGCCGAAGTTGCGGCGCGCGAGCAGGATGCTGGCCCCCTGGTAGCGCGCCTCGTTCAACACGAAGTCCGGATTCCGGGGCCGGCGCGCGTTGTCGATGCCCGGCTCGCCACGGTCGAGATAGCGCCACGCGTCGAACAGGTTGGGGCCGAAGCCCGAGCGCTTGATCGACTTCAGGAACTGCTTCGGGATGATGGCGTCGGTGTCGACGTTGGCGCGGTCGAGCGGCGCGACGAGCCCGGTGAGGAGGCCGAAGGGTTCCATTCAGACGAGTCGACGCACGTCGACGAAATGCCCGGCGATCGCCGCAGCGGCGGCCATCGCCGGGCTGACGAGATGGGTGCGGCCCCCGGTGCCCTGCCGCCCCTCGAAATTGCGGTTGGACGTCGAGGCGCACCGCTCGCCCGGCTCGAGCCGGTCGGCGTTCATCGCGAGGCACATCGAGCAGCCGGGCTCGCGCCAGTCGAAGCCCGCGTCGCGGAACACCCGGTCGAGCCCTTCCCGCTCGGCCTGGGCCTTCACCAGCCCCGAACCGGGAACCACCATGGCGAGCTTCACGGACGACGCCACGCGGCGTCCGCGGGCCACGGCGGCGGCAGCGCGCAAGTCCTCGATCCGCGAGTTGGTGCACGACCCGATGAACACCTTGTCGATGCCGATGTCGGTCATCGGCGTGTTCGGGGCGAGTCCCATGTAGGCGAGCGCGCGCTCGATCCCGTCGCGGCGCCCCGCGTCTTTTTCCCGGTCCGGATCCGGCACGCGGCCGTCGATCGCCACGACCATCTCCGGCGACGTTCCCCACGTGACCTGCGGGACGAGCGCCGATGCGTCGAGCGCGACGACCGCGTCGAACCGTGCCCCCTCGTCGCTCGTCAGCGTGCGCCACTGCGCGACGGCCCGATCCCAAAGCGCCGCGCCAGGCGCAAACGGGCGACCGCGCAGGTAGTCGACGGTCTTGTCGTCGACGGCGACCATGCCGGCGCGCGCGCCGGCCTCGATCGCCATGTTGCAGAGGGTCATGCGGCCCTCGATCGAGAGCGCGCGAATCGCGCTACCCGCGAACTCGATGGCATGGCCGGTGCCGCCGGCGGTGCCGATCGTGCCGATCACCGCCAGCG
Source organism: uncultured Bordetella sp. (assembly GCA_964354035.1). Classification (GTDB taxonomy): domain Bacteria; phylum Pseudomonadota; class Gammaproteobacteria; order Burkholderiales; family Casimicrobiaceae; genus CAIWHR01. The sequence goes on from CAYGYQ010000053.1 coordinate 8,576, forward strand.
CGATGTCCTTCGCGGTCACGCCGGCCGGCAGGGCACCGTCGACGCGGACCTGCATCGACTTCGCCTTTCGCATCAGCAGGCATTGCGTGGCCAGCACATGCTCGACTTCCGAGGTGCCGATGCCGAACGCCAGCGCCGCGAACGCGCCGTGCGTGCTCGTGTGCGAGTCGCCGCAGACGACGGTCATGCCGGGCAGCGTCGCACCCTGCTCGGGACCGATCACGTGGACGATGCCCTGCCGCCGGTCGCGGAACGGAAAATAGGCCTTGGCACCGTGCGTACGGATGTTGGCGTCGAGGGTCTCGACCTGAAGGCGGGAGATGGGATCGCGGATGCCCTGGTCCCAATCCTTCGTCGGCGTGTTGTGATCGGCCGTGGCGACGATCGACCCGATGCGCCACGGCTTGCGGCCGGCGAGCTTCAGACCCTCGTAGGCCTGCGGGCTCGTGACCTCGTGCACCAGGTGGCGATCGACGTAGAGCAGCGCCGTCCCGTCGGCCTCTTCGCGGACGACGTGGCTGTCCCACAACTTGTCGTAGAGCGTGCGCGCGTGCATGGGCGGCGGACCTGACCGGGATATCCGGGTGGCAATGATCGGAGAACGGGAATTATTGCACAGCAGCAATCGGCTGTCAGGCGCGGGAGAGCCCGGCGCGCAACAGGTGGTCCGCCAACGCATCGGCGAGCTGCGGCGCCGTCGGCTCGAATGCGGTCGCGGGCATCCTCCGGAGCCACGTGAACTGGCGCTTGGCCAGCTGGCGTGTCGCCGCGATGCCCTTCGCGCGGAGCGTGGCGGCGTCGATGCGGCCATCAAGGAATTCCCACGCCTGCCGGTAGCCCACGCAGCGCATCGACGGCAGACCGGGCGTCAGCGCATGGCGCGCGCGCAGCGCGGCGAGCTCGGCGACGAGACCGGCGGCGAGCATCGCGTCGAAGCGAATCGCAATCTCCCGGTGCAGTGCCGCGCGGTCACCCGGCACGAGCGCCACCGCGATCGTCTCGCCCGGCACGCCTTCGGCCTCGCGCGCGCCCTGCAGCTCCGAAAGCGGCCGGCCCGTGACTTCGTGCACCTCCAGCGCGCGCTGAATGCGTTGCGCGTCCGTGCTCTTGAGACGATCGGCGGTCGCGGGATCGACGCGCACGAGCTCGGCGTGCAGCGCAGGCCAGCCTTCGACGGCGGCGCGGGCGGAAAGACGCGCGCGCACCGCCGGATCGGCAACCGGCAGCGCGGAAAGCCCTTCCTGCAGCGCCTTGAAGTAGAGCATCGTCCCGCCGACGAGCAGCGGGACGGCGCCACGCGACCGGATGGCGGCGATCGCCTGAATCGCATCGGCGCGAAAACGCGCGGCCGAATAGGCCTCGACCGGGTCGATGACGTCGAGCAGGTGATGCGGCACCCGAGTGCGCGCCGCGGCGTCGGGTTTCGCCGTCCCGATGTCCATGCCGCGATAGACCTGCGCGGAGTCGACGCTGACGATCTCGACCGGGAAACGCTCGGCGAGCGCCATGGCCAGCGCCGACTTGCCGGACCCGGTGGGACCCATCAGCAGCACCGCGGGGATCATTGGCCTGCCCTCACGCTTGCGACGTTCGCCGGTGCGCTGCCACCCCAGGGGCGTGCGCAGTTCGCACCCGCGGCTTTGACGGCGCTTCGCCCAGCGAGGCGCCGCAAAACTCCCGAGCGCGGGCAAGCCCGCGCCGAACCCGCGCCCAATTCATGGGCGCGGCCTTGGCCGCGCTTCTCCGCTGCGTTCGCTGCACCCCCTGGGCGCACCCGCGCCATGGCCCGGCGGCGCTCATCGGCCTACCGTCCGCGCATGAACAGGCGGTCGAGATCGGCGAGCGTCAGCTGGTACCACGTCGGCCGCCCGTGATTGCACTGGCCCGCGCGCTCGGTCGCCTCCATCTCGCGCAGCAGCGCATTCATTTCGGGCACGCTCAGGCTGCGGTTCGCACGCACGGCGGCATGGCAGGCCATCGTCGAGAGCAGCTCGTCGCGGTGCGCGGTCAGGACCTCGCTGCCGCCGAATTCCCGCAGCTCGGCGAGCACCGCGTGCGCCAGCGTCGCAGCGTCGGCATCCCTGAGCGGCGCCGGAATGCCGCGCACCGCGAGTGTGGCCGGCCCGAGGACGGTGATCGCGAAACCCAGGCGATCGAGCGTCGCGGCATGCTCGTCCGCGGCCGCCACCTCGAGCGGGGACGCGGTGAACGTCGTCGGCACCAGCAGCGGCTGCACGGGCACGCTGCGATCGAGCGCCTGCTTCAGCCGTTCGTAGACGATGCGCTCGTGCGCCGCGTGCATGTCGACCAGCACCAGCCCGCTGCGGTTCTGCGCCAGCACGTAGACGCCGTGCAGCTGCGCCAGCGCGAAGCCGAGCGGATGTGCGTCGTCGGTGACCGGCAGATGGGGACCGTCGCCAGGGCTTGTTTCGCGCGGGCCGAAGAGCCTGCCGTAGAACGACGCCGACTCTGCGGCACCGAGCGCGATCGCGCCCTGGTACGGTGCGCCCTGGGGCCACAGTGGCGGAGCAGCACGGGCAGCAACGGACATCTCCGGCACCAGCGGCGGCACCTGCGCCGACGCGAGGCCGAGCTTCTCGGCTGCGGAGACCGCCGGCTGGGCGGCGCCGGTCGCGGCGAGGGCGCGGGCCACCGCGTGCTGGACGAACTGGTGCACGGCGCCGGATTCCCGAAATCGCACTTCGCTCTTCTGCGGATGCACGTTGACGTCGACGTGCCGCGGATCCAGCGTGAGCCAGAGCGCGTAGGCGGGCTGGCGCTCGTGATGCAGCACGTCGCGGTAGGCCTCGCGCAGCGCGTGCGCGAGCATCCGGTCGCGCACGAAACGGCCGTTGACGAAGACGTACTGGCCGGACACCTGTGTCGCATACGCCGGCTGCACTGCGTAGCCGGTGATCTTGAGCGGTCCGGCTTCGGCCTCCACCCACGCCCCGCCCTCGACGAACGCATCGCCGAGCAGCGCCGCGACGCGCGTCCGCCGCCCATGCGCCTGCAGCCGGTACATCACCCGGCCGTTGTGCTGCAGCGTGAACCCGATGTCCGGGTGCGCGAGCGCCAGGCGGCGGAACGCCTCGTCGCAGTGCCCCCACTCGGTGCCTTCGGTGCGCAGGAATTTCCGCCGCGCCGGCGTGTTGAAGTAGAGCT
>CAYGYQ010000053.1:11840-16510 GCA_964354035.1 uncultured Bordetella sp.
TCGGTGCCTTCGGTGCGCAGGAATTTCCGCCGCGCCGGCGTGTTGAAGTAGAGCTCCTGCACCGTCACCGTCGTGCCGGCGGCGATCGCCGCAGGCGCCGTGGCGCCGACATTGCCGCCGTCGACCTCGATCCGCCACGCGTGGGGCGCGCCGGCCGCGCGCGAGGCGAGCGCGAAGCGCGATACCGCGGCGATCGACGCCAGCGCCTCGCCGCGAAAACCCAGCGTCGCGATCGCCTCGAGGTCGTCCGCAGTCGCGAGCTTCGAGGTCGCGTGCCGCAGGACGGCCAGCGCCAGGTCCTCGCGGACGATGCCCTCGCCGTTGTCGGCCACGCGGATGCGCCGGATGCCGCCGCCCTCGAGGTCGACGTCGATCTGCGTGGCGCCCGCATCGAGCGCGTTCTCCAGCAATTCCTTCAGCGCCGCCGCCGGGCGCTCGACGACCTCGCCCGCGGCGATCTGATTGATCAGGTGGTCGGGCAGCGCTCGAATGTGCGTCATGGCGTGGGGGCGACCCGGAGATGGGCGGCGCGACTCGATCTTACAGACAGCGAAGCGGTTGCGCAGCGCGCCGCCGCCAATCGACCGGCGAGCCCGCCCGGCGAGCCCTCGCACAGACGGCCCCGAACATCGCCTGAGCGCGGGCAAGCCCGCGCCCACGACACGATGTTGCGCACAAAGACGTGGGCGCGGCCTTGGCCGCGCTCTGCCATCGGCGCTCCCTCGCATTGCCCACGGTCTCCCAAGCATACAAGGGGCGCGAACGTTCGGCACCGCATATGATAAGTTCGACGCCTTGATATGAAAACGCACATCGGAACGCCGCGGGACATCGAGTCCCCCTATGCCTGGACGCGACTCGCCGTGTCGCTGCTGCTGATGACCATCGGCGGCTCCGGCATGTACTCCGTGGCCGTGGTGCTGCCGCGCATCCAGGCCGAATTCGACGTGGCGCGCGGCGACGCGTCACTGCCGTACACGCTGACCATGATCGGCTTCGGCATCGGCGGCATCCTCATGGGCCGTCTGTCCGATCGCTTCGGCGTGATGGTCGCGGTACTGGTCGGCACGCTGGGCCTGGGTGCCGGTTTTGTCGCGGCCGGCGCGGCCACGAGCCTGTGGCAGTTCAGCCTGGCGCAGGGTGTGCTGATCGGATTGCTCGGCACCTCCGCCACGTTCGTGCCGCTGGTGGCGGACACCTCGCAGTGGTTCACGCGCCGCCGCGGCATCGCCGTGGCAATCTGCATGAGCGGCAACTACACGGCGGGCGCCGTGTGGCCGCCCATCCTCCAATATTTCATCGACAGCGCCGGCTGGCGCCCGACCTACATCGGCGTCGGCGTCTTCTGCCTGCTGTCGATGCTGCCGCTCGCGCTCTTCCTGCGCCGCCGCCCGCCGGCCTCCGAGCCTTCGATGACCCGGGCCACGCCAACGCCGGGGCAACCCGTCGCCGCAGCGGTTTCGGAGCGCCCGCTCGGTTTCTCGCCGGCGGCGCTGCAGGCGTTGCTGTGCGTCGCCGGGGTGGCGTGCTGCGTCGCGATGTCGATGCCCCAGGTGCACATCGTCGCCTACTGCAGCGATCTCGGCTTCGGGGCGGCGCGCGGCGCCGAGATGCTCTCGCTGATGCTCGCCTTCGGCATCGTCAGCCGGCTCGTCTCGGGGTGGATCTCCGACCACATCGGCGGCTTGCGGACGCTGCTGCTGGGATCGGTGCTGCAGGGCATCGCGCTGCTGCTGTTCGTGCCCTACGGCGGCCTGACCACGCTCTACGTCGTCTCGGCGCTGTTCGGCCTGTTCCAGGGCGGCATCGTGCCCGCCTACGCGCTGATCGTGCGCGAGTATTTCACGCCGAAAGAGGCCGGTGCGCGCGTTGGCACCGTGCTGATGGCCACGCTGTTCGGCATGGCGCTGGGCGGCTGGATGTCCGGCGCGATCTTCGACCTCACCGGCTCCTATCGCGCCGCGTTCCTCAACGGCATCGGCTGGAATCTGCTCAACATCAGTGTCGTCGCGTTCCTGCTGTACCGGGCGCCGCGCCGGCTGCGTCCGCTGCGTTCGGCTGCCGCCTGATCGAGGCGGCCGCGATTATCGCCCGGGGTTCGCTCGTCTGCCGCCTAGCGCGCCAGGCCCCGCGCCCAGCGCGCGTAGACGTCGTCCGCGACGGCGTGGAGCGCGCCGACGCGCGCATCGAGGTCGCGGCGGATGTCGGCGGCGCTCTGCATCGCGGGCGAGGACTCCACGGGCAGCTCGTGCGCACCGGTGGCGAGCCAGGTCTCCACCAGCGGGCGCGTCATCTCGATGTGGCACTGGAAACCGATGTGCCGCCCCGCGACCACGTACGCCTGATTGACGTTGAACGCGTTGGTCAGCACGGCCGTGGCGCCGGCCGGCAGCGCGAAGGCATCGTAGTGCCACTGGAACGTGGTGAACGCCGAACGGCCGCCGAACCAGTCGCGCTGCGCGGGAACGTCGCTGACGTCGACGCCGAGCCAGCCGATCTCCGCCACGGCGGCGCGCGTGACCGGCGCGCCCAGCGCCTGCGCGAGCAACTGACCCCCGAGGCAGTGGCCGAGCACCGGGACTTCCACCGCGACCGCCGCGCGCAGCAACGCGCAAATCGGTTCGGTCCAGGCCAGGCCGTCGTTCACGCTCATCGGACCGCCCATCATGCCGATCCCCGCGAACGCGCGCGGGTCGGCCGGCACCGCCGCACCGTCGTCCAGCGCGACAAGTTGCCAGGCGAGACCCTGCGCGTCGAGCCAGTCGGAGAAATACCCCGGACCTTCGGTGGGGGAAAAGCGGAGAATCGCGATCGGACGCATGAGCCCTCAGCCCGGCCGTCCGAAGGAGGGCTTACTCCCGCTTGACGGGACGGCGCGCAGCGCCAAGGGTGCGGTCATGCGCGCGGGGCCGCCGGAAGCTACCACCCGCGCGCGATGCGGGCGTACACCGAGTGGTTGTGGATGGACTCGAAGTTCTCCGCTTCGACGACGAACCCGTCGATGCGGGGATCCGCCTCCAGCCGCACGGCGACGCCGCGGACCAGGTCCTCGACGAAGCGCGGATTGTCGTACGCGCGCTCGGTGACGTACTTCTCGTCGGCGCGCTTCAGGATGCCGAAGAGCTCGCACGAGGCCTCGTCCTCCGCGACGCGGATGAGCTCGGTCAGGAACAGCGGTCCGGGCGAGCGTGCCGTGATCGTGATCGTCGAGCGCTGGTTGTGCGCGCCATACTCGGCGACCTCCTTCGAGCAGGGGCAAAGCGAGGTCACCGGCGCCGCGACCGACACGGTCTGCCGGTAGCGGCCATCATTGAGCTCGCCCACGATGCGCACTTCGTAGTCGAGCAGGCTTTCCACGCCCGAGACTGGCGCCGACTTGCGCACGAAGAACGGGAACGCGATCTCGACCCGCCCGCCGGGCGCGTCGAGCAGCACGACCAGCGTGTCGAGGAGCTGGTGGAAATTCACCACCGAGAGTGCCGGCTGCTCCGCCTCGCCGCGCGCTTCGAGCAAGGCGACCAGCCGCGACATGTGCGTGCCCTTGCGCTCCGCCGCAAGGGCGACGTAGACGTTGTACGAGGCGATCGTCGGCCGCGCAACACCATCGCTGTCGGCGAACAACAGCGGATAGCGCAGTCCGCGGATGCCAACCTGGTCGATCGCGGTCCGCCGCCCATCCGGCCGCGACTGGACATCGGGAATGGGGAACGCGGTCTGCGGGCTCTCGGGACGATTCACGATGATGATGCCTTGTTCAGTGCCCGCCCGGCCGCCCGAAGGGCGCTGCGCGCCCCCTCGGGGGGCAGCGAACGCCGTGAGCGTGGGGGCTGTCCATCCTATGCGGCGGGCTTCGCGAGGGGGTCGCCCCGGCGCTGCCCGAACCGCGCGTTGATCGAGGCGACGATGCCGGCGACGTCGAGGCCGCAGCCGGCGAGGAGCTGCGCCGGATCGCCATGGTCGACGAACGCGTCGGGCAAGCCCAGTTGCAGCAGGGGGATCAGGATGCCTTGCGCGACCAGCGCCTCGGCGACGGCGCTGCCCGCGCCCCCCGCCACGACGTTCTCCTCGATGGTGACGAGCGCGTCGTGCTCCAGCGCGAGGCGCGACACGAGATCGGCGTCGAGCGGCTTGACGAAGCGCATGTTGGCGACGGTCGCGTCGAGTTCTTCCGCGGCGCCGGAGGCCACCTGCACCATGCTGCCGAACGCCAGAATCGCGATCCGGTTCGTCCGCCGCGACGTCGTGCGGCGCACCTCGAGCTTGCCCACGGGCAGCGCGGTCATCGCGGCCGCGAGTGCGACGCCGGGGCCGCTGCCGCGCGGATAGCGCACCGCCGACGGCGTGTCGAGCGTATAGGCCGTGTAGAGCATCTGCCGGCATTCGTTCTCGTCGGCGGGCGCCATCACGGTCATGTTGGGAAGGCAGCGCAGATACGAGAGGTCGAACGCGCCGAGGTGCGTCGCGCCGTCGGCGCCGACGATGCCGGCGCGGTCGATCGCGAACACGACCGGCAGATTCTGCAGCGCGACGTCGTGGATCAGCTGGTCGTAGCCGCGCTGCAGGAAGGTCGAGTAGATGGCGACGACCGGCTTCATCCCTTCGCAGGCGAGGCCCGCGGCGAACGTGACCGCGTGTTGCTCCGCGATGCCGACGTCGAAGTAGCGCTCGGG
>CAYGYQ010000054.1:0-2348 GCA_964354035.1 uncultured Bordetella sp.
GCAGGTGGTGCGCCAGCGTGAAGCCGGCCGGTCCCATGCCGACGACAAGCGCGCGCTTGGCCGTCGCGGCGCGCGGCGTCGGCCGGCGCAGGTCGAGCGGATTCCAGCGCGTGAGCAGCGAATAGATCTCGAAACCCCATGGCAGCGCCAGCACGTCCTTCAGGATCCGCGTTTCCGCCTGCGGAATGTCGACGGGGTCGGTCTTCTGGTAGATGCACGACTTCATGCAGTCGTTGCAGATCCGGTGGCCGGTGCCGGCGACGAGCGGATTGTCGACGCAGATCATCGCCAGCGCCGCGAGCGGCCAGCCGTCGGCACGCAGCTTGTGGAACTCGGAGATCTTTTCCTCGAGCGGGCAGCCGGCAAGCGTCACGCCGAACGGACTATTCCTGAACGGATTGTCGGGCGGGGGTGCGCCGGTGACCTTCTTCTCGAAGAGGCCGCGCGCGCAGGAGTCCTTGCCCTGCTCGTGACACCAGATGCAATAGTGCGAGTGATCGAGCGCGGCCGCGAGACCCATGCCGGGATCGGTCAGCGCAAATCCCTCGCGCCGTCGAACGTGGTCGCCTGCGTGCTGCCATGCGCTCACGCCGTTCAGATGGGTCAACTCGATCGGCACGAGCTTCATGTAGTCGAGCTTGCGCGGCGCGCGGAACAGCACGCCGCCCTTGTGTGCGGCGCGGCCCTCGGGCGTGTGCGACGCCCAGGCGGCGTAGCGCAGCGCCACGTCGAGCGCCGCGGTGTTCGCGCTCTCGTCCTGCTGCCAGCGCGTCACGGCGTTGGCAAAGCCGAGCTCGGTGAAAGGCGCGCCGAGCGTGCGCTCCAGGTCCCGCCGCAGCGCGGGCCCGTCGAACGTCGCCGCCACCTCCGCCCGGTGCGTATTCATCGCCTTGCGCTGGACGAAGAGGCGCTTCACCGCGTAGAGCGGCGCGAGTTCGTGGTGCTTACCCTCCAGCGTGCGGACGTCGCCCGCAATGCCGAACAGCGCGGCGAGGAAATCCTCCAGGTGCGGCCCGAGCGCGATGAGCAGCTCCGACTCGCCCTTGCGCTGCAACTCCTCAGGCCTGGAGCGCGCCGCCGTCAGGCGCGCCGCCAGCGCCGCGTCCGCGGTCTGCAGATGCGCGACGAACAGCGCGTCGATGCGCTCCGCGCCTGCGACCGAATACAGGTCGGCGAAGGCGAGCCCGTGCGGGAGCTGCAACGTCGGCGATGGGTCGGGCGGCATGGAATCGAGGAAGGCGTGCGAGGGCAATCTGCCGCAGCTTCGGTGGCAGGCAGGAGACGGTGCAGGGAAACCGTATGATTTTACCGTTTACCGCCGACGGGCGCCTGGTGGCGATGCCATCTTTCGATGGCCAAAATCACCCCCATGTTCCGGTCAACCGTCGAGGCATTCCGCCCGTTGATGGCGGCGCCGTAGGACAATAGTGTCTTGGGACGCCCCCTGGAGAGGCCATGAACCCGATCCGCCGTCTTGCCCGAGTTGCCGCGCTGGGCACGCTCGCCGCCGTTGCCGCGCTGCCGCTGGCGAGCGTGGCGCAGCCGATCCGGCTCGGCGAGCTCAACAGCTACAAGGTGTTCCCGGCGTTCCTGGAGCCGTACAAGAGGGGCATGGAGCTGGCGTTGGCCGAGGTCAATGCGGCGGGAGGTGTGCTCGGGCGGCCGCTCGAAATCGTGTCGCGCGACGACAACGGCAACCCAGGCGATGCGGTCCGCGTGGCCGAGGAACTCCTCACGCGCGAAAAGGCCGTCATGCTGATGGGGACATTCGCGTCGAACGTCGGGCTTGCCGTGGCCGACCTCGCCAAACAACGTAAGGTGCTGTTCCTTGCCGCCGAGCCGCTCACCGACAAGATCGTCTGGGAAAACGGCAACCGGTACACGTTCCGGCTGCGCGCCTCGACCTACATGCAGACGGCGATGCTGGCGCCGGAAGCGGCGAAGCTCGCGAAGAAGCGCTGGGCGATCGTCTACCCCAACTACGAGTACGGGCAGTCGGCCACCGCCGCGTTCAAGCAGCAGATGATCGCGCGGCAGGCCGGCGGCATCGAGTTCGTCGAGCAGGCGGTGCCCCTCGGCAAGATCGACGCGGGACCGGTCGTGCAGGCGATGCTCGACGCCAAGCCCGACGCGATCTTCTCGTCGCTGTTCGGCGCCGACCTTGCGCGCTTCGTCCGTGAGGGCGAACTGCGCGGCCTGTTCAAGGGCCGTCCGGTGTTCAACCTGCTGGGCGGCGAGCCCGAGTACCTGGACCCGCTGAAGGACGAGGCGCCGGTCGGCTGGTGGGTGACGGGTTACCCGTGGTACGCGATCGACACGCCGGAGCACAAGCGCTTCCGCGACGCCTA
>CAYGYQ010000054.1:2448-16094 GCA_964354035.1 uncultured Bordetella sp.
TCCGACGACACCGTCAAGCGGCTGCGGCCTCAGGATTGACCGCAGCGCATTTCACTTGAGCCTTCGTCGTCGCTCCCGCGACGAGAAGCACGGTCCGATTGGGGTCAGAAACCCAGCACCGATTGCGCGACCGGCGCGAAGCTCCGGCGATGCGCCGGGCACGGTCCGTGGCGCGCGAGCGCCGCGAGGTGCTCGGGCGTGCCGTAGCCGCGGTTGTGCGCAAAACCGTACGCCGGAAACCGGCCGTCGAGCTCGTCCAGCATTGCATCACGCGCGGTCTTGGCGAGGATCGATGCCGCCGATATCACCGCAACATCGCGGTCGCCCTTGACGATCGCGCGCATCGCGCACGCAAGCTCCGGACAGCGGTTGCCGTCGATCCAGGCCTCCCCCGGCGCGATGGCGAGCCCCTCGAACGCGCGCCGCATCGCCAGCATCGTCGCCTGCAGGATGTTGAGCGCGTCGATCTCGGCAACGTCGGCTTCGCCGACCGACCACGCCAGCGCACTGGCCCGGATGGCGACGGCGAGGCGATCGCGCTGCCGTGCGGACAACAGCTTCGAGTCGCGCAGGCCCGCAACCGGCCGCGAAGGATCGAGAATCACTGCCGCCGCGACGACCGGCCCGGCGAGCGGTCCACGCCCTGCTTCGTCGATTCCGGCAACCAGCGTTGTCCCGCGCACGGTCAGCACGCGACACCTGCCGCGCGCAATTCGGTGGCGACTGCATCCGCAGCCAGGCCTCCCGTGTCGGCCGCAAGTGACGCGGCAAATCCGGCGAACAAGGCTTCGAGGCGCCGCCGCGTCACCGTGTCGTCAAAAAGATTGAGTGCCGCCTGCGCAAGATTCTCGACCGTTGCGTTCTCCTGTATGAGCTCGGGCACGACGAACTTGCCTGCGAGAATATTCGGCAGGCCGACCCATGGGAGCAGGATCCGGCTGCGGACGATGCGCGCCGTCAACGGGTGGACACGGTAGAAGATCACATGCGGGCAACGCGCGAGCGCCGCTTCGAGCGTGGCGGTGCCGGAGGCCACCACGGCGACGTCGGCGGCACGCAACGCGTCGGTCGCATGACCGTAGAGCAGCGTCAGCGGCAACTGCTCGAGGCCGAGCCGGTAGATGGCGGACTCGAAGCGGTCGCGCGTCGGGCGCGTTGCCAGCGGCACTAGAAAGCGCGCGTCCGGACGGGCGGCATGCAGCACGGCGGCGGTGCGGAGCACGAGGTCGCCGTGCATGTCAAGCTCCGACGCGCGACTGCCGGGCAACAGCGCGAAAACGGGTTGCGCGGTCCCGAGCTTCAGCTGCTCGCGCGCAAGGCGCCGCGAGCCCAGCACGGCCGCCTGGGCCGCCAGCGGATGACCAACGAAGGTGACCGGGACCCCGGCCGCCTCGTAGATGGGCGGCTCGAACGGAAACAGTGCCAGCATCCGATGGACCGAGCGTCCGATCCGGTGCACGCGCTCGCGGCGCCAGGCCCAGACGGAGGGACTGACGAAATGCAGCGTGCGCACGCCGGCCCGCTTCAGCCGCGCCTCGAGACCGAGGTTGAAATCCGGAGCGTCGACGCCGACGAATACGGGGACACGTTCGGCGACCAAGCGCCGAAACAGCGCCCGCCGCAGCGCGAACAGCTGCGGCAGCCGCGAGAGCACCTCGGCGAATCCCCGCACGGCCAGGGTCTCGAGCGGAAACCACGCCTCACAGCCGGCCGCCTCCATGCGCGGTCCCGCGACGCCGACGAACCGCGCCTGCGGCATGCGCGCGCGCACCGCATGGATCAGCGTGGCCGCGAGCACGTCACCCGACGCCTCGCCGGCGACGATGCCGATCGTCACGCGGTCCGAGCGCGAGGCTGTGCTGTCCATCCTGAGCGGTAAGTCAGGGTTTAGCGGATGATGCCGCGGCCGGGCACCGCGAGAAAATCGACCAGTGCGGCCAATGCCGGCACCGACTCGGAGGCGGTGACCAGCGCGGCCCGGGCATCGTCGACATCGCGCCCTTCCCGGTACAGCGTCTTGTAGGCGCGCCGGACGGCGAGGATCTCCACGGCCGTGAAGCCGCGGCGGCGCAGGCCCTCGGTATTGATGCCGCGGGGCGTGGCCGGATAGCCGGAAGCGGTGACGAACGGCGGCACGTCCTGCAGAACAATCGCGCCGGCGGCGATCATCGAGTGCGCGCCGACCCGGCAGAACTGATGGACTCCCGAGTACGCCCCCATCACGACCCAGTCGCCGATGTGGACGTGGCCCGCGAGCTGCGCATTGTTCGAGAATACCGTCCAGTTGCCGACGACGCAGTCGTGCGCGACGTGGGTGTAGGCGAGGAAAAGATTGCCGTTGCCGATCAGCGTGTCGCCGCGGTCCTGGACGGTGCCGGCGTTGACCGTCGTGAACTCCCGGAAGACATTGTCGTCGCCGATGGTCGTCGTGGTCGGCTCGCCGGCGTACTTGCGGTCCTGGGGGATGTCGCCGATGGACGTGAACTGGAACAGGTGATTGCGCGCGCCCAGGCGCGTGCGCCCGGTGAGCACGACGTGCGGGCCAATCACTGTGCCCACGCCGACCTTCACGTTCGACCCGATGATCGAATAGGCGCCCACCGCGACGTCGGCGGCGAGCTCGGCCTTCGGGTCGACCAGCGCCGTCGCGTGGATCCGCGGCATCGGTTCAGGCGCCCTTGCTGCCGGTGTCGGCGTCCGGGATGCGCATCGCGGCCATCAGGTTGGCCTCGGCGACGATTTCGCCGTCGACCTTTGCCCGCACCGCGAACTTGCCGATCCCCCGCACCATTCGCTGCACCTCGGACTCCAGCACCAGCTGGTCACCCGGCCGAACCTGGCGCCGGAAGCGCGCACCGTCGATGCCGGCGAACAGAATGAGCGTGCCGTCACCAGGCGTGCGGCGCGACATCTTCCACGCCAGGATCGACGCGAGCTGTGCGAGCGCCTCGATCACGAGCACGGCGGGCATCACGGGATAGTCGGGGAAATGCCCGACGAAAAAGGGCTCGTTCATGGTCACGTTCTTGATGCCGCGAATCGATTTATCGGTCTCCAGCGACGTGACGCGGTCGACCAGCAGGAACGGATACCGGTGCGGCAGGTAGCGCATGATTTCCCCGATGTCCATGCTGCCGTCGTTCACTGCATTCATGGCTCCCCCTTCGTCTCGTCGGGCGCGTCTTCCGCTGCCCCGCCTCCGCCCTCCTCCAGACGGCGCACGCGCTGTGCCAGTTCCGGGAGCCGCTGCACGATGAACTGGCGGCGCCGCCATTGGTCATGGGGAAGCGCGAGAAAGACGGCGCTGGCGTAGGTCCCGGGAACCGAGATCGAGCTGTGAACGTTCGCGGTGGCCGCGATGTTGACGTTGTCGCAGATCTCGATGTGCCCGTTGATGTTCGCCCGCGCGCCGATCTTGCAGTTCCTGCCGATCCACGTGCTGCCGGCAACGCCGACGCAGCCGGCCATCGCCGTGTGCGCGCCGATGCGGCAGTTGTGGCCCACCTGGATCTGGTTGTCGAGCTTGACGTCGTCCTCGATCACGGTGTCGTCGATCGCACCGCGGTCGATGGTCGTGTTGGCGCCGATCTCCACGTCGGCGCCCAGCACGACGCGCCCGAGTTGCGGGATCTTGACCCAGCGCCCGCTATCTTCGGCCATGCCGAAGCCGTCTGCGCCGATCACGGCGCCCGAATGCAGGATGCTGCGCGGACCCACGACGCAGCGCTCGTAGATTGTCACGTTGGCGTGCAGGGTGACTTCGTCACCGATCGACGCGCCGGCGCCCACGACGCAGCCGGCGCCCACGCGCGCGCGCTCGCCGATGACCGCCATGGCGCCGATGACCGCATGGGGACCGATGGCCGCGCTCGGCGCAACCTTCGCGCCAGGCTCGATGATTGCGGAGGGATGCACTCCGGCAACGACGGCCGGAGTGGGGTGCAGAATGGCCGCCACCTTCGCGTAGCTTGCATACGGGTTGCGATCCAGGAGCTTCGGCAGCGCGGTCGCGCCCGCCATCGCCGGCGTGACGATCACCGCGGACGCGCGGGTCGCTGCCAGCTGCGCGCGATACCTGCGGTTGGCGAGAAACACGATGGCGCCGGTTCCGGCGGACTCGAGCGTGGCTACGTGCGAGACCTGCACCGTCCCATCGCCGTCGAGCATGGCCCCGACGCGCAGGGCGAGTTCGGCGAGAGTGATCGGCACGGACCGGACGATATCGAGGGTTGCCGGCGGCGGCGTGCCCGCGTGGCGGTCGGTTGCCGCTACTTGTCGGCGAGCGCCTTCACCACCTTCTCGGTGATGTCGATCTTCTGGCTGGCAAAGACCACGGGATCCTGCAGGATCAGGTCGAATTTCTCGGCTTCGGCGATCTGCTGGATGACCTTGTTGGCGCGCTCCTGGACGCTCGCCAGCTCATCGTTGCGCCGCAGATTGAGGTCTTCGCGAAACTCGCGCTGGGACCGTTGCAGATCGCGCGAAAGATTGGCGAGATCCCGTTCCTTGTTGCGGCGCTCGGCCTCGGACATCGTGACGCCGTCCTTCTCGAGCGACGCTTGCAGGTCGCGCACCTGCTTGCTCAGCTTCTGGATGTCGGCGTCGCGGGCGGCGAACTCCTTCTCGAGCTTCTGCTGCGCGCGCTTGGCCGGCGCGGCCTCGCGAAACAGGCGTTCGGTGTTGACGAAGCCGATCTTGTAGTCCGCCGCGGCCGCGGCGCCCGCGCCGAGCCAGATCAGGAAGGCTGCGCCGAGAACGGCGCGGCCAATGCGAAGGATGCTGCGATTCAATGGGTTCTCCTGCACAAACGTTCTCAGAATACGGAGCCGACCTGAAACTGGAAATTCTGGATCAGGTCGCCGCGCCGTTCCTTGAAGGGTATGCCATAGCTGAACTTCAACGGCCCGACCGGCGAGTTCCACGCGAGCCCCACACCGTAAGAGTACCGGAACTTCTCGGCTTCCTTTTGCAAGGCGTTGTATTTGGCACACGCATCGGGCGCATCGACTGGACTCTTACAGGGAAAGGTCAGACCCGAAATCTGCCCGGCGTCCACGAATACGCTCCCGCGCACCGACTTGTCCCCCTTGATGATCGGATAGAACAGTTCCGCGTTGCCGACGATCTTGAGCTTCCCTCCCAGCGTGTTCCCGGCGAGGTCGCGCGGGCCGAGGGATGCCGTTTCGTAACCGCGCACCGAGCCTACGCCGCCGGCGTAGAACACCTTGTAGAACGGCAGCGACTTGCCGTTGTAACCGTCCGCGTAGCCGACGTCGCCGCGCAGCATCAGCACGAAATCACCGTAAACCGGCGCGAACCACTGCGCCAGGTAATTTGCCTTGTAATAGGAAAGGTCCGCGATGGGCGTCCCCACCTCGACCCCGGCCACCTGCAGCATCCCGCGAGTAGGATAGAGGATGTCGTCGCGCGTGTCACGCGCCCAGCCGAGGCTGACGATGAAGCTTTTGGGGCTGTCGCCGAATTCTTCGACGTACTGCCGATACGGAAGCGGACTGTTGTCGAACAGCGTCAGATCCGTTTGCTCGAAGCGGAAGCCGAGATTGACGGTGTCGGTCTCAGAGATCGGGACGCCGAAACTGACCGCCCCGCCCCACGTGGATGACTGGTACGGCGCGACCGACAGGTTGTTGGACGGGTCCACGTTGCGCTGGTAGACCTCGAGGGTGCGCGAAACGCCGTCGACCGTCCAGTACGGCTCGACGAACGTCACCGCGATCGTCCTGTTAACGGAACTGGTGTTGATCCCCGCGGTCAGCGCATTGCCGCTGCCGAAGATGTTCTGCTGCGACACCGACGCGTTGAACACCAGCTTGTCGGCGCTGGAGTAGCCGATACCGGCGAGCAGATTGCCGGTGGCCCGCTCGGTGACGGTCACCTCGACGTCGGCCTGATCCGTGGTGCCGGTGACGGGGGGCGTCTCGATGTTGACATCGTCGAAGTAGCCGAGCCGCCTGATGCGCACCTTGGAGCGCTCGATCCGCGCGCCGTCGTACCACGCGCTCTCCAGCTGGCGTATCTCGCGCCGGATCACCTCGTCGCGCGTGCGCACGTTGCCGCTGATATTGATCTTGCGGATGTAGACCCGCCGCCCCGGATCGAGATAGATCGTGAAGGCCGCCTGCCGCTTCTCGCGATCGATTTCGGGGACCGCGTTGACGTTGGCGAAGGCATAGCCTTCCATGCCCAGCCGGTCGCTGATCGCCTTCACGCTTCCCTGCAGGCGCTCGCGCGAGAACACCTCGCCCACCCGCATCTGCACGAGCTCGGTGAGCTCGGAGGCCGGCACCAGCAGGTCGCCGCCGAGGCGGATTTCGGACACCGTGTAGCGCGGGCCCTCGGTGATGTTGACCGTGATGTAGATGTCTTCCTTGTCGGGCGTGATCGAGACCTGCGTCGAGTCGACGTTGAATTCGAGATAGCCCCGGTTCTGGTAGAAACTCTTCAGCGCCTCGAGGTCGGCCGACAGCTTCTGCTTCGAATACTGGTCGTTCTTCGTGTACCACGTCGTCCAGCCCGGCGTGGTGAGCGTCATCAGGCCGAGGAGCTCGCTCTCGCTGTACGAGGTCGAGCCGACGATGTTGATCCGCGCGATCTTCGCGGCGTCGCCTTCCTCGACGGCGATGTTGATGGCGACGCGGTTGCGCTCCTGCGGGGTGACGGTCACGGTGACCTTCGCAGCGTAGCGGCCGCGCGTCAGGTACTGGCGCTTCATTTCCTGCTCGGCGCGATCGAGGGCCGAGCGGTCGAAAATGCGCGCCTCGGCGAGCCCGATGTCCTTCAGCGCCTTCTTCAGCGTGTCGGTGTCGAATTCCTTGTTGCCGGTGATTTCGACCTTGCTGATCGTGGGCCGCTCCTGGACGATGACCAGGAGCACGCCGTCCTGCACTTCGAGCCGGACGTCGCGAAAGAAGCCGGTCGCGAACAGCGCCTTGACCGCGGCCGCGACCTTTTCGTCGTCGATGGTGTCACCTACCTTGATCGGCAGATACGAAAAGACGGTGCCGGCCTCGGTCCGTTGCACGCCCTCGACGCGGATGTCCTTGACCACGAAGGGCGCGATGGCGAGCGCCAGCTTCGCGCCCAGCGCGAGTGCGAGTGCGAGCAGCGCGACGCCGGCACGGCGTGCCGACACCGCCAATGTTGCGTCAGAACAGTCGGGAGAGGTCATTGAAAAGCGCCAGCGCCATCAACACCGCCAGCATGGCCATGCCGATGCGTTGACCGACCTCGAAGGCACGGTCGGAGACGGGACTACCCTTGATGATCTCGGCGAAATAATACAGCAAATGTCCACCATCCAACAGCGGCACCGGCAGCAGATTCAGCACGCCGAGGCTGATGCTGATCAACGCGAGATAGCCGACGAAAACCAGCGTTCCCGCCTGCGCCGACTGGCCGGCGAAATCGGCCATGGTGATCGGGCCGCTGATGTTCTTGAGGGAGGCGTCGCCGACCAGAATGCGCCCGAGCATGCGCACGGTGAACGCGGCAAGCTCCCAGGTCTTGCGCGCGCCCTGGACCAGCGCTTCGACGACGCCATAGCGAACCGTGACCGCGAGGCGGTCGGCAATCACCGGATCGACCTTGAGGCGGATGCCGGCGATCCCGACCTTGTGCCCCGCCTGTTCCGCGATGTCGGTGACGAAGGTCACGTCGCGCGGCGAGCCGTCGCGACCAATGCGGAAAGTCACTGCCGCGCCCGGTTTCGCGTTCGTTCTCGCGGCCACTTCGGCCGGCGAGCGTACCGGCTCGCCGTCGATGGCGAGGATGAGATCCCCCTTCTGCAGTCCCGCGCGCGCCGCGGGCTTGTCGGGGAGCACTTCGTCGATGAGCGGGGCGCCGAGGTCAGTGCGAAAACCCAGCGCAGGCATGAAATTGCCCTCCCAGTCGGATCCCGCGAGCGAGGTCAGCGCCACGATGCGCTGCAGCCGTGCTCCGTCGGGCCGCTCGATGTCGATCGTGATGTCGCGCGCGCCGGATGCCCGCAGCAGGCGCCAGCGCAGGTCCTGCCAGCTGCGGACCGACGCGCCGTCGGCGGCGACGACGAGATCGCCATCGCGAATGCCCGCCGCTGCCGCAGGCGTGTTCGGCGGCGGCGAGGCGAGCAGCGCGCGTTGCGCGGGAATGCCCGCCATGTAGGTGCCGGCAAAGAGCAGCACGGCCAGCAGCAGGTTGGCGATGGGGCCGGCGGCGACGATGGCTATTCGTTTCCAGACGCTTTGCCGGTTGAACGCGCGCGCGAGGTCGCTCGCGGGGACCGTGCCTTCCCGCTCGTCCACCATCTTCACGTAGCCGCCGAGCGGTATCGCCGACAGGGCCCATTCCGTGCGATCGGGGCCGGATCGGCGCGACCACACGATGCGTCCGAAGCCGACCGAAAACCGCAGCACCTTGACCCGGCACCAGCGCGCCACCCAGTAATGCCCAAGCTCGTGGAACACGACGAGCACGCCCAGCACCACCAGGAACGCGAGCACCTTGGTCACGGCATCCATCAGGCAGCCTCGGGCAGCTTGAGCCACGCCCGCGCGACGGCGCGCGCTTCGCGGTCGGCAACCAGCGCGTCTTCGAGCGCATGCACCGGCCGTGCCGGAAGGCGCGCCAGCGCTTCGGCGCAGGCGGGCGCGATGTCGGTGTAGCGTATGCGCGCGGCGAGGAAGGCGGCGACCGCGACTTCGTTCGCGGCATTGAGGACTGCCGGCGCGGTTCCGCCAGCGCGCAGCGCATCCGTAGCGAGTCCGACGCTGGGAAAACGGTCGTGGTCGGGGGACTCGAACGTGAGCGCACCCTGCCGGACGAGCTCGAGCGCCGGCACTCCGGCATCCACCCGATCGGGATACGCGAGCGCGTGGGCGATCGGCGTGCGCATGTCCGGATGGCCAAGCTGGGCGAGCATCGATCCGTCAACGTACTCGACCAGCGAATGGATGACACTTTGCGGATGCACGACGATCTCGATTTGCTCCGGCGTCAGGCCGAACAGCCAATGCGCTTCGATCATTTCGAGACCTTTGTTCATCATGGTCGCGGAGTCTACGCTGATCTTGCGTCCCATCACCCAATTCGGATGGGCACAGGCTTCGGCCACGGTCACGCTACCGAGTTCCGCGACGGGCCGTGTCCGGAACGGCCCGCCCGACGCGGTGAGGAGAATCCTGCGCACGCCGGATTGCCCCGGGTTGCGCGCATAGCCTTGCGGCAGGCACTGGAAGATCGCGTTGTGCTCGCTGTCGATGGGAAGCAGCGTCGCGCCGCCCCGCTCCGCCGCCGCCATGAACACGGCGCCACCGATGACGAGCGCTTCCTTGTTGGCGAGCAGGATACGCTTGCCGGCGCTGGCCGCGGCAAGCGTGGGCCGCAGGCCCGCCGCCCCGACGATCGCCGCCACGACGGTATCCGCGCCGCTCCATGCCGCAGCTTCGATGACGCCCGCCTCCCCCCCGAGGACCCGCGTCGGCAATCCGGCACCCGCCAGCGCGCGCTCGAGGCGGCGCGCCGCCTCCGGATCGGACAGTGCGGCGACATCGGGCCGGTGGCGCAGGCAGAGTTGCGCGAGCTTCTCCCATTGGCCGTTGGCGGTGAGCGCCGCTACGGCAAACCGGTCCGGATGCCGGCCGATGACATCGAGCGTCGAGTCGCCGATCGAGCCGGTGGCACCCAGCAGGCTGATCCGGCGGCGCGTCATCGCAGATAAGCCAGTGCCAGCAATGCCGCCGCCGGCATCGCCGCCAGCAGGGCGTCAATGCGGTCCAGGATGCCTCCGTGCCCCGGCAGCAGGCGTCCGCTGTCCTTCACGCCCGCCTGCCGCTTCAGCAACGATTCGCAGAGATCCCCCACGACGGAGAGCGCCGCGAGGCCGAGTGCCAGCCCGATCCAGATGATGACGGCGATCGGCGACACCGTGCCCCGGAAACCGCCCTCGGCCGCCAGCGGGACGAGCGCGAGCGCGTAGATCGCGACCGCTGCGAGGCCGCCATAAACGCCCTCCCAGGTCTTGCCCGGGCTCACTTGCGGGGCGAGCTTGCGCCGGCCGAACGCGCGACCTGCGAAGTACGCGGCGGTATCCGCGATCCAGACCATGGCCATTGCCGCCAGCACGAGCCAGGGTGAGTGGGCCTGCATCTGGACGATCGCCACCCACGCCCCGATCAGGACGATCCAGCCCGCGACCGCCAGCAGCAGCGGTGAAGTCGGGCGCCAGCGGATGGCGAGCCAGGGCACGGCGATCAAGAGCCAGAAGAGCGTCGCCAGGCCGCATACCGCGAGCACGATGCCTTTCGGCCAGCCAACGGCAAAGCCGCAAAGCGGCGACAGCAGCAGATTGACGCCGATCAGCAAGGTGCCCGCGACGAACATCCACCAGGTGTGCCTGCGGTAGCCGGCGAGATCGGCCCACTCGGCCGCAGCGATCACGATCACGGCCAGCGTCACCGCGCCCCAGCCCCACGGCGGCAGCAGGAACAGCGCCGCGAGCACGAGCGGCACGAGCACGACCGCGGTCAGGATACGCGTGGCGAGCATCGCGGCGGACGGATGTCCATCCTACCCCTCCAGGGTCGCCTGCACCTGTTCGCTGGTCCGGCCGAACCGTCGTTCGCGCTGCCGGTACCATTCGATCGCGCTGTTGAGCGCGACCGCGTCGAAATCGGGCCACAGCATGTCGGTGAAATAGAGCTCGGTGTAGGCGAGCTGCCACAACAGGAAGTTGGAGATGCGCTGCTCGCCGCCGGTGCGCACGAAGAGGTCCGGTTCGGGTGCATAGGCCATCGCCAGAAACGGCTCGAGCGCCTCCGGACGGAACTCCGCATGCTCGCGCGCGGCTTCGGGATGGAGCGCGAAGTATCGGCGCGCCGCCTGCGCGATGTCCCACCGCCCACCGTAATTGGCCGCGACGGTCAACGTGAGCCGCGTGTTGGCGGCAGTCTGCGCCTCGCCGGCGGCCACGAGTTCGCGAATGCGTCGATCGAACACGGAGGTGTCACCCACCACTTTGAAGCGGATTCCGTTCGCGTGGAGCTTCGCGACCTCCTGCTCCAGCGCCCGCATGAAGAGCTCCATCAGAATCGAGACTTCGTCGGGTGGGCGCCGCCAGTTCTCGCTGGAGAACGCAAACAGCGTCAGGAACTCGATGTCGAGCTCGATGCAGGCGAGGATGATGGCGCGCACTGCCTCGACGCCCCGCCGGTGCCCGGCGACCCGCGGCAGCATGCGCTGCTTCGCCCAGCGGCCGTTGCCGTCCATGATGATCGCCACGTGCCGCGGGACGACGGCGGCCGCGGGGATGTCACGGGTGGAGCTCGGAAACATGGCAGGTGGGCGGCAGGTGGAACGTAGTTCGAGTCGGGGACGGCGAAGCGATATCCCTCAAACCGCCATCAGATCGACTTCCTTGGCCGCGAGCACCTTGTCGATTTCCGCGATGTAACGGTCGGTGAGCTTCTGCACGTCCACCTGCGCGTGCCGCTCGTCGTCCTCCGCCACCGCGTGGTCCTTGAGCAGCTTCTTCAAATGGTCGTTCGCGTCGCGGCGGATGTTGCGCACCGCGATGCGGGCGTCCTCGGCTTCGTGCCGCACGACCTTGATCAGCTCCTTGCGGCGCTCCTCGGTAAGCGCCGGCATCGGCACCCGGATGATATCGCCGGAGGTCGCCGGATTCAGGCCGAGGTCGGAGTCGCGGATCGCCTTCTCGATGACGGGGATCATCTTCTTCTCCCACGGCTGCACCGTGATCGTGCGCGCGTCGGCGAGCGTGATGTTCGCGCACTGGGCGATCGGCATCGGCGTACCGTAGTAGTCGACGTGGAGGTGATCGAGCAGCCCGGTGTGCGCGCGGCCGGTGCGCACCTTGCCCAGGTCATGCTTCAGCGCCTCGACCGATTTCTGCATCTTCTGCTCGGCGGATTTCTTGATTTCAGCGATGATCATGGTTTCCCCGTAGTCGGATATGGCATCGAGCGCGGCAGGGCACGGGCGGTCCGCGCAAACCGGACCGGGGCCGTGCCCGACTCGGTCTAGCAATGCACGAGCGTTCCTTCTGCGCTTCCCAGCACCACGCGCTTCAGCGCCCCGGGAACGAAGATCGAGAACACCTTGAGCAGCATGTTCTGGTCCCGGCACAGAGCGAGCGCGGTGGCGTCCATCACCTTCAGATTCCTGACGATCGCTTCGTCGAAGGTGAGCTCGGCATAGCGCGTCGCCGTCGGGTCCTTCTTGGGGTCGGCGGTATAGACACCGTCGACCTTGGTGGCCTTCAGCACGATGTCCACACCCATCTCCCGTCCGCGCAGCGCGGCGGCAGTGTCCGTCGTGAAAAACGGATTCCCGGTGCCGGCACCGAAGATGACGACCTTGCGCTCCTCGAGATGGCGCAGCGCGCGGCCGCGGATGTAGGGCTCCGCGACCTGGTCGATGCGCAGCGCGGATTGCACGCGCGACTCCACGCCGGCGCGCCGCAGCGCGTCCTGCAGCGCCAGCGCGTTCATCAGCGTCGCCAGCATGCCCATGTAGTCGGCCGTGGCCCGGTCCATCCCCGCAGCGCCCGGGGCAACGCCGCGAAAGATGTTGCCGCCGCCGATCACGATGGCGACTTCGACGCCAAGCCGTGTTATCTCGGCAACCTCGGCGACGATGCGATCGATCACCTCGCGGTTGATTCCGTAGGCATCGTCCCCCATCAGGGCCTCGCCCGACAGCTTGAGCAGGATGCGCCGATACGCGGGCTCGGGCGCGGTCGCAGCAAGCGCGGCAACGGGAACGGCGGCTGGCTTGGCGTTCATGGCGGCGAACTCCGTTCGGGTCGGGGCGGCAATGGCGGGGTTGGCTCGTTTACGCCTTGGTCATCGCCGCCACTTCGGCCGCGAAATCGTCCTTCTTCTTCTCGATGCCCTCGCCCACGACAAAGAGGGCAAAGTCGTTGACGGTTGCACCCTGCGCCTTGACCAGCTGCCCGACCGTCTCCTTGCCGTCGCCCTTGACGAACGGCTGCGCCAGCAGCGTGACTTCGGCGAGAAATTTCCCCACGGCACCCTCCACCATCTTTTCGATGATGTTCGCGGGCTTGCCCGAATCGGCGGCGCGCGCAACGGCAATCGCCCGCTCCTTGGCCACGACATCGGCGGGCACCTGCTCCGAGCTCACGGCCATCGGCTTGCTCGCCGCCACGTGCATCGCCAGGTCCTTGCCCAGCGTGTCCTGGCCGCCGGTAAGATCCACCAGCACGCCAATCCGATTCCCGTGCACGTACGACGCCAGGCGACCCGCGGCGCTCCGCCGCGTGAACCGGCGAAGCGACATGTTCTCGCCGATTTTCTGCACCAGCACTGCGCGGCGGGCTTCGATGGTCTCCCCCGACGCGAGCGACTGCGCGCCCAGAGCAGACAGATCCGGCGGATTCTCCCGCGCGACGATCTGCGCGATCTCGGCGGCGAACGCGCGGAAGTCGTCGTTCTTGGCGACGAAATCGGTCTCGCAATTCACTTCGACCATCGCCGCAGTCTTCGCGTCGGGCGCGACGTACAGTCCGATCACGCCTTCGGCCGCGATGCGGCCGGCGGCCTTGGACGCCTTCGCTCCGCTGCGGATGCGCAGCAGCTCCCAGGCCTTCGCGAGATCGCCCGCGGCCTCCG
>CAYGYQ010000055.1:0-16069 GCA_964354035.1 uncultured Bordetella sp.
CGCGGATTCCCGTCCCGCCGAACGGTGCCGGCGCGCTCCCTATGCCGGCGCCCGCTCCAGGGCTTCCGCCCGCCGCACCATCGCGCTCGTCATTCCCTTGAAGATAAACAGGTGGAACGGCACGAGCGCCGCCCAGTAGACGAGGCCCCAGACACCCTGCGGGTGCCAGTATGCGGTTTCGGTGAGCCGCGTGCCCCCGTCGGGCAGCGGCTCGAGCTCGAATTCGAGGATGCCGGAGCCGGGCGCCTTCAAGCCGAAATGCAGAGTCAGCCGGCGTTCGGGCTCGACGCCGATCACGGTCCAGTAGTCGACGCTGTCACCGAGCCGCACAGCCACCGGATCGCGGCGGCCGCGGATGAAGCCGGGGCCGGCGACGAGCCAGTCCATCGCCTCGCGCAGCGTCCACATCCAGTTGCAGTAGAAGTAGCGATTGGCGCCGCCGAGGCTGGTCACGACGCGCCAGACGTCGCCCGCCGACGCGCGAGTCTCCGCGCTGCCGCTCGCGCGCTTCGCGTAGTACGCATAGTCGGGACGATAGGCGCGATACATGAGCGCCCCCTCGGTCCAGCGCGCCGCCACCGCGTTGCGCCGCTCGGCGTCGAGCGCGGCCTCGACCGCCTCGCGGAAGGTCAGCAGCGATTGGGGCACGAGCCGGCGCAGCGCTTCGTCGTGGGCGGGGATGTCGTGCTTCAGGCCGCCGATCAGCGCGCGCGCGATGTTCGCCGGGACGGCGGTGACGAGGCCCAGCCAGTACGACGACAGTCGCGGCGAGAGCACCGGCACGCGCAGGATGCGCGGCCTCCGGCCGACGACCTCGCCGAACTGCCGCATCATCGTCTCGTACGAGAAATAGTCGGGACCGCCGGCATCGAGGATCTGTCCGGCGGCCTCCGGCATGGTCGCCACGCGCTGCAGGTACACGAGCAGATTCGACAGCGCGATCGGCGAGGACTTCGACTGCACCCACTTCGGCGTCACCATCAGCGGCAGGTGATAGACGAGGTCGCGCATCACTTCGTAGGCGGCCGAGCCGGGGCCGACGATGATGCCCGCGCGAACCTCGGTGACGGGCACCGTGCCCGCGCGCAGCCGGTCGCCGGTCTCCTTGCGCGACAGCAGGTGCTCGGTCGCCGCGTCGCGCGGCACGAGGCCGCCGAGATAGACGATGCGCTTGACGCCTGCGGTCGCGGCCGCGCGCGCGAAGTTGTCGGCGGCCTCGAGATCGAGGCGGGCGAAAGCCTTGCCTGCCGCCATCGAATGGACGAGGTAATAGGCGATGTCGACACCGGCGAGTGCGGCGGCGAGCGTGGCGGGCTTCAGGGCATCGGCTTCGACCAGCTCGACGCCTTCCCATGGCTGCGCGGCGAGTACGTCGCGGTTGCGGGCCGCGGCGCGCACGGGGCCGACGCCGGCGGCGAGCAGCGCGGGGACGAGGTTGGTGCCGACGTATCCGCTCGCTCCGAAGACGAGGAACCGAAGCTGCGCGGGAGGTGGGTCGGTGGTCATCAGCGTTCGCTCTGCACGGCTATGAGGGGCCCGGGCGCCGGCCACACGCCGCGGTCGAGCGCGCGCCTGCCATCGAACACGAGCCAGCTCTGCGCGCCGTAGTGCGGCAGCGGAGTGAGCAATGCCAGCAAGGCGTCGGCATCCCTGGCCGAGACCACGGCCACCGGCGCTCCGGCGTCGCGCGCGAGCGTCCATGCCTGGGCGCTGCCGCGTCCGGCCAGGCTCGCCGGGCGAGGGGGCAGGCCGGCGTGCGCCAGCGACCTGTCCACGTCCGCATGGAGGCCGATCAGCATTACCGGCTCGGTGCCTTTGTGCAACGCGTCCTGTGCCATCGGCTGCGGCGGGACTTCGAAGAAGCGCTTCGCCAATGCCGTGGCGGCCTCGCGCACGCCCTCGGCACTGGATGCCTGCACCAGGCGGGGCGCCCGTGCGATGACCCACTGGCGCAGGATGGGCGGCAACTGCGTCCGGTCCAGCACCCGCCAGACGCGCAGCTCCGGGTCCAGGCGCACGCCTTCGGGCATCGCATCGACGAGCATCGTCACCACGTCGCGCGGGCCGGCGACCTCGATCGAGCGCGTCTCGGCGCGGCCGGCGAGCACGATTTCCAGCGGCAGGCGCAGCGCGTAGGCCGGCGCCGACTGTTCCACGGTCAGCGTCAAGCGGACCTTGCCGGCCTCGGTCTTCGCGCCCGCATGGGTGATCCTCACCGCCGGACCTCCGGCGCGGTCGAGCCATTGCTCGAAGAATGACGCGAGCGATCGTCCCGCAGCCTTCTCGAAAGCGGCCTGCAGATCGCTCCAGGACGCGGCCGTGAACCGATGCTCGTCCCAGAACGCGCGAATGCCGCGCCGGAAGGCATCCTCGCCGATGGCATCGCGCAGCATCACGAACACCATCGCCGACTTGCCGTAACCGACGGCCGCCGCGGCGCCGTGCGTCCGGGAGCGAAACGCGGCCAGGGACTCGGTGTCGCCGGCCGGGACGGCGGCGAAGTCCCGCAACCACGCGAGCCGCATCGCGCGCGCGGCGGCACCCGACTCGCGCTCCTGGTAAGCGTAGTCCGCCATGAACGTGGTCAGTCCCTCGGACCAGTTGCCCTTGGCGTATTCGACATAGACGCCGTTGCCCCACCAGTTGTGCAGCACCTCGTGTCCGAGCGACGTGGCGCGAATGAAGGGGAGCTTCAGCACTTCGGCGCCGATGTAGGTCAGCGTCGACATGCCGAAGCCCGTCGGCAGGGGGCTTGCCACCACCGAGAACTCGGTGAACGGGTAGGCGCCGATCTGTCCGTCATAGAGCTCGAGGTAGCGGCGCGTGTCGTCGAGATAACCATCGGCCAGTCCGCTGATGGCATCCAGTTCACGAGGAAAATAGGTGCGCAGCCGCACCGGCGCACCCTTGGCGCGCGGCATGATCTTTTCGCGCACGAGCCACGGCCCGGCCATGAGGTCGATGCCGGCAGCGGGGTGCTCAAACTCGAAGCTGGCCCGGTAGCGAACCGATCCGGCTGACGGCAACGACTCGGACTCGATGCGGCCCGGCACCAGCGCACGCTGGTCACCCGGCACCGACACCGTCACCCGATAGGAAAACAGCGGCGCGGGCTGCGGATACCAGGCGCCCGTTGCGGGCAGGAAGCTGCCCTCGCTCGAAGCCATCGGCGGCAGACCTCGCAGCACGCCGCGAGCATCGAGACTGCGGTCCAGCGCGGGCAAGGTTCCGCCATACTCCAGGCGCAGGGCACCGGCACCCGATGGGATCTGCACCTGCCAGCCAAGCAGCGGACCTTCGCGTCCCGCCGCAACGACGCGCAAGGGCCTGCCGTCGAACGACGCGGCGTTCACCCGCAGCGATTCGTGCAGCTCGAACCGGTATTTGCGTGCCGCGGGCACGATCAGCGCCACCGCCTGGAAGCGCCGCGTGCCGGGTTCGAGCTCGACAGCGAGCTCGAGCGATGGCAGGGCGGCCCGGAGCGCGCCCGAGGCGATGCCGGCGAAGATCGCCGCGAGGACCGCGAGCGCTCGCGCTTTGCGCCCGGCCGTCATTGCTTCGCCGGGAATTTGACCACCAGTTCCAGCGTGTCGTCGCCGCGTTTCACCCGCATCGGCAACCACGTGCCCGCGGGCTGCAGTCGGATCGCGGCAATCGTGCGCAGCATGCTGGTCACCGGCAGGCCGGCAATCTCGACCAGCTGGTCATCCGCTTTCAGTCCGGTCGCCTCAGCGAGGCTGCCGCTCGTGACCGCGGCGATGCGTATGGCGCCCGCGCTCTCTTCCAGCCGCACGCCCAATCGCGGCGGCTCGGGCTTGGCCTTGGCCGGTTGCGGCCGCGCGAAGACCGCGTCGGCCAGGCCAGGTCGAAGCTCTTTGCAGTCGAAGTCGACGGGCACCGGCAGCAGGGTGCCGACGTTCTTCACACCCAGATCGCGCAACTGGTGCGGCACCCCATGACCGAAGCGAAGATGGCCGCTGCCCATGATGCCCACGACCAGCGGCCTTTCGCCCGCCGTTCCCGGAAGCGCGTAGCGCGCCAGCGCCTCCGCCATCGCCCGGTCCCATGCGGTCTGCGATTCGACGAAGCGGCCGAAGGCGCTGTCGGTCTTCTGCGCCTTCGCGCCGTTCTTGCCATGGGGCGTCGAGTGCTCGCCGTAAACCTCGAACAGGTGATCGCGATACGCGCGCGATGCCGGCGCCGCCTGGCCGACACCTTCGCGCTCCGCTGTCGGCACCGCGTCCCAGCCTTTCTCCGCAATGGTCCGGGTGAGCTTCCGGTCGACATTCAGCGCCACCATCGGAATGCGGTTGATGCGCGCGAACTGGAACAGCGGCAAATAGAGCTCGGGCGGAAACTTCCAGACCGAGTCCCACTGCGATTCGTCGAGCAACTGCTTGACGGTGAGGTTGCCCGCCACCCAGCTATCCAATACCGGTTGCGCGCGGCGCGGGAACATCTCGAAGCCGATGATCATGTCAGGCCGCTGCGCGTGCAGCGCCGATAGCACCTGCAACTGCCAGCGGTGATCGTCGTCCTCGTCGTGCTGCTCGCCGAGCAGCACGACATCCTTCTTCGCCATCTCGGTCAGCACGGCGGTGATGCCGGTGTGACGCGGCTGCGCGCCGTCCAGCATCGTCCAGGCGGCGGGATCGAGGCAGGACTGCGCGCCGGGGGCGGCTCCCGCGTTGTGGGCTTCGATGGCGACATGGGCTGCGACGCCGGCCGCGCCGACAGCAATCACCGCAGCGAGTATCCGGAGCAGGTTCGGGTTCATGCCATTGATGGTGACCATAATGCCGGCTTGGCTGAACTCCGACAGTCAGTCGCTCTGCAGGTTCCAGGTTCGAGTCGTGGCTGGGACGGCATCATCCATGCCGGGGTGGACCGATGCCGAAGCGGACTACTTCACCGGAATCGGCGTCGCCCGGTCGACAGGCACCGCGGCCACGCTATTCTGCGGTGAACCTTCGATCAGGCGATCGGAGTAGGTGAGATACACCAGCGTGTTGCGCGGCTGGTCGACCATGCGGACGATGCGCAGTTTCTTGAACACCAGCGAGATTCGTTCGGCGAAGACCTCTTCCTGCGCGGGCAGCGGCTGGGCAAACGAGATCGGACCGACCTGGCGGCACGCGATCGACGCCTCGGACCTGTCTTCGGCGAGCCCGAACGCGCCCTTGATGCCGCCGGTCGTGGCGCGCGCGACGTAACAGGTGACACCGCGGACCTTCGGATCGTCGTGCGCGTCAACGACAATCTTGTGATCAGGCCCGATGAACTTGAAGACCGTGTCGACCTGGCCGATCGGCTCGGCCTGAACCAGAGCCGCAATCGGCAGCAGCGACAGTGCAAGTACCATTTTCATGGGGGAGTCCGCAGTGGTGTCGGTCGCGGCAACGCGGGCAACCTCAGCGCCGGTAGCGGCGATGGGCGAGCCAGTTGGACGTGACGGTCAGCAGCAGCGTTGCCGTCATCAGCACGAAGGACAGCGCGGCGCCGAACGGCCAGTTGGACAGGCCCGCGAACTGACCGTAGACGGTCGGCCCCATCATCTGGAAAGTCGGACCGCCGAGCAGGACCGGCGTGGCATAGGCATTCATCGCCAGGATGAACGAGAGAATCGTGCCGGCGATCACGCCCGGCATGGCGAGCGGCAGGATGACGTGGCGAAAGGTGGCCCAGGGCCCTGCGCCCAGGCCGAGCGCGGCCTCCTCTATCGCGCGGTCGATGCCTTCGAGCACGGCCTGCAGCGTCAGCACGACGAACGGCAGGTTGACCGCGATGACGCCGACGACCACCGCGAACTCGGTGTACATGATCTGCAGCGGCTCGCGCGTGATGCCCAGTCCCAGCAGGATCGAATTCACGAAGCCGCGGTTGCCGAACAGGACCATCCATCCGGCCGCGCGCACGGCGTTGCCGACGAAGAGCGGCAGGATCACGGCCATCAGCAACAGGTTCTTGAAACGCGAGCGCGTGCGTGCCAGGCAATAGGCCATCGGGAACGCCAGGACCACGCAGATCGCCGTGCACAGCGCCGCCACCCGGATCGTCCGCAGCAGGACCGCGACATAGAACGGATCGGTGAAGAACTTGACGTAGTTCTCGACCGTGAGGGCGTCGACCATCACCTTGGCCGGCGTGAACTGATTCAGGCTGTAGCGGAAAAGGATGACGACCGGCAGCACGATGCCGATCGTCACCACGATGGAGGCCGGCGTGATCATCGCGGCGGCCGTCCACCCGGGCGCACCCGCGCGCACGGTCGGTTCGGCCACCGCAGACATGATCGAGTTACCCCGCCGTGCCCGTGGGGCAGCGAACGCGGTGAGCGTGGGGGCCGTTCATCCCTTGAACGTCTTGTCCCACCATTCCTTGAACGCGGCGTCGTTCTTGGCCAGGTAACCGTAGTCGAGGTCGATCAGGCGCTTGCGCTCCTCGGCATTGAAACCAATGCGCGCTTCCGTCGCGGGTGGAATCCTCGCGTTGGTGACGGTGGCGTTGTAGCCCATGTCCTCGGCGAAGGCTTCCTGCGCCGACGGCTGGAGCATCTCGTTCAGCCAGACGTGCGCGCCATCCTTGTTCGGCGCGTTCTTCGGAATGACGAACCCCGAGATGTACAGCGGGATGCCTTCCTTCGGCGCGACGGTCTCGACTTTCGCGCCCGCCTTCTGCCATTGCACGGCGCGCGCCTTCCACATGATGCAGATCCCGACTTCCTCGTTCTGCAGCGCTTGCGCCATCGCTTCGTTGGTCGGCAGGATCCTGGCCCCGGCCTTCCGGCAGGCCAGCAGCCGCTCCTTGCCGGGTTCGTAATTGGTCATCGAGCCACCCGAGGCGAGCGCCGCCGCCATCATCGTGAACTGGTACTGGATGTCGATGATGCCGAGCTTGTTGCCGTGCTTCGGATCGAGCGCCTCGGCGAAGCTCGTCGGCGGCGTCGTGATCAGCTTCGGGTTGTAGAGGATGACCTTGCCCGAATAGATGTGCCCGACACCATACGGATATTTCATCTGCGGCAGCAGGTATTGCGCGTTCGCGATCTTCGAGTAATCGACGGGAAGGCACAGGCCGGCATCGTTCATCTCGTACATTTGCGCGGCGCTCAACCCCTGCAGGTCGCCGGTGCCGCGCGGCAGCCGTGCTTCGGCGCGCATCTTCGCGCGGCGCTCCGGATCGCCGCCGATGTCGTGCACGACCTCGTACTTCTTCGGCACCATCAGCGGCGTGTCGATGTTTTTCGACAGCAGCTTCGAATAGTCGCCGCCCCAGGTGCCGAGGACCACGCGGCCCCCGGATTGTGCCCATGCTGGCGCAAAGCCGCCCATCGCAGAGACGCCGGCGAGGGCGCCAGAAGCCTTGAGCAACCGGCGCCGCGTGATGACTGAACCGTGCTTTTCCATACCGTTACCCCCCGATCTCACGATGGCGTTTCCGAATCGGCCGTGCCGCCGCCATCGTCGGCAAGCACAAGGCTGGCCTGGGCAGGCCAATGCAAAAAAATCCGATCGCCGACCGCGTAGACAGGGTCGGCGAAGCGGTTGGGCGCCTGAACCATCAGGCGATCCTGCGGCGTCAGGCGCACATAATATTCCAGGATGCCGCCGAGATACGACGCGAACTCGACGGTCCCGGGCAGGCAGTTCTCGGCGCCGGCGACCGGCGCGACGGAAAGCGACAGCCGTTCCGGCCGCAGGGCCAGCGTCCGGCCGTCGACGACCGCGTCGTCATGGCAGCGGATGGGGAGTCCGCTTTGGCTGCGGAAGAGGCCCGGTGCTTCCACGCGGCCGCGCAGAAAATTGGTGCGGCCGACGAATCCCGCGACGAAGGTGTTGGCCGGATTTTCGTACAGGTCGCGCTGCGAGCCGACCTGCTGCACCTGACCATTGGACATGACCACCAGCCGGTCGGCCATGGTCAGCGCCTCTTCCTGGTCGTGCGTGACCATGACCGTGGTCAGCCCCAGTTTTTTCTGCAGCTCGCGGATCTCGACGCGCACTTCCTGGCGCAACTTGGCGTCGAGATTGGACAGCGGCTCGTCGAGCAGCAGGATGTCCGGCTCGATCACCAGCGCGCGCGCCAGCGCCACGCGCTGCTGCTGGCCGCCGGACAGCTCGCGCGGCAGGCGGTCGGCGAGGCCCTCCAGCCGCACCAGGCGCAGCACCTCGGCCGACTTCGCGGCGACCTCCGGCGGCGCGACCTTGCGCATCCTGAGCCCGAACGCGACGTTTTCCGCCACGGTCAGGTGCGGGAACAGCGCATAGCTCTGGAACACCAGGCCTGTGTTGCGCTTCCACGGTGGCTGCCGCGTGATGTCCTGCCCGCCGAGGCGGATCTCGCCGGCGGTGGGCGTGATGAAACCGGCGATCATCCGCAACGTCGTCGTCTTGCCGCAGCCCGAGGGCCCCAGCAGCACCACCAGCTCGCCCTGCCGGATGTCGAGATCGACGCCAGCGACCGCGCGGAAATCGCCGTACGTCTTGGTGAGGCCGGTGAGCTGCAGGCGCGCCATGGGTCAGAGCACCCGCGTCAGCTTGACGTAGCGGTCCGTGATCAGCATGCCCGTGCCGATCAGCAGTATCTGCAGCAGCGAGACCGCGGCGATTGTCGGATCGATCCGCCATTGCAGGTATTGGAGGATGGCGATGGGGAGCGTCGTCTGCCCGGGCGCGACCAGGAACAGCGTCATTTCCAGATTGCCGAACGAGATGATGAAGCCGAACAGCGCCGCCGCCACCATGCCCGGCTTGATAACGGGCAGTGTCACCTTGAAAAACGCCTGCAGCGGCGTAGCCCCCAGATTGAGCGCGGCCTCCTCGACTGAGCGGTCGAAACCGGCGAGGCTGGCGGTCAGCAGGCGCACGGTCCAGGGAATCGTGATCATGATGTGCGCGAACACGAGCCCGGCGCGCGAGCCCAGGAGCGGCAGCTCGGTCGCGATCTCGACTTCTATCTGGAACACATAGATGGCCGTGCCGGCGACCACGCCGGGAACCACCAGCGGCAGGACCAGCAGCGTGTTCAGCGCCTCGCGCCCGGGGAATTGGCGACGCGCCAGCACCAGGCTCGCGGGCACGCCGAGGACGAGTCCCCCGATCATCGCCGCCACGCCAACCTGCAGGCTGGTGAAGAACCCGCTGACGAAATTGTTCTGGTCGAAGATGTGGGCGAACCAGCGCAGCGTGTAGCCCTGCGGCGGGAACGTCACGATTTCATTGGCGAAGAAACTGAGCCAGCAGACGAACAGGATCGGCGTCAGGATGACGGCGTATCCGAGCGCCGCTGCACCGATGAGGGCGATGCGGCCGACGAGGCGGGGATCGGTGAAAGGCGCGCGCCTCACCGCAACCGCTGCCGGGGCCTGCAACGCCCCATGCAACATCAGGCCGCCAGGCGGTTCTTGTGGAAGCGCCCGGCCTTCATGATGACAGACAGGTTTTCGCCCTGACCGGTCAGCAATTCGAGCTTCTTGATCGGATCGCCGTCGACCACCAGGATGTCGGCGAACGCGCCCGGGACCACCACGCCGAGCTTGCCGGGCATGCGCACGATCTCGGCGCCCACGAGCGTGGCCTGCCGGATGATTTCGATCGGCGACAGCACCTCGCGCCGCAACAGGAACTCGCGGCTCTGGTCCACCTGCAGCGCTCCGAGCAGATCGCTGCCGTATCCCACCTTGATGCCAGCGCGCTTGCAGATCTCGAGCGACTTCAGCCCGCCGTCGATCACCATGTCGTTCTTCGCCAGCATTTCGGACGACATGCCGAATTCCTTGGCGCGTTCCTTCATCGCGTAATAGGCGACGAGGTTCGCCACCAGGTAGGCGCCTTTGTCCTTCATCAGCTTTGCCGATTTCTCGTCGATGAGATTGCCGTGCTCGATGGTGCGCACGCCCTGGCTGACGGCGCGGGTGATGGCGTCCGGCGTATACGCGTGGGCCTGCGTGTAGCGGCCGAAGGCCGCGGCTTCCTCGACCGCCGCGGCGATCTCCGCCAGCGAGAACTGCCGGCTGTCGAGCGGATCGTAGGGGCTGGCCACGCCGCCCGACACCATGATCTTGATCTGGTCGACACCCTGGCGCAGCTGCTCGCGCACCGCCGCGCGAACGGCGTCGGCGCCATCGACCACTTCCAGGCAGAAGCTCATCGCATTGCAGCACCTGCACGCCCCCGAATGGACGTCGGTGCGCCGGCGCGCGTCGGAAT
This sequence comes from uncultured Bordetella sp., assembly GCA_964354035.1. Classification (GTDB taxonomy): domain Bacteria; phylum Pseudomonadota; class Gammaproteobacteria; order Burkholderiales; family Casimicrobiaceae; genus CAIWHR01. The sequence goes on from CAYGYQ010000055.1 coordinate 10,209, forward strand.
GGCCGCCCGTCGGCCCCAGCGCGCGACCGGCGATGAACATGCGCGGACCGGGCAGAAGGCCCTGCGCCACGCCGTCGCGCATGCCCCAGTCGGCGCCGCCCGTATCGCGCACCGTGGTGAAGCCGCGGTCGATCATCCCGCGCATCAGCGCCGCGGCGCGGACCGTCATCATGGTCAGCGGGATGGCCTCGAGATAACGGATGTTCACTTCCGACAGCATCACGTGCACATGGCAGTCGATGAGGCCCGGCATCAGCGTGCGGTCCTTGCAGTCGACCACGTCGGCCTTTGGGGCCTTGATCGGCTTCGCGGAGACTTCGCGGATCGTCTCGCCTTCGACGAGCACGGAAACCCCGCCTTGAAGCGCATCGGCGTGAGGGTCGAGCAGCCTGGCGTTCTTGAAGAGGATCTGTGCCATCGAAAGGGTCTCCCGTTGCGAAGCAACGCGCGGTGCCGCGAGCTCCGGGGATCATGCCATGGCGGTGTTGGCCACGCAATGTCCGCCAGGCGGCCCATCACAGCGGCGTGGACAGAAAGAACGGGCCGCCGGCAGTCCTGGCGCCCCGAAGGCGGCGGTACAGATGGGTGTATGCTGCCGCCTTCGGCCACCGGCTGGAGAAGGCCCGTCGCCTCGATCGCATCGAGGTTTTCCGAGCATTGACGAAGGTCCTTGGCAATCCGGGGAACCTTCGCACAGGAGAGAGGACTATGGACGCAGCGCAGGCATTTCGAACCCAAAGCTGTCGCATGTCGCCGTTGACGCCCGCGCGAGATGGCGTGCCGCTGGCCCGCTTGATTGGTCGCGCTGCGGCACTGGCAGCGGTGCTGGTCGCAGCGGCGATAGCCCAACCGGCGCTGGCGGCCAAGACGGTCCTCAATGTCGGGATGGCGGCGATCGATGCGGGCCGGCTCGATCCGCATCTGTCGGCGACGACACCGGACAAGGCGCTGTTCAACTGGATGTTCAATGGCCTCGTGCGGATGAAGCAAGGCACGATGAACCCCGACGCGGCCCTGATCGAAGGCGATCTCGCCGAGAGCTGGAAATCGTCCCCGGACGGCAAGCAATGGACGTTCAGCCTGCGCAAGGGCGTGCAGTGCCATCACGGCTACGGCGAGTTCACCGCGGATGACGTCGTCTATTCGCTGGCCCGCTCCGCCGATCCCAAGCGTTCCGCGTTCTCGAGCGACTTCAAGGACTTCGACAAGGTCGAGGCGCTCGACAAGTACACGGTCCGGATCAGCCTGAAGAACCAGGTGCCGAGCCTCCTCGGGCTGCTCATCAACTATCAGGGCGGCAACATGGTGTGCAAGAAGGCGGCCGAGGAGATGGGCGAGAAATTCACCCAGAAGCCGATCGGCACCGGCCCCTTCATGTTCGGTGAATACAAGTCGAAGGAATCGGTGACGCTCCTCGCCAACCCGCAGTATTTCCGCGGCAAGCCGAAGCTCGAGAAGATCGTCTACCGCTACATCCTCTCCGACGCGAGTCGCGATCTCGCCTTCACCTCGGGCGAGATCGATCTGACCTATGGCAAGCAGGACCAGACCTGGGTCGAGCGGATGAAGAAGGAAAAGGACACGACTGTCGATGTCTTCGACCCGGGCGAGCTGTCGGTGCTCTATATCAACGTCGACAAGCCGCCGCTCAACGATCTGCGCGTGCGGCAGGCGCTCGCGCATGCGATCGACCGCAATCAGATCGTGCAGTTCAAGGGCAAGGACACGGCGCGTCCTGCGCAGTCGATTGTTCCCATCGGCTATCTCGGACAGACCGCCGACGTCCCGCTGCTGGCCTTTGACCCCGAGAAGGCGAAGGCATTGCTCAAGGAAGCCGGCTATCCGAACGGCCTCACCATCAAGATCATCCACACCAACCTGCCGGGCATGCTGGCGATGATGGAGGTTACGCAGGCGCAGTTGCGCAAGGTCGGCATCACTCTCGACATGGAAGTGGTCGAGCACGCGACGTATCATGCCAGCATCCGCAAGGACATGAGCCCGATCGTCCATTACAGCGCCGCCCGCTTCCCGGTTGCCGACACCTACCTGACGCAGTTCTACCACTCGCGCAGCATCGTTGGCACGCCGACGGCGGTGACCAACTTCTCCCACTGCAACGACGCCGATGCGGAAATCGACGCCGCGCGCGTCGAGCCGGATCCGGCCAAGCAGAAGGCGCTATGGAAGACCGCGCAGCAGAAACTGATGACGAAGGTGTGCGGGATCCCGGTCTACGAGCAGCCGCAGATCTGGGCCCGGCGCGCCTCGCTCAACTTCGGCTTCCCGCTGAAAGGATCGTTGAGCCTCGGTCCGGTCGTCGACGAAGGCACGCACTTCACGCAGTGATTGACCTGCATCCCCTCTCGCCCCACGAGGCGGGAGGGGCGGCATGCGGGTAGCGCTCCATGCTCGGCTACATTCTCAAGCGCCTGCTCCTCGCGGTCCCGACGCTGTTCGCGGTACTCACGATCGTCTTCGTGCTGGCGCGCGTGCTGCCGGGCGATCCGGCGCAGACGATCCTCGGCGATCAGGCGAGCGCCGAGGCGCTCGCCAACATGCGCCACCGCCTGGGCGTCGACAAGCCGATCGGCGTCCAGTACGTCGACTTTCTCGTCAACGCCGTGCGCGGCGACTGGGGCAGCTCGCTGGTGACCGGCAAGCCAGTGGTCGAGGAAGTGCGCAAGGTCCTTCCCTACACGATCGACCTGACGGTGACGGCGATCGTGCTGGGCGCGCTCATCGGCGTGCCGCTCGGCGTCTGGTCGGCGCTGCGCCGCAATACCTGGGTCGATTACGTCGCCCGCATCGGCTCCTTGCTCGGCCTTTCGTTTCCCGCCTTCGTCTCGGCGATTCTGCTGCTGCTCGTCTTTGCCATCCACCTGCGCTGGTTCCCGGTGATCAGCGCCGGGTCGCTCGACGATCCGGTCGAGCGCTTGCGCAGTCTCGCGCTCCCCGCCATCAATCTCGCGATCATCATGGCCGCCTATGTCACGCGGGTGACGCGCTCGTCGATGCTCGAAGTGCTCGGCGAGGACTACATCCGCACGGCGCGTGCCAAGGGCGTGCCGACGCGCGCGGTGATCTGGCGCCACGCCTTCCGCAACGGTCTCATCCCCGTGGTCACGGTCGTCGGACTCTATCTCGGCATCCTGATCGGCAATTCGGTGCTGACCGAGATCGTCTTCAACCGGCCGGGCCTGGGCAAGCTGATCGTCAGTGCCCTCAACCAGCGCGACTACACGGTGCTGCAGGGCATGATGGTCGTCTACGCCTTCGCCATCGTCCTGGTGAATCTGCTGACCGACCTCACCTATGGCTTCATCGACCCGCGGGTGAAACGCCAATGACCAGCCAGACGGCAACGGTTACGGTTGCAGCGCGCGGCTCCTCCTACGCGCTGCAGCAGCTCGTTCGTGCCTTCAATACCAACGCGACGTCCTGGATCGGCCTGGTCACGTTCCTGCTCGTCGTCGCGCTCGCGCTGCTCGCTCCCCTCATCTCGCCGTACGACCCGCTCGATCAGGACATCCTGGCGCGTCTCCAGGGGCCCTCGGCGGCGCACTGGTTCGGCACCGATTCGTATGGCCGCGACATCCTCTCCCGCCTGCTCTGGGGCGCGCGCCTGTCGCTCGTCATCAGCACGGTCTCGATCCTCGCCGCGGTGCTGATCGGGGGCATCATCGGCATCCTCGCCGGCTATGTCGGCGGCCGCTTCGACATGGTGGTCATGCAGGCGATGGATGTGCTGCTCTCGTTCCCGTCGCTGATCATGGGGCTGATGGTGGTGGCGATGCTCGGCGCCAGCATGGGCAATCTCATGATCGCCATCGCGCTGACCGCGATCGCGCCCTTCGCGCGCATCGCGCGGGCGCCGACGATCCTGGTCAAGGAGCGCGACTACATCGAGGCCGGAAGCGCGCTCGGCTATTCCGACCTGCGCATCATGACCATCCATATCCTGCCCAACATCGTCGCCGAGATCCTGGTCATGGCGTCGCTGTGGCTGGCCACCGCGATCCGCATCGAAGCTTCGCTCAGCTTCATCGGGCTCGGCGTCAGGCCGCCCACGGCGACCTGGGGCGGCATGATCCGCGAAGGCTTCGAGAACATCCTCGACAGCGTGTCGCTGTCCCTCTTCCCCAGCCTCGCCATCCTGCTCGTCGTGTTCTCGCTCAACATGTTAGGCGACGGGCTGCGTGACGCCATCGATCCCAAGCTCAGGGGCGGCGAATGAGAAATCCTGTGTCAATGACCCGTGGTGTTGAAAGGCAATGCGGCGCGGGGACGGGCGGCGTCGTAGGCGCGGCCTCGGCCGCGCTCGGCGCCGGCTCATGCGTTGATGCCGATCGAGCGCGGGCAAGCCCGCGCCTACGAACACCAACGCCCGCGGACCCGAGCGCATGAGCGCGACGACGGCGGATGCCCCGATCATCGCGGTCGAGAACCTCGTCACCTCGTTTCGCATCGGCGGTGGCTGGCACCCGGCCGTGCGCGACGTGAGCTTCGCCGTCCAGCACAACGAAACGCTGGCGATCGTCGGCGAGTCCGGTTGCGGCAAGAGCGTCACCGCGTTGTCCATCATGGGGCTGGTGCCGCCGGCCAACGGACGGATCACCGGCGGGCACATCCGCTTCGCCGCACAGGACCTGGTCGCGCTCGGCGAGGAGGAGATGCGCAAGATCCGCGGCGATCGCATTTCGATGATCTTCCAGGAGCCGATGACGTCGTTGAACCCGGTGCTGACGGTGGGCTTCCAGGTCGCCGAGGCGCTCTCCTACCACCGCGACATGGGACGCCGCGAGGCCGACGCTGCCGCGCTCGAGCTGCTCGATCAGGTCAAGATCCCGTCGGCGCGCCAGCGTTTTGCCGATTTTCCGCACCAGTTCTCGGGCGGCATGCGGCAGCGCGTGATGATCGCGATGGCCCTGGCCTGCCGGCCGGAGCTGCTGCTCGCCGACGAGCCGACCACGGCACTCGACGTGACCATCCAGGCCGAGGTCCTCGCGCTCTTGGCCGAGCTCAAGGCGGCGTACGGCATGGCGATGATCTTCATCACCCACAACCTCGGCGTCGTCGCGTCGATCGCCGACCGCGTCGCCGCGATGTATGCCGGCGAGATCGTCGAGATCGCGCCCGTGAACGAGCTCTTCGCGCGTCCGACCCATCCCTATACCGAGCTCCTGCTGCGCTCGATTCCGCGCGTCGATCGCGACATGGGCGACCTCTCCACCATCGCCGGCCAGGTGCCGGCGCTCGGTGCGATGCCCTCGGGCTGCCGCTTTGCCCCGCGCTGCCCATTGCGCGAGCCGATCTGCACTGCGCGCGACCCGGTGCTGGCGCCGCTGCCGGATGTTCCCGATCACCAGGTGCGGTGCTGGCTGCGCGCCCCGCCGGGAGGGGGCGCGATGAAACATCCCCCCACGCTCGCTGCGCTCGCTGCCCCCGGGGGGGCTGGCCAGTCCCTCGGGGCGGCCCTTCGGGACTGGCATGCCTGATCCCGTCCTCACCGTCACCGGGTTGCGCAAGTTCTTCATCGTGCGGCGCGGCTTTCCGCGCACGCGCACCGTCACCGTTCGTGCGCTCGACGGCATCTCGTTTCGCGTGCGCGACGGCGAGGCCTTCGGTCTGGTCGGCGAATCCGGCTGCGGCAAGTCGACGGCCGGGCGCGCCGCGCTCCGCCTGGTCGAGCCCGACGCGGGCGAGATCGTCTTCAAGGGCGAGAACGTGGTCACGGCGAGCAAGGGGCGCCTGCGCGAGCTGCGCCGCAAGCTGCAGATCATCTTCCAGGACCCTTACGCCTCGCTCAATCCGCGCCGGCAGATCGGCAAGGCGCTGATCGAGCCGATGCGCGTGCACGG
>CAYGYQ010000056.1:0-7372 GCA_964354035.1 uncultured Bordetella sp.
GCCTCGGTCACTTCCTCGCCGAGGTAGTCCTCGGCCGTCTTCTTCATCTTGCGCAGGACTTCGGCGGACACCTGCGACGGCGCGATCTTCTTGCCGCGCACGTCGACCCAGGCGTCGCCGTTGTCGTGTTTGACGATCTTGTAGGGCATCAGGTCGATGTCCTTCTGCACTTCCTTTTCCTCGAAGCGCCGGCCGATCAGCCGCTTGACGGCGTACAGCGTGTTCCTGGCGTTGGTCACCGCCTGCCGCTTCGCGGAAGCGCCGCAGAGGATCTCGCCGTCTTCCTGGTACGCGACGACGGAGGGGGTCGTGCGCGCGCCTTCCGAGTTCTCGATCACCTTCGGCTGCCCGCCTTCCATGATGGCGACGCAACTGTTGGTCGTGCCGAGGTCGATGCCGATGATCTTGCCCATGATTTCCTATGCCTCCGGTGCAAAATGAGTTGTCTGTACTGCAAATGGGGGTAGCGACGGCTGAATCAAGCCGCGCGCGAACGGTCTGGCCTACGACGCGTCGCCGTCCCTGGGTTTGGCCACGGCAACCATGGCCGGCCGCAGCACGCGATCGGCGAGAAGATAGCCTTTCTGGAAGACCTGCACGACGGTATGCGCCGGTTCCGGGCTTTCGACCATGGCCATCGCCTGGTGCCGGTGGGGATCGAACTTCCGGCCGGCGGCATCGATCTCGGTGACCTGGGCCTTCTCGAACGCGGCCACGAGCTGCTTCAGCGTCAGCTCGACCCCCGCCCGTAGCGTCTCCAGGGAGGCGTTGTCCGCCGCCAGCGACAATTCGAGCGAATCCTTCACGGCGAGGAGTTCGCCGGCGAAGCGCTCGATGCCGTACTTGTGCGCCCGGGCGACGTCGGCGATCCCCTGCTTGCGCACGTTGTCGATCTCCGCGCGCGAGCGCAGCCATGCGTCCCGCAGCTCCGCCGCCTCGGCTTCGACCTTCTGCAGCAAGGCGGCGATGTCCGGCGCCGGATCCGCCGGCGAGGCGCCGGACACGACATCGGCGGCGGGGTTGGCAACCGCGACCGGCGACGGAGCGTCCGGCGCGGCGGCGTGGTGGGCGGAAACCTCCGGTTTGTGCTGGGCAGACATCGGAACTCCAACGGAATGAACACCCCCGTACGCGCAAGGGCCTGCGCTTACTATGGGGGCGTGCAGGGGCATTTCAACTGCCGCCGCAGCGCCGGAAAGGATCCTCGCGCTCGGGCAGTTATGTCAGTAAAATCAATCTATTGCAATGCGATGATCGACCCGGCGCACGAGCGGGCCCCGATCGGGACTACTGCCGTGCCCCCATCGTTTTCGCCCGCATCAGCGTCATTTCGCGCTCGGACGCATCCGGCGGCGGGGCGAGCCAGCCCTGGAGGTTCGCCAGAACCAGATCGACCAGCGCGGCGATCCACTGCGGTTGCTCGTTGAGGCAGGGGATGGCGTGGAACTCGCGTCCGCCGGCGCCGAGGAACGCCTGCTTCACCTCCATGCCGATCTCCTCCAGCGTCTCGAGGCAATCGGACACGAATCCGGGGCAGACGACGTCGACCCGCCCGACACCGTCCTTCGCCAACCGCACCAGCGTTTCCTGCGTATAGGGCTTCAGCCACTCGGCGCGCCCGAAGCGCGACTGGAAGGTCACGGCGAACTGCTTCGCTTCGAGGCCCAACTCCGCCGCAAGCAGGCGCGCGGTCTTGTGGCACTGGCAATGATAGGGATCGCCGAGATCCAGCGCGCGCCGCGGCAGGCCGTGAAAGCTCATCACCAGCACGTCCGGGCGGCCGTGGCGCATCCAGTAGTCGCTGACGCTCCGCGCGACGGCCCGGATGTATCCGGGGTCATCGTGGAAACAGTCGACCGTCCGCAGGCCCGGCATCCGGCGCATTCGCTGCGCGTGGGCGAAGACCGCGTCCAGCGCCGCCGCGGTGGCGCTCGCCGAGTATTGCGGAAACAGCGGCACCACCAGGATCCGATCGCAGCCCGCCGCCTTGAGCTTGCCGAAGGCGTCGGCGACCCCCGGGTTGCCGTAGCGCATCGCGAGCTGGACTTGCGCCAGGTCGGACGGCAGTCCCAGGTCCTTCAGTTTCTGGCCGAGATAGCCCATCAGCAGCGTCTTCTGCTTCTGGCTGTGCGCCAGCAGCGGCGAGCCGTCGGCGCCCCAGATCATCGCGTACTTCTTCGCCGAGCGCGCCGGGCGGATGCGCAGGATCACGCCATGCAGGATCAGCTTCCACACGAAGGCCGGAATTTCCACGACGCGCCGGTCCGACAGGAACTCGGCGAGATAGCGGCGCACCGCGGAGGCGGTCGGCGCATCCGGCGTGCCCAGGTTCATCAGCAGCACGCCGATCCGGCGCGGCTCACCGTGCTTCCATGGCGGCTCGGCGAGAAAGCCGCCCATCAGTCGTTCAGCTGATGGGTCAGCGCGTTGGACAGCAGCTTGGCGGTGATGTCGACGATCGGAATCACGCGCTCGTAGGCCATGCGGGTCGGACCGATCACGCCCAGCGTCCCGATCACGCGCCCGTCGAGCTCGTACGGCGCGGTCACGACGCTGCACTCGTCGAGCGGCACGAGCCCGGACTCCCCGCCGATGTAGATCTGCACGCCCTGTGCCCGCTGGGAAACGTCGAGCAGGTGCAGGAGCGAGGTCTTCTGCTCGAAGAGCTCGAACAGCCGGCGCAGCCGGTCCATGTTCGACGCGAGGTCGGAAGCAGCCAGCAGGTTCTTTTCGCCGGTGACGACCAGCGCCTCGTTCTCGTTGAGCGCGGCGCCCCCGACCTCGACCGCCGCCGTCATCAGGCCAACGATGTCCTCGCGCAGCGACTTCAGCTCCTCGGCGAGCAGCGAGCGGACGGCGCCGTACGGCTGGCCCGAGTAGTGCAGATTGAAAAAGTTGGTCGCCTCGATCAGCTGCGACTGCGTGTAGGAACGGTCCGTGTGCAGGATGCGGTTCTGCACGTCGCCCTCGGAGGTCACGACGATCAGCAGCACACGCCGTTCGGACAGACGCAGGAACTCGATGTGCCGGAAGCTCGCCTCGCGCCGTTTGGGCGTCATCACGACGCCGGCGAAATGCGTCAGCTGGGAGAGGAGCGTGGCGGCCGCGCTCATCAGCTGCTGGGGCCGGTCCGCGGTGAACTCCCCTTCCAGCCGATGAATCTCGACCTGTTCCAGCGGCTTCATCACCATCAGGCTGTCGACGAAGAAACGGTAGCCTTTGGCCGTGGGAATGCGGCCGGCCGACGTATGGGGACTGGCGATGTACCCCATCTCCTCGAGGTCGGCCATCACGTTGCGTATCGTCGCCGGGGACAGCTCCAGGCCGGGCTGCTTCGACAGCACGCGCGAGCCCACCGGCTGCCCTTCGACGATGTAGCGCTCGACGAGGGTCTTCAGCAGATATTGGGCGCGGGGATCCAGCATGCAGGCATCTTACAGGCATGCGCCGGGAGCGCGGCCCGCCGGGCCCCTCCAGGGCGCGTGGAAGGCATCGGCCATGGGCCCGGCTTTGGCGCCGGCGGCGCCCTTTCGTGGGCGCGGGCTTGCCCGCGCTGGGGTTATCCATCGGGCCAGCTTTGGCGCCGGCGGCGCGTGTGCTTTAATCGCTCCGATGTCGCCATCCGCCCCCCTTCCGGTGCCTGCCACCCGTTTCCCGCGGGTGGCGTTGATCGGGCGTCAGGGCAGTCCCGCCATCGCCGAGCCGCTGTTGCGCCTCGCCTCCTTCCTCGCCGCCGAGGGGCACGACCTCGTGATCGAGACCGAGACGGCGCAGCTGACGGGGCTTGCGGGCATCCCCGCCGCGCCGGCCGAGGCGCTGGGAGCGCGCGCCGACGTCGCCATCGTCGTCGGCGGGGATGGCACGATGCTCTCGATCGCGCGGCGCCTGGCGCCGCTCGAGGTGCCGCTCATCGGCATCAATCAGGGCCGTCTCGGCTTCCTGACCGACATCCCGATCGCGCGCATGGAGGAAACGCTCGCCGCGATGCTGTCCGGCCGCTACGTCGAGGAGCGGCGGACACTGCTGGCGACCGAGGTCATCCGGGCCGACGGCTCGCGCGAGGCCGGCTACGCGTTGAACGACGTCGTGCTGCATCGTGGGGGTGGTGGCACGATGATCGACTGTGCCGTGGAAATCGACGGCCGCTTCGTCTACGCGATGCGGGCGGACGGCATCATCGTCGCGACACCCACCGGGTCGACCGCGTATGCCCTGTCGGCGGGGGGCCCGATTCTCGATCCGCAAGTGCCTGCGTTCGCGCTGGTGCCGGTCGCGCCGCACGCGCTGACGCACCGGCCGATTGCGGTGGCCGACACGGCGACGATCGCCCTCACCCTCGAGCGCGGGCGCGATGCCGCGCTGCATTGCGACGCCCAGGCGCATTTCGCGCTGGCCGAGGGCGAGCGCGTCACCGTGCGCCGGGCGCCGTACTCGGCGCGCTTCCTGCACCCCGAAGGGCACGACTACTTCGCGATGCTGCGCGAGAAACTGCATTGGAGCGAAACGCCGGAGCGCCTGCGGGCCAGGTAATGCCAACGGCGTCGGATACGCAACCTCCGGTGCACTCGTTTCAAAGGTCCTGATCGCGCTTCCGAACGCTTCGCCGCTGACCCCAATTGCCCATGCTCCGGCTCCTGTCCATCCGTAATTTCGTCGTCGTCGAGACACTCGACCTCGAGCTCGACGCCGGCTTCACGGTGCTGACCGGCGAGACCGGCGCCGGCAAGTCCATTCTGCTCGACGCTCTCGCGCTGTTGCTGGGCGATCGCTTCGAGCTGCGCCAGCTGCGGCCGGGCACCGAACGGGCCGAACTGGCCGCTGCGTTCGACGTGGACGATCGCCCGGGGATCGCCGAGTGGCTGGTCGCGCACGATCTCGCCGCGCCCGACCGTTCGCTCCTCCTGCGGCGGACGCTGGATGCCCAGGGCCGCAGCCGCGCCTGGATCAACGGCCGGCCGGCGACGCTTGCGCAACTGAAGGAAGCCGGCGAGCGCCTCGTCGATCTGCACGGCCAGCACGCGCATCAGTCGCTGACGGCAGCCGAGGTGCAGCGCTCGCTCGTCGATGGCTTCGGCGGCTTCACGGCCCTGGGCCGGGCCGTGGCCAGCGCGTGGCAGGAGTGGAACAAGGCCGTCCTGCGCCGGGACGCCGCGGTACAGGCGGCACGGGCCTCGGCCGCCGAGCGCGAGACGCTTGAGGCGCGCCAGCGCGAGCTCGCCACGCTCGACGTCTCAGCCGAAGAATGGGCCGGCCTGACGCAGGCGCAAGCGCGGCTCGCGCATGCCGCAGCGCTGATCGAGGCGGCGCTGGCGGGCGAGGAGGGACTCGCCTACGGCGACGATGCGCTCTCGACCCGGCTGTCCGCGCTGATCGCCAGGCTCGACGCCCATTCGGCGCACGACCCCGCCCTCGTGGAGATCGTCGCCCTGCTCGAGCCGGCACGCATCGGCATCGACGAGGCCGCGCGCGCGCTGCGCGGGTATCGGCAGAAACTGGACGTCGACCCGACGGAGCTCGCGCGGGTGGAGGAGCGGCTGGCGGCGATCCACGACACGGCGCGCAAGCACCGGGTCCGGCCGGAAGCGCTGCCTCAGCTGCGTTCGGACACGGAGGTACGGCTCGCGGCGCTAGCCGAGTCCGCGAACGCCGCCGCGCTCGGTGAGCGCGCGGCCGAGGCCGAGGCGTCGTACCGGGCGCTTGCCGCGCAGCTGTCGGCGAAGCGCGAGCTGGCCGCGCATGATCTCGAGGCCCGGGTGACCGAGGTCATGCAGCACCTCGCGATGACGGGAGGGCGCCTCGAAATCGCACTGGAGCCGCTCGCGACCCCCGCAAGCCACGGCGTCGAGCAGATCGAGTTCCGCGTCGCGAGCCATCCGAAGCAGCCGCTCGGGCCGCTGGCCAAGGTCGCCTCCGGCGGCGAGCTGTCGCGGATCGCGCTGGCGATCCAGGTGGTGACGAGCGAAGTCGGCGCGGTGCCGACCCTCGTCTTCGACGAGGTCGACGCCGGCATCGGGGGCGCCGTCGCGGCAACCGTCGGCGCGCAATTGCAGGCGCTGGGCGCGCACCGGCAGGTGCTCTGCGTGACTCACCTGCCGCAAGTCGCAGCCTTCGCCGATACGCACTTCCGGGTGATCAAGCGGGGCGACGCGCAAGCAGTGCGCGCCGAGGCTGCGCCGATTTCAGGCGCCGCCAGGATCGAGGAGCTCGCACGCATGCTGGCCGGCAGCGCGATCACCGCAAAGACGCGGGCGCACGCGAAGGAACTCTTGCTGCTGCACCACCGCGCGGACTGAAGGAACTCAGCGTTGCCGCGAGACGGCAGTTCGTGCCGCAGCCTGCGTGTAGGAAACGCTCTTGGCGGTTTTTGCCTTCCTCGCCTTAGGCGCGGGCTTTGCCGCGGCGACCACGAGCAGCGTCTCCCCGGTCTCGAGCCAATGGCGCACCCGCTGGGCGTCGCCCAGGCGGGTGTACTTGCCGGCGGAATCGAGCAACACGATCACGAACGGCTTCGACGCGATCGTTGCCAGCATGACGAGGCATTTGCCGGCCTCGCGGATGTACCCGGTCTTCGAGAGCTTGATGTCCCATTGCGCGTTCTTGACGAGGTTGTTGGTGTTGTTGAACCCCAGCAACTGGCCGGTTGGTTGCACCTCGACGTAATGGCTGCCCGTCGTGCTGAAATCGCGGATCTGAGGATACTCCGCCGCCGCGGCCACGAGCACGGCGAGATCGTTCGCCGTCGACACGTTCTGCGCCGAGAGACCGGTCGGATCGGCGTAGCGCGTGTTCGACATCCCCAGCAAGGCGGCCTTGGCGTTCATTGCCCCGACGAACGCCGCCGTGCCGCCCGGATAGGTTCGGGCAAGGCTGGAGGCCGCGCGATTTTCCGAGGACATCAACGCGAGGCGCAGCATTTCGTGCCGCGGGAGCTCCGTTCCCATGCGCAGCCGCGACGTCGTTCCTTTGAGATAGTCGAGATCGTCCATGTCGATCGCGATCAACTCGTCCAGCGACAAGCCGGCATCGAGCGTGACGATGGCGGTCATGAGCTTGGTGAGCGAGGCGATGGGCGTCACGTCGTTGGCGCCTTTGGCATAGACCGGGCGATTGGCCGACGCGTCGACGACCACGGCATTGAGCGAGGCGAGGTGGAGCTTGGCCGGGTCGCGCAGGAGCGGTGCCTGCGCGACGGCCTGACCGAACGCGGCCATCGCAATTAGCGCAAGAAAAACAATCGTCAGGCGTCGGTTCATCAAGTCAGACCTTAGGAACAACCGCTTTATAGCATGCCGGGAGCGCTTCGCCAATACCCCTTCGAAATCATGGATTTGGCCGGACGAGCGCGGGCAAGCCCGCCCCAACGGGCCCACGC
>CAYGYQ010000056.1:7472-16068 GCA_964354035.1 uncultured Bordetella sp.
GCCCACGCTCACACGAACGCCGCGCTCGACCGTGGTGGACCGCCCGCCGCGTCGAGTCCGGCGTCCTCCGGCGCCTCGGTCTGCTGCAGCTGCCACATGCGCGCATACACGCCGGCCAACGCCAGCAGCGCGCCATGGGTGCCGCGCTCGACGATCCGGCCGCGATCGAGGACGAGGATCTCGTCGGCGTCGACGATGGTGGAAAGCCGGTGCGCGACGGTGAGCGTCGTGCGGTTCTGCGCGATGCGCTTCAGCTCGGCCTGAATCGCCTTTTCCGACTTCGAGTCGAGCGCGGACGTCGCCTCGTCGAAGATCAGGATGCGCGGCCCCTTCAGCACCGCGCGCGCGATGGCCACACGCTGCTTCTCGCCGCCGGAGAGCTTGAGGCCCCGCTCGCCGACCGGCGTGGCGTAGCCCTCGGGCGTGCCGGCGATGAAATCGTGGATCTGCGCGAGCTGCGCCGCCGCGACGATGTCGTCGTGCGCCGCGCCGGTGCGGCCATAGGCGATGTTGTACTCGATACTGTCGTTGAAGAGCACCGTATCCTGCGGCACGATGCCGATCGCGGCGCGCAGGCTGTCCTGCGTCACCTGGCGGATGTCCTGGCCGTTCACCGTGATGCGCCCGCCCGTCACGTCGTAGAACCGGAAGAGCAGCCGGGACAGCGTGCTCTTCCCGGCGCCGGACGGGCCCACGACGGCCACGGTCTTCCCCGCCGGAATCGTGAAGCCTACGTCGAACAGGATCTGCCGGTTCGGCTCGTAGCCGAAATCGACGTGCTCGAAGCGCACCTCGCCCGCCCCGACGACGAGGGCCGGCGCGCCCGGCGCGTCGGCCACCTCGGTGTTCTCGGCCGTCAGCGCGAACATCCGCTCCATGTCGGCCAGCGCCTGCTTGACCTCGCGGTAGAGCACGCCCAGGAAATTGAGCGGAATGTAGATCTGGATCATGAACGCGTTGACGAGCACGAGATCGCCGATGGTCATCGTGCCGTCGACCACGCCGACGGTCGCCCGCCACATGATCAGCGTCACGGCCACAGCGATGATCGCGCTCTGCGTGACGTTGAGCAGCGACAGCGACGTCTGGCTGCGGACCGCGGCCTGCTCCCAGCGCTGCATGCTCTCGTCGTAGCGCCGCGCCTCGAAGCCCTCGTTGCCGAAGTACTTCACCGTCTCGTAATTGAGCAGGCTGTCGATCGCGCGCGTGTTCGCTTTCGAGTCGAGCTCGTTCATCTGCCGCCGGAAACCGGTCCGCCAATCGGTGATGAATATCGTGGCGGCGACGTAGAGCGTGAGCGCGGTCAGCGTGATGGCGATGAACGTCCAGTCGTAACGGATCACCAGAATCGCCGCCACCAGGCCGATCTCGACCGCCGTCGGCAGGATCGAGAACAGCGTGAAGCTGATCAGGGTCGAGATGCCCCTCTGTCCGCGCTCGACGTCGCGCGTCAGGCCACCCGTTTGCCGCGCCAGATGAAAGCGCAGCGAGAGCGCATGCAAATGCCGGAACACCTCGAGCGCGATCGTGCGCACCGCCCGCTGCGTGACCTTGGCGAACAGGAACTCCCGCACCTCGGTGAACACCGTCGTCGACAGGCGCAGCAGGCCGTAGGCGGCGAGCAGCGCCAGCGGGACTGCCAGTGCCGCGGTTCGCGGGTCCAGGCTGTCGACGATCTGCTTCAGCAGCAGCGGCACGCCGATGTTGGCGACCTTGGCCGCGACCAGCGCCACCAGCGCCAGGATGACGCGGCTCTTGTACGCCCAGAGGTAAGGCAGCAGCGTGCCGATGACGCGCCAGTCGCCGCCGCGCGCGGGCCCGGGGAGCGGCAGGGACGATGACCCTTGGTGGCGCATTCGGTGTCAGGGGTGGACTGCGGTTTGCGGTACGGGCGTCCGCCATTGCGGCGTGACACTGGGAGAACAGTCTAGCAAATCATCCTTTCCGGTCCGGCGCCGTGCCCCCGTCCGCCGCCTGCGGCGGGTGCCATTGCTGGTGCCGTCGGCGGCGACCGCGGAACCACTCGTTGCCGCCGTAACCCAGCAGGCCCATGCCCAGCCGGACGACGCCGTAGGCCATCCAGACCAGCGCCTTGTAGAGCCTGGGGCGAAGCGCCCAGTGCTGGGGGCGCACGCGCCGGGCACCGTCGTCGATCATCTTCCCGAGTTCGTCGCGCAACTGCGTTGAGAAGTACGGATCGCGCACCACGACGTTCGCCTCGCGCGCCATCAGCAGGCTGTAGGGATCGATATTGGAGGAACCGACGGTCGCCCAATGGTCGTCGATCACCGCCACCTTCGCGTGCAGGAACGACTGGTGGTACTCCTGAATCGCGACGCCGGAGGCCAGGAGCTGCCCGTACAGCGCGCGCGATGCGTAGTGCAGCAGGACATACTCGACCCGCCCTTGCAGCAGCAGCGTGACCGCGACCCCGCGTCCGGCCGCGGCGATCAGCGCGCGGCGGAAACGAATGCCGGGAAAGAAGTACGAGTTGGCGATCAGTATCTCGCGCTTGGCCGTGCGAATCGCGGCGAGATAGGCTTGCTCGATGTCACGACGATGCCGCAGATTGTCCCGGATCAGGAATTTCGCCGTCTGCGCCCCGGCCCGCGCCGCCCGCCGCGGGGCCGGGAACAGCGGCACTTCGCTGTGCTGGAACTGGACCAGCTCGTTGATCGCCCAGACGCGCTGCATCGAGTGGACGATCGAGACCAGCAGCGGGCCTTCGACGCGCAACGCGAAATCGACCCGTGGCGGCTTCTGGCCGGGGGTGTTCACGTCGTCGATGATGTTGATGCCGCCCACAAAGGCGACGTGCCCGTCGACGTGACAGAGCTTCCGATGCAGCCGGCGCAGGCGGTTCGAGCGGAATTGCCAGGGCGCGACCTCGGGACGATACTTCAGCAACTTGACGCCTCCCTGCGTCAGGTCGCGCTCGATCGCCGCCGTGAGATAGTGCCTGGCGCCCCATCCGTCCACGAGCACGCGCACGACCAGGCCGCGCTGCGCCGCGCGAACGAGCGCTGCCGTGACGATCCGGCCGACGTCATCGTCGGCGTAGATATAGGTTTCCAGCCAGACCTCGCGCTCGGCGCGATCGATCGCGAAGACCAGCGCGGGAAAGTACTCCCCGCCGCTCCTCAGCAGTGTGATCAGGTTGCCCGGCAGGAACCGGTTCATCGCGGCGGGGGGCCGGTCTCGAACGTGGCCGCCAGCGCGGCGTGGTCGGAAATCCGCCCCGATGGAAACGCGCAGTGCACGTGCGCCTCGACGATGGCGAGGCCACGCGCGTAGATGCGGTCGAGGCGGAAGACCGGCAGCACCGACGGAAAGGTGCGCGCCGGGCGACCGCGCACCGCGGCGAAGACCTCGACCACGCCCAGCTCATCGACGAGCAACCGGTTCGCCTTGTGCCGCCAGTCGTTGAAGTCGCCGGCGATGACGAGCGGTGCGTCATCGGGTACCGTCGCCCGGATGCGCTCGCACAGCGCGTGAATCTGCCATTTCCGCCCGCGCTCGAAGAGCCCGAGGTGGACGTTCAGACAGTGCAGCCTCGGTTCGCCCGGCCCAAGCTCGATCGCGCAATGGAGCAGTCCGCGGCTCTCGAACGCGTGCGCCGAGATGTCGAGGTTCTCGTGCGCGACGATCGGGAACCGCGACAGCACCGCATTGCCGTGATGCCCGTGGTGGGAGATGGCGTTCTTCCCGTACGCGACTTCGTGCCAGACCGTGTCGGCAATGAACTCGTGTTGAGGCTTCGCCGGCCAGTCGACGTGGCGCGCGGCGTGCCCCCGGTGCACACCGACGACCTCCTGCAGCAACA
Source organism: uncultured Bordetella sp. (assembly GCA_964354035.1). Classification (GTDB taxonomy): domain Bacteria; phylum Pseudomonadota; class Gammaproteobacteria; order Burkholderiales; family Casimicrobiaceae; genus CAIWHR01. Next base: position 11,296 of record CAYGYQ010000056.1, read on the forward strand.
GGATGTCCGCGGAGAGTCCGTGCAGCCGCTCCCGCAGCTCATGGATCACCATGCGCCGGTTGAGCTGCGTGAAGCCCTTGTGGATGTTGTAGGTCGCGACGGTAAAGCGCATGGCTTGTTATGGCAGCCGGTAGTCCTTGAACATCTCGCGCAGCTTCGTCTTCAGCAGCTTGCCGGTCGCAGTGTGCGGCAGCTCGGCGACGAACACCACGTCGTCGGGCAGCCACCATTTGGCCACCTTGCCTTCGAGGAACCGCAAGACCTGCTCGGGCGTGACATCCTGGCCCGCTTTCCTGACCAGAATCAGCAGCGGACGCTCCTGCCACTTCGGGTGCGTGACGCCGATCACAGCCGCCTCCGCGACGGCGGGATGCCCGATCGCCGCGTTCTCGAGCTCGATCGACGAGATCCACTCGCCGCCCGACTTGATCACATCCTTCGACCGGTCCGTGATCTGCATGTAGCCATCGCCGTCGATCGTCGCCACGTCGCCGGTGTCGAAGAAGCCATCGGCGTCGAGGATATCGCCGCCGTCGCCCCTGAAATACCCGCTTGTGACCCACGGCCCGCGCACCAGCAGGTGTCCGAATGCCACCCCGTCACGCGGCAGCGCACGGCCCGAGTCGTCGGCAATCCTCATCTCGACGCCGTACATCGCGCGCCCCTGCTTCGCCTGCACGTCGAGCCGCTGCTCGGAGTCGAGCCTGCGGTGCTGCGGCAGCAGGTTGCACACGGTGCCCAGCGGCGACATTTCCGTCATCCCCCAGGCGTGGACGACGAACGCGCCGAAGGTCGTCGCGAACCGTTCGCTCATCGCGCGCGGCGCCGCCGAGCCGCCGATGACCACGCGCCGCAGCGCGAGATCGCGCTTCGGGTCCGCGCCCGACGTGTCCACGTGGTTGAACAGCATCAGCCACACGGTCGGCACGCCAAGCGCGAGCGTCACCTGTTCGTCGCGCATCAGCTCGTAGACACTCTTGCCGTCGAGCGCGGGCCCGGGCAGCACCAGCCTGGCCCCGGACATGGCGCCGGCATACGGCATGCCCCAGGCGTTGACGTGGAACATGGGCACCACCAGCAGCACCGACTCGGCGGACGACAGGCCCAGGCTGTCGACCATGCACGCCGCGTACGAGTGCAATACCGTCGAGCGGTGCGAATAGAGCACGCCCTTCGGATTGCCGGTCGTGCCGGACGTGTAGCACAGCGACGACGCGGTCCGCTCGTCGAACACCGGCCACTCGTAGTCGCTGGACTGCGCGCCGACCCAATCCTCGTAGCAGATCAGGTTGGGCACGTCGAGCGCCGGCAGGTGCTCGCGGTCGGTCATCGCGATGAAGCCCTTGACCGAGGTCATGCGCGGGCCGAGCTGCTCGATCAGCGGCGCGAACGTCAGGTCGAAGAACAGGTACTGATCCTCGGCGTGGTTCACGATGTAGGCGATCTGTTCCGGGAACAGCCGCGGATTGACCGTGTGCAACACGGCGCCCATGCCCGACACGCCGTAATAGAGCTCCAGGTGCCGGAAGCCGTTCCAGGCCAGCGTGGCGATCCGGTCGCCTGGCTTGACGCCGAGCGCGGTCAACGCGTTCGCCACCTGCTTCGAGCGGCGATGGAGGTCGCCGTAGGTGCACCGGTGCACCGGTCCCTCGACCGTGCGCGAAACGATCGGCACGCCCGGGTGCATCGCATTGGCGTGCTCGATCAGCGACGATATGAGCAGCGGCCGGTCCTGCATCAATCCTTGCATCGCGCCTCTCCGCAACAGCTGCGCCGACCCGGCCGCGTCGCGCCGTCTTTGCGATGGCGGTGCCGGCAATGGTAATCTCCGATCTGTGCAAAGATTGTACGGCACAGCGAAGTGGTGGCCCCCGCGCGTGATGTCTGCTCGTCGCGGCGCGGGCCCGCGCGCCGATCGAGCGCGGGGCTGCCAACTCCCTGTCGGCGGAGTCCCCGATTGAAAGCTCCACGACAATTGTTCGCGGTCTGGTGCAGGGCATTCGGGATCGACGCGGGTGCCGCAGATGCCACTGGCGACGCGACGGATGACGCGGACTCGGGTTCGCCGACCGAGGGGACGACCGCCACGGCATTTCTCGACTCGGTCCATCTGCCGCGAGGCGCAGACGAACCCGAAGAAGAAAGGATCGTGCGTCCGTCGCTCGCGCTCCTGTTCAGGATGGCCGTAGGTCCTGGCGCCGACTATTACGCACCGCGGTTCCTCGAATATGAGCGAGTCGGCCCAGGTTTCCCGAGCTGGAATTGGGCAGCGCTCTGGGTGCCCGCCGTGTGGGCGATCTACCGCCGGCTCTGGCTGCCGGCGATCGCGTTCGCCGTCTGGCCTTTTCTCGCGCTGGCGTTGTACGGAGCGGTTGAACCTGACGTCGGCGGTTCGGGCGCCGTTTCCATCGCCGTGGCCGCGTTCCTCGTCTGGCTGGGCCCGGGGCTCGTTGCCGCGGCGATCGCCAATACCCTCGTCTACCGCCAGGCGCGACGCCTTGTCGGCACCGCCGAGGCGCGCCTGCGGCAGCCCGAAATGGCCGCGCGATGGCTGTCGCAGCGAACGGTGACGGCGCCGATTCCGGCCGTGCTCGCCGGCGCAGCGACGATCCTGCTGGCACTCCAGGTGGTGATCCCGAGCCTGCAGGCCACGTATGCCGACCAGATCGTTCGGTCGCGCATCGCCGAAAGCCTGGCCGCGATTCAACCGCTCCAGCGGCAACTCGAGGAATGGTTCGTCTCGCGCTCGCCGTTCGATGCGCCCGACTTCGCGCTGACGCAGGTGCGGCCGGAGGCGGAGCTCGTCGATCCCGTGAACGTCAGCCTGACCAGCGGCCGGGTGCGGCTCGCGCTGGATGCGCTGACCCCCGAACTGTCCGGGCGATCGATTCTGCTGGCGCCGGCGCTGGACCGCCGGCAGCAGGTTCGCTGGATATGCGTTCCGGTCGATGTTCCTGCGCGGTATCTGCCCCGGGAGTGCCGGCAAACCTGAGGTCCGGCCTGCCGCGCGATCGGGATCATGCGCTCGACAGCGGATCCTCGCCGCGCGAGAACTTCTCCATCGCGACCGCGAAAACCCGGTACTTCGCGCGGGTCACCATCATGTCCTGGTACCAGTTCACGAGATCGCCCCAGGGATCCCGCACGTTGTTCAGCCCGGAAATGAAGGCGACGATCATTCCCACTTCCGCCTGCCCGTTGATCACGTACCATCCGCCTACGCCGAGCACGACCACCCGGCCGACGTTGTGGGTGAGGTTCATCAGGAACTTCATCGAATAGCGCAGCTTGACGATGCCCAGGTTCAGCTGGAAGACCTCGGCGAAGCGCATTGCCTGCTTGAGCGCCTTCTCGGCGGCGTGGGTTCCCGGCAGCAGCACGCCGGCGCTCGCCTGGCGCAGCACGGCGATCCGGGAGCTGACTCTCCGGTTGATCGCCCGTTGCATCAAGGGGACGAACACCAGCTGCGGGCAGAAGATCGCGAGGCACACCAGCGCGAGCAACGGTTGCATGAAGAACATGTAACCGAACACGCTGAGCAGGATGCCGATGTCCAGCACGAGCTCGGAGACGACAACGCCGACGAAGGCGCCGATGTCTTCCGGCTCGCCCAATATCAGCGATATCTCCACGCCCTGGACGCGGGCCGTGGCGTGCTGCGCCGGCATCGCATCGACGAGCGCACTGGCCGCCAGCCGCAGCGCCCGCACCGCCTTCTCCCCGACCCAGCCCCGATAGATGTTCATCAGCAGCTTGACGAGGCCTTCGGCCAGCACGATGCACGCGTAGGTGATGGCCAGCGCCGCCACGAGCCTCACGTCGCCATCGAGGACGGCTGCGTTGAGGAGCCGCCGCTGCATTTCGAGCGGCGCGGTGTTGAGGGCGAACACGACGACCGCCAGTGCCGAAATCCAGATCTGGCTCCAGGCACTGATCCGCCAGACGAACCCGAAAAATGTCGCCGGCATGCCCTGAAGCGCCAGCGACCGCGAGAGATCGTCGGGAGGGGGTGCCCACCATGGGCCGCGTCTGATTCTCACAGCAATCCCGCCCGGCGGGGCGATCGGCAACTCCCGCCGTGCCTCACGGTACTCCACGCGGCTCCCGTCTACCGCGGAGCACTGAACCATTATCCCACGGCGCGACCGCCACCGACAGGGCCGAACCCCGGACACGATCCGCGGCATTGACGGTTGACCCGCATCAACCCGGCGGCTGTAATACCCGCGTCGACGACCCTGCCTCTGCGAGCAGGGACGACCGGATACGGGGCCTTTGACGTCGATCAAATGCGGCCCGATACTAACGGGCACTATTCAAGCTGCAAAGGACAGACCGCGCGCGTCGGCGCAAAGGCTTCCGGCGACGGCGATCCGTCCCGGGTGCCGTTCGGCGTGACCTGCGCGGGTCACCGCGAACTTTCTCGAAACGGACTCGAAGGCGCTCCATGTACAAGATCATCCGCCGCGAAGCATTCTCGGAGACCACGTTCCTCTGGGAGGTGAGCGCGCCCGACGTGGCGCGCTCCGCCGAGCCCGGGCACTTCGTGATGCTGCGCATGCACGAGGGGGGCGAACGCATTCCGCTGACCGTCGCCGACTACGATCGCGACAAGGGCACGATCACCCTGGTGATCCAGGCGCTCGGCAAGACGACGCTGGAGATGCGCGACCACTACAAGGCCGGTGACGACATCGTCGATTTCGTCGGCCCGCTCGGCCTGCCCCAGCATGTGAGCCGGGCCGGGCACGTGGTGCTGGTCGGCGGCGGTCT
>CAYGYQ010000057.1:0-9630 GCA_964354035.1 uncultured Bordetella sp.
CGGCGATGAAAACAGCCGGCAGCAGGCAGAGCAGCACATGGGCGGCGAGGTAGGTGGCCAGGTTGCCGGCCCCGCCATTCATCAGGTGCAGGAAAGTGTCCATGTCCGCGGAACTCACGCAGGGTTCACTCGACAGCCGTCATGCACCACCGACGTCCCAGACGCCATAAGCGGTTCCCGTGCGTTCAAATCCAGTTTGCGCGTTCGCAGAATGCGTTCTCTGACGAGGATCAAGGCTTGGCCGCTCACTTCTGCGCCTTTCTGCGCCGCAGCACGCCAACGAGCACCACCCCGGGTGCGACCGCGTTGAAGCGTCGATGCGACGCGGCTCCAGGAAGATCATCATCGCGCCCATCAGCAGGGAGAACACGAGGTGGAAGCGACGCTTGGGCAGCTTTTTCACGATTTGAGGCCTCAGAGTTGGGAGAGGTCGAGGCCTTGCGCGATCCACCACAGGCCGGCGGCGAACATGACGAGCGCGAACGTGCGCCGACCCGGGATGCATGCCTGGAAGGGGGCGAATCGGCGAGCCAGCGCGGATGCGGCGGACGGCATGGCGCCCGCCAGCAGCAACAGCATGCTGTGGCCCAGCCCATAGGCCAACAGCAGCGCGGCGCCCCAGAGCATCGACATTCCGAACAGCGCGCCCGACCCGGCCAATGCCAGGGCGGCGGCAAGCGCCGGGGTGGCGCAGGGGCTCATCACCGTGCCGATCAATGCGCCGAGCACCGCCGCGCCGGCGATGCCCGAATGCGCGAGCCGACGCTCGAACGCCACCGGCAGATGCAGACCGCAGGACACGGCGTCGGCGCGCCACAGCCAGACGGCGGCCGAGGCAACCACGATGCCGACGGCGATGGACCACGGACCGGGCAATGCCCCCAGCAGCAGACCGAGGCGCGCGGCGAGCAGCCCCAGCGCGAGCAAAGCTACGTTCATGCCTATGACAAATGCCATTGACAGCGCCCAGGCGCGGCGTGGCGTGGTCGCCTGACCGCCGACGTAGCCGACGGCCACGGGCACGGCGGCCAGCACGCAGGGGGCGGCGGAGGTCAGGAGGCCGCCCAGCAGCGCCGCAACGAGGCTCTCGAGGCCCGTCATGGCGTGCGTTCCAGCGATGCAACGCCGAGCCGCGCAAGGATTTCCCCGGCGGAGACCTTGCCCATGTTGCGCCCGATCTCGCGACCCTGCGCGTCGAAGAATACCTGCGTGGGCATCAGCTGGATCTTGTAGCGCGAGATGTAATCGCGCGTTCTCAGAATGTCGATATTGAGCACGGAGATCCGCTCCCCATGCTCGCGCTGGAGGCCTTCCAATATCGGCTTCATTTCGCGACAACTGGCGCAGGCATTGGCTCCGAATTCGACCACGGCAGGCTTCCCCAGCCGCAATGCCTCTTGCACCTCGTCCACTTCGGCGACGTACTGAACATCCGTTGTCGGCGCCGTCGCGCGTTCCATCAACACGTAGCTGATCGCGCTAGCGGCCGCAGCGAGGGCGAACACGGTGACGACGAGAATGTACCGGCGCGCTGACGGCGGGCGGACGGCATTGAAGTCATTCGTCATGGCCCGGTCCACTTCCATCTCAGTTTTCCGTCACCAGCCATCTTTCGATCAGTGAGGGGATGGTGCCGTCGGCACGGTCTTGCAGAGTGGCCTTCAGTCCGGTCAATTGGTCGCCGCTGCGCGCCTGCATATCGGCCCTGGCATTCGCCTGCGCGATGATTTCGGCGCTGGCAACGAGCAACAGCAAGGCACCCGCGGAAACGGCCAATCGACAAAGGACGCGGCCTGCAAGCGACATGCCTCTCTCCATGAACAAGTTGCCGGTCGCTCGGGCCGTCAGGTCAGAGCACGGCATTGAACACAAAGCCCACCAGCAGGATGCCGCTGGCGACTACACCGACAAAAGTCGCGATCAGTCGCATCTTGAGCACCTTGCGCAGGATCACCATTTCCGGAAGCGAGAGGGCGATCACGCTCATCATGAACGCGAGCACCGTGCCTAGCGCCGCACCCTTGGCCAGCAGCGCCTGCACAATGGGGATTACGCCCGCCGCGTTGGCATACATCGGCACGCCGATGATCACGGCCAGCGGCACGGCCCACCAGACATCCTTGCCCATGAAGCTGGCCATGAAATCGGCCGGCACGTAACCGTGGATGCCGGCGCCGATGGCGATGCCCACCAGGATGTACAGCCACACCTTGCCGACGATCTCGCGTACCGAGGTGAGGCCGGCGTCGATGCGCTCGCCCAGCGAAAGCTTGTCGTCAGCCGTCGTGGCGGCGGTGTGCGGCATCGCGCGCACCCAGTCTTCCAGATGCGCTTCCATCTTGAGCCGCCCGATGACCCAGCCGGCGACGATCGCCACCGTCAGCCCCAGGCCAAGGTAGAGCAGGGCGACCTTCCAGCCGAACAGCCCGAACAGCAGCGTTAGCGCGACTTCGTTGACCATGGGCGCCGAAATCAGGAACGAGAACGTCACACCCAGGGGCACGCCGGCCTGCACGAAGCCGATGAACAGCGGGACCGCCGAGCAGGAGCAGAACGGCGTGACGATGCCGAGACTCGCCGCCATGACGTTGGCGGCACCCTCGGTGCGTCCGGCCAGCATGGCGCGGGTACGCTCCGGCGTGAAGTGAGAATTGATCATTCCCATCACGAACACGATGCCGGTAAGCAGCAGCAACACCTTCGGCGTATCGTAGAGGAAGAACTGCAGGGCGCCGCCCAGGTGGCTTTCCCTCTCGACCGGCAGCGCGGCCACCAGCGCTTCAGCCGCCGGGTTCAGGGTCTGGTACAGGCCGAACCATGCCGCGGCAGCCATGAGCAGGAAGACGATCGGCTGCTGGTTGGGCCAGCGTTTCAATGGGGCCAGGGCGGCGTTCACGCGACAAATCCTTCGTCAATGTAGCCGGGGTCCAAATTGCGCCCCATACCAACGAAGACGAACGACCACGCCAAAAGATGCAGTGCCGGCGCTGAATCGGCGCAGAGGCCGGACGCCCGGCAAAGGCAGGCTGGCGCTTAGCGGTGAAAATCAACGAGCCTTGTTCGATAATGCGCATGGCGATGATTGCGCCGTCCGGCGCACAAGCCCTTCATTTTCAGGGAGAAACAGATGACCAAGCTTCCGCCCTCCGGCGCCGGCCGGCTTGCCAACGACTACCCCGACGTTTGGGAGAAGTACACCGCGCTTGGGAAGTCGGTCGCAGACGCGGGAGAACTCGACGCCCGTACCCGTCGTTTGCTGAAGCTAGCTCTGGCCGTCGGTGCCGGTTCCGAGGGTGCGGTCCATTCGCACGCCCGGCAGGCCCGTGAGGAAGGAGTCGTCGACGCGGACATCCGCCAGGTGGTTCTGCTCGCGATCACCACGCTCGGCTTTCCTGCAGCGATGGCAGCCTACTCATGGGTCAACGACATCCTTGAGGCGTGATCGGACGACCACAACCGCAATGCGTAGCCCCGGCACCCGTCGAAGCGGGCGAAGTGCGTCGCAGTTTCAAATGCTGCCTTCGTTCTCCGGGAGAGGAATTCTCCGATTTCAGGCTAGCGGTGGGCGCGGTACGAAGTCGCGCACCTGGCCGGCTTCGTCCAGGCGAACCTGACACGCTTGCGAGAGCTGCTCGCGCAGCCGTTTCCGAGCACGCTGGATCCGGGACTTGGCTCCAGGCAGGCTCAAGCCCTTGCGGCGCGCGTATTCATCCTGCGGCACGCCCTGGAGGTCGCACAGGGTGATGGCCTCGCGGTCTGCGGCGCTCAGTTCGGAGAGCACGCGCGGCAGGCATGCGACCAGGCTATCGACGGGCGCAACCTCCTCGGCTTCGTCAACCAGATCCGCGGGCAGCTCGATCGTTTCACGCTTGAGACGCAGCCGGTCGGCCAAGGCGTTGCGCGCCACTTCAAACAACCAGGCCCGGGCATTGCCGATCGCGCAGAAGCGTTCGCCCTGGCGCATGGCCTTGATGAACAGATCCTGCAGCATGTCCTCGGCATCAACCGGGTTGCCAAGGCGATGCCGCAGCCAGCCGCGCAACTCGGCTTCGTTCTCGTGCCAGGCGGTCATCAGGCAGTTCATGCCGTCCCGCCCGCCTCGTACCAGCCCTTGCTCGCGTTGACCACGCGCACCACCAGCAGCATGACCGGCACCTCGATCAGCACGCCGACTACGGTGGCGAGCGCGGCGCCGGATTCGAAGCCGAACAGGCTGATGGCGGCCGCGACCGCCAGCTCGAAGAAATTCGACGCGCCGATCAATGCCGACGGGCAGGCGACGCTGTGCTTTTCTCCAACGGCGCGGTTCAGCAGATAAGCCACCGACGAATTGAAGAAGACCTGGATCAGGATCGGCACGGCCAGCAGCGCGATGATCAGCGGCTGCGAGAGAATGGCGTTGCCCTGGAAGGCGAACAGCAGCACCAATGTGAGCAGCAGCGCAGCGACCGACCAGGGCTGGATTCTCGCCATCGCGGCGTCGAAGGCCGCCTGCCCGCGCGAGAGCAACCGCTTGCGGATGACCTGCGCGAGGATCACCGGGATGACGATGTAGAGCACCACCGACGTGAATAGCGTGGCCCACGGCACGGTGATGCTCGAGATGCCGAGCAGCAGGCCGACCACGGGCGCGAACGCAAAGATCATGATCACGTCGTTCAACGCCACCTGCGACAGCGTGAAATAGGGGTCGCCGTTGGTCAGCCGGCTCCAGACGAACACCATCGCCGTGCACGGCGCGGCGGCGAGCAGGATGAGGCCCGCGATGTAGCTGTCGATCTGGTCGGCGGGCAGCCACCGCGCGAACAGCACGCGGATGAAAAGCCACGCGAGGAACGCCATCGAGAACGGCTTGACCAGCCAGTTGATTGCCAGCGTCACGCCGATGCCCTTCACGTGCCCCTTGATCTGGTGCAGCGCGCCGAAGTCGATCTTCAGCAGCATCGGGATGATCATCACCCAGATCAACAGGCCCACCGGCAGGTTGACCTTGGCGATCTCCATGGCGCCGATCGCCTGGAACATTCCCGGCAGAAACTGCCCGAAGGCAATTCCCACGACGATGCACAGCGCGACCCAGGCGGTGAGGTAGCGCTCGAAGAAGTTCAGCGGCACGGCGGCAGCCGCCCTGGCGATGGTGTTGGATGATGCGGACATGTCGGCCGCGCCTTCTCTAGGCGGTCAGCGTGGCGATCCTGTCCATCGCGGACTTGAGCGCCGGCTGGTCGTGCGCGAACGTCGCGAGCGGCAGCGCGAGAAACACCTCGATCCGCCGCCCCGGCAACCCGGGTCGACCTGCATCATGTTACGACCTTTCCCCGTATCGCCAGCCCAAGGCGTTCGACGATGAAGCGGCACAGCCCGTCCACGTCGCCGACACCAAAACACGGCACGGCGCATGCGACCGGATCATCGGTCATGACCGCGATAATGTTCGAATCCGCTTGGCAACGAGGTACCTGCTGTCGGGCAGCGACAAAAACTTCCACGGTCGGCACCGCCGCCCCCTTGAACCCCTCGGCCACCATGACGTCCACCGGCAGCAGGCGCGCCGCCAGCCACTCCAGCGACGGCTGCGGCTCCTCGCGGAATTCCATCATCAGCGCGAGGCGGCGATCACCTACGAGCATCACTTCGCGGCAGCCCGCTTCGCGCCTCCGGTGGGACACCTTGCCCGGCTGATCGATGTCGAAGCCGTCCGGCGCGCGTTTCATGGTCGACACCGACCACCCGTCGAAGCGCAGCGACAGGATGATCTCCTCGACGAGATTCCGCTCGCGCAGGGCCGATGCGCCGATGATGCCGACGATGTTCAAGCGCGTACCTCTACCGCGAACAGCAGCCCGGTGCGCAGCAGGGCGCCGGCTTGGTGGCGCGGATGAAAGCGCTGACGAACTTGCCGTCGATTTCCTTCGCGGCGGCATCGGCATCGAGTCCTTCGGCCGCCAGGAATGTGCGCGCGTCCTCCACACCATAGACGCGCGTGACTTCCACATCGATGCCGGTGAATCCGGCCTGGGCGAGCTTGTTCCGGTAGTCGTCCTCCGCCAACGCACCGGCGATGCAGCCCACCCAGAGCTCCATGCTCTTACGGATCGCTGCGGGCACCGCACCGCGCACGACGACATCCGAGACGGCGAACCGCCCGCCGGGCTTCAGCACCCGGAACGCTTCGTGGAGCACCTGGTCCTTGTCGCCCGAGAGGTTGATCACGCAGTTCGAGATGATCACGTCCACCGCGTTTGCGGGCAACGGAATGTTCTCGATCTCGCCTTTGAGGAATTCGATGTTGGCAAGGCCGCTCTTGCGCTTGTTCTCCTCGGCCAGCGCCAGCATTTCGTCGGTCATGTCGAGGCCGTAGGCCTTGCCCGTCGGCCCGACCCGACGCGCGGACAGGATCACGTCGATGCCGCCGCCCGAGCCCAGGTCAAGCACAGTCTCCCCAGCCTTGAGCTCGGCCAGTGCGGTCGGGTTGCCGCAGCCCAGCGAGGCCTTCATCGCGTCGGCGGGAACGTCGCCCGCCTGTCCGGCATCGTAAAGGTTGGAGGTGATCGGGTCGCAGCAGTCGATCGCATTCGGCGCGCTGCCGCAGCATCCGCCTTGGCCGGCCTTCACGCGCAAGGCTGCCTGGCCGTACTTTTCGCGTACGACATCCTTCACATCGGCGGGTTCGTTCATCGATGGGTACCCCGTGTTGGTCGCGGTGCTTTACGCAGACCGCCTGCGCTTCGGTAGCGGCATGTCCACTGCGACAATTGGCCGCGGGTTCGGCGCGCATTTCGGGTCGCACACCGCGCTGGACCGGCAACAGTTCTCGGTGAGATAGCCGACCACGCCGTTCATGGCATCGAGATCGGCGCGGTACCAGACGAAACGGCCCTCCGGGCGCGGCACGATGAGCCCTGCGCGCGTCAACTCCTTGAAGTGAAACGACAGCGATGCGGGAGGGATTCCGAGCCGCTCCGCGATCCGGCCGGCGGGCAATCCTTCAGGAGCGTGTTCGACGAGCAACCGATAGATGGCGAGCCGCGTTTCCTGAGCCAGCGCAGCAAGGGCGACGAGGACGTTGCTTGTTTTCATGATTGTTCAACTATACGAGCAATTTGATCTCCGTCAATGTGACCCTAGTCAAACAAGGGGTGGATTCAACATCGACGACGACTTTCGCGAAATGCCCGACCACGTCGCGGCCGAACTCGAATTCCTGTATTTGCTGATCTTTCGCGAGACCGAGGCGCAGGGCAAGGGGGACCTCAACGCGCTGGCGGCCGTGACCGGTCTGCGCCAGCGCTTTCTCGCCGCGCACCTGGGCACCTGGATCGGTCCCTTCGCTGCGGCGGTGGGCAGCGGCGCGCAGACCGCTTTCTATCGCGAGCTCGCCGACCTCAGCGAGCGCTGGGTCCGCCTGGAGGCAGAGCAACCTGGCGCCCACTGACCGCGGGCAGCTCGGTTCGCTCAGTCCCGGATTCGCAACGCGGCGACGACGGGGTCTTCGCCACGTCGGTCGGCCCCGCTCACCGGCAAGCGGTCGCCGTTGTATTCGGCGGCCACGACAAACCGCTCCGTTGCTTGCAAATTGTGCATGGCGTGTTCAACATGCAAGCATCGGGAATTCCTGGGTAAGTCGCATTGGCCTGACCGCCCGAGGGGAACGGGCGCTCCGCGCGACGTCCGGGCTACGAACGCGGCCCCGTAAGCAGATGAATCCCGGAGGCGAGCAGCGAAACCACCGCGGGCTCTCCGACCCTGACCTGATTGCGCGCGGCGACGTGCACCGAGAGTGTGGTCGCCAGATGGTCGCTGCGCGCATGGATCGGTTCCAGCGTCACCTGAACCATGTCCCCCATCGGGATGCAGCGCCGAACCTCGCAGGGGACAGGATTCTCGCGCTCCCCGTGTGACGGCCGGTCGCGGCGGTGCAGCAGGATCGCTCCGGCAGGAACCACCCACGATACGGCGGCGCCCACCGTATGTTGTGCCTGCAACCCGGCCTCCAGCGGCAGGCCGCTCCAATCGAGCATCGTGCGTTCCGCTGCGGCGTCGTGCGCGCGCACTGTCGCCTTGCAGATGTTCTTCAGCGAGACGAGCCGGGCGACTTCCACCGATTGCGGATGGGTCATCACGTCCTGCGGCGTGCCCGTCTGCAGCGTCGTGCCATGATGCAGCACGCACATCTGGTCGGCGAGCAGCAGGCCCTCCTGCAGCGAGTGCGTGACCAGCACCACCGGCATCTTCAATTGCCGGCGCAGGTTGGCGAGTTCCTCGTAGAGGCGCTCGCGCGTGGCCTGGTCCACCGCCGAGAACGGCTCGTCGAGCAGCAGCACCGCCGGCTCGCGCGCCAGCGCCCGCGCGAGCGCCACGCGCTGCTGCTGTCCGCCCGACAATTGCGCGGGACGCCGGTCCTCGAGTCCCGCCAGATTGACCGCGGCCAGCACCTCCCCCGCCCGCTCGATCCGCCGGCGCTGCGGCCCCGGCGGCACCGCCTCGAGCACGTTGGACAGAACGGTCAGATGCGGAAAGAGCGCATAGCTCTGGAAGACGAGGCCGGCGCGCCGGCGTCGCGCTGGCACGTGCACGCCAGCCGCAGAATCGAACCAGACTTCGCCGTCGACCTCGATGCGCCCGCCCGCCGGCCGATAGATGCCCGCGATCGTCTTCAGAATCGTGGATTTCCCGCTGCCCGACGGCCCGACCAGCACGAGCGTCTCGCCGTTGTCGCACGAGAAGCGCGCGTCGAGCTCGATGGGGCTCGCCTGCCGGATTTCGACGTGCAGCATGGCTCGGGGTCGTCCTACCAGACGCGCCGCGACAGCCGGCTCGTCAACGCCAGCGTCACCAGCGAAAACACCAGCAGGAAGGCCGACATCGCTCCGGCCGCGCCCATGTCGAATGCCTGCACGCGGTCGTAGATGGAAATGGCGATGGTCCGCGTTTCGCCGGGAATGTTGCCGCCCACCATCAGCACGACGCCGAACTCGCCCACCGTGTGCGCGATCGTCATCACCAGCGCCGAAACGATGCCCGGCCACGCGAGCGGCAACTCGATCCGCCACATCGTCCGGTACCAGGACAGGCCGCAGCATTCGGCCGCCTGCCGCACCTCGACGGGGATGGACTCGAACGCCCGCTCCATCGGAATCAGTGCGAACGGCAGGTTGAAGATCAGCGAGCCGACAAGGAGTCCCTCGAACGAGAAGGCGAGTGGCGAGCCCGTCATGCGCTCGTAGAACGCGCCCAGAGGCGACGCGCCGCCCATTGCGGTGAGCAGGTAGTAGCCCAGCACGGTGGGCGGGAGCACCAGGGGAATCGCGATCGCCGCCTCGACGATCGACTTGCCGCGGAAGTCGGCGTACGCGAGCCTGCGCGCGACCATGACGCCCGCCGGAATGAGCACGAGGCCCGTGGCAACGGCGAGGAGCAGCGACAGGCGCAGCGCTTCCCAATCCATGGTGGGTCAGTCTCCCGGAAGCGCGTAGCCGTACCGCGCGAAGACTTCCCGCGCCACCGGCTCGCGCAGGAACCGGTAGAACGCGCGGGCCGTGTCGCCGGAGCGCTTGAGCAAAACCGCCCGCTGGCGCAGCGGCTCGTGCCGGCTCTCGGGGATCAGCACGTAATCGCCCTTGCCGGAAA
>CAYGYQ010000057.1:9730-16043 GCA_964354035.1 uncultured Bordetella sp.
GCGCGCAGATCCGCCAACTCCGGATCCGCTTTCACGGTGGAGCCCTTCGGCACGAAGAGAACGATGCGCCCGGTGGCATAGCGCGCCCCGCCGTCGACGGTGAGGCCCTCCTTCGCGAGCCGGTCGATGTAGTCCTCGTCGGCGGACAGAAAGAGTTCGAACGGCGCGCCCTGCTGGATCTGCCGATAGAAATTGCCCGACGAGCCGTAGGTCAGGCGAACCGCCTTTCCCGTGTCCCGCTCGAAGCGGGCGGCGATCTCGTCGAGCGCGAACTTGAGGTCCGACGCGGCGGCGATCGACGGGCCGGACTGTGCGAACGCCGCGGCGCCGGTCGCAGCGACCATCGTTGCCAGCACAAAAGGCGCGAACACGCGGCGGACGATGGAGGCGCGCATGGAAGAAACCCCCGGTGATCCGCGGCAGATTCAGTGGCTATGAAGCTTTTCTTTCAGCCACACCTTGATGAGCGACTGATAGGGAACGTCACGGGCGTTGGCCGCAGCCTTGATCGAATCCAGCAGATGCTGAGGTAGGCGCAGGGAGATTGTCTTCGTCGTAGGTTTCAGATTGGGTAGCAGAACCCTCCGGGCCTTGCTCCAATCCAGGTATTCCGACGAATCGTGCGTTTCCCAGAAGACTCGTTCTTCGGCTTCATTGGCGAATCTGGGCACGGTCTTAAGTTGTTTCCTCATAAATCGCTCGTTCTTTCCGGTGCATATTCCGGGCGGAGATTACCCGGATCTTGGCGCCCGCCCCGCGCAACGTGAAGGCGACGTGCAACAGGCGTCCCTCGTCGGTGTTGCCCAGCGCGTGAAACCGCAATTCCCGGTCACTGTGCTTCGCGTCCGCCAGCAAGATCAGGGGGGCATTGAAAAATATCTGTTCGCATTCGGCGGCAGAAACCCCGTGTTTTTCGTTCTTCCGGGCATTTCCCTCGTCCCAGTCGAACCCGGTGATCGTGGCCAGATCGATCATCGCTGTATATTAGTATCATATACGCGTCAACACAAGCCCGAGCCCGGCTGTGGGCGCGGCCGACGGCCGTGGGCTGAACCTGGCGGATCAGGTCACGGCCGGGAGAGCGGTCGACGCGGGGCGTAGGAGCGCGGCCATTCCACCGGCGGTGCCCTGCGGATTTTCGATCACGTCCCCGCGCGCTTCGCTACCGGCGAATACATGTCCAGCACCTGCAGCCTGGTCGCCTGCAGCCGCTCGGAGACGACCCCCAGCATCCGGTACATCAGCGCGAAGCCGAAGGCCGGGTCGGCGCGGCAGGCGTCGAGCAGCGCCACGCCGTCGAACCCCAGCGCGTTGACCGGTTGCAACGCCCGCGCCTGGAAGTGTTTGCCCCGCCCCATCAATATCGCCGACCAGCCGAGCTCGTCGCCCTCGTGCAGCGTCTGCACGCGAAACGTGTGCCCGGGCGCCTCGATCTCGAGCGCGACCCGGCCCTTCACGATCAGGTAGAAATCGTGGCACTCGTCGCCCTCGTGGAAGATGACCTGGTCGCGCTCGAACTGCACCTCCTTTGCGAGCGCGCTCAGCTTCTCGATGTGCTGGGGCTGGAATTCCCCGACGAAGGGGTGCTTCTGCAGCACCGCCACCAGTGTCTCATGCGTCATCTCTCGCCTCCGTGTTGATCCGTGTACACCAACCCCCCGCCGCCCCATCCGCCGCGCCAGTGTACTGCTTTGACGCTCGGCTTTCCCTTGCGCCAGATCAACGCGACTACCGCCACCGCGGCCGAAGATGCCGGCAGCGTGCAGCGGCGCCGGGGAAGACGACCCCGGCGACCCCGGCCCGCTGCCACCCACTCTGCCGATGAGCCCCGTCGCCATCTCGCTGCTGATGCTCGCCGCATTCGCGGGGTTCGGCTATCTCGCCTGGCGCAAGCTCGCCATCGTCGCCGCGCTCGCGCCCGAGGATCGCTTCGACCATCCCGGCCGGCGCCTCCGGGCGGTCCTGACCAACGGCATTCTCCAGCAGCGGATGATCCGGCGCGACTGGAAGCCCGGGATCATGCACGCGGTGATCTTCCTGGGCTTCATGGCGCTGCTCGTGCGCAAGGTCCAGCTGATCGTCATCGGCTACTACGAGCCGTTCGTGTATCCGGGCCTTGCCGGCGGGGTGTTCGCGGCGGCGAAGGACGTCGTCGAGCTGGCCCTGCTGGCGGCGCTGGCCTATGCGTTCTGGCGCCGTTACGTGACGAAGCCGGCCCGGCTCGAGCCCAACCGGGAAGCCTTGCTCGTCCTGTCGCTGATCACCGCGATCGTGATCACGGATCTCGCGTTCGACGGCTTCCGGTTCGCCCTGTTCGCCGGCAGCGACCCCGGCATCGCGCACGAGCGCGCCTACGCCTTCGCTGGCCGCGTCGTGGAGCGCGCGGTGTCGGGCCTGGGTCCCGCGGCACTGACGGCGGGCTACCACGCCTCCTACTGGATCCAGCTGGTCGTCGTCTTCACCTTCCTGGTGATCCTGCCGACCGGCGAGCATTTCCACATCGTCACCGCGCTGCCGGCGCTGTACTTCCGGCGCGGCCGGCCCGCCAATGCGGTGCCGTCCGTCGATCTCGAGAAGCTCATGGACGAGGGCAGCGACGCCGACACGATGCGCGTGGGCGTGCGGACGGCGAAGGACCTCACCTGGAAGGATGGGCTGGACGCCTTCACCTGCACCGAGTGCGGCCGCTGCAAGGATGCCTGCCCGACGTTCCTCACCGGCAAGCCGCTGTCGCAGAAGTGGGTCCACGACAGCGTCAAGCACCACTTGCTCGAGAAGCGCGACGTCATCACGGCGAACGCGGCCGACCCGGAGGCGTTGCCGGCCCTAGTCCCCGACGTGATCGGCGAGGACACGCTGTGGGCGTGCACGACCTGCGGCTATTGCGAGGCGGCGTGCCCGATCGAGCTCGAGCACCTGCCGAAGTTCTACCGGATGCGCCAGCAGCGCGTACTGATGGAAGGCGCGTTCCCGCACGAGCTCAAGCCCGTGTTCGAGGCGTACGAGGCGCAGAGCAATCCGTGGGGATTCCCCTCCGACACTCGCGGCGACTGGGCGAAGGATCTCGGATTGACCCGCGTGGAATCCGCTGCCGACATCAAGAACCTCGACTACCTGTTCTATGTCGGCTCCGCCGCGTCCTTCGACCCGCGCGGCCAGAAGATCGCGCGCGCGTTCGCTGCGATCCTGCAGCAGGCAGGCGTGCGCTTCGCCATCCTGGGCCCGGCCGAGACGTCGACCGGCGAATGCGTGCGCCGCGCCGGCAACGAGATGCTGTTCCAGCAGCTGGCGACCGACCTCGTGGCGAAGCTGAACGGCCTCGGCGTTATCCGCATCGTCACCTGCGACCCGCACGCGTTCAACACGCTGCGGAACGAATACCCGGGGTTCGGCGGGCGGTGGGAGGTGATCCACCACACGCAACTGATCGCGCAGCTCGTCGCCGAAGGGCGCCTTGGCATCGAGCCAAAGTTCGAGCGCGTGATCTACCACGAGCCCTGCTATCTGGGCCGCCACAACGGCGAATTCGCGGCGCCGCGCGCCATTCTGCGCCGACTGGCGAAGGACCGGCCGCTCGAATTCGCGCTGAACCGCGAGAAGGCGATGTGTTGCGGGGCGGGCGGCGCGCGGATGTGGCTGGAGGAATCGATCGGCAAGCGGATCAACGTGCTGCGAGTCGAGCAGGCGCTGCCGCAGGCGCCGCGGATGATCGTGACCGCCTGCCCCTACTGCGCGGTCATGATGGCCGACGGCATCGCCGCGCTGGGCAAGGACGACGCGATCGAGACGCGGGACCTGGCCGAGCTGGTCGCTATGGCGATGGTGCGGAGTTGACTTTCGGCGCGGCGGACGGGGGCGACTGCCGCGCCGAGCCACCCGTGAGCAGCACGATCCACAGCATCGTGACGAGCGGTATCCCGCCGTACAGGTACCGGAAGTCGCAGGCGATCGCCGTCGGCAGGAAGGACAGGTAGAGCAGCGCCGACGCCAGCGCCGCCACTGCGCACATCGTCTTGAGCCGGGGCGGCAACGTCACCGCCGCCATCGCCGCGGCCGCCCCCAGCAGCCCCAGCACGTAGAACCAGTGCCGGTAGAGTGACCAGGAGAGGAACGCCGAGGCGAGCACGTAGACGAGAAGATCGCGCCCGTCGCGGCCCTGCGCGATGCCGACCGAACGCAGATACTCACGGTTGCCTTCGACGCCGACGTGGAATGGGAGACAGCCCTGGAGCCCGTTGACGTCCAGCAGGTTCCGGTAGACCTCCCACTTGTGTCCGAGAAACGCCACGGGTTCGTGGCGAACCAGCGACAACCAGACCTCCTTGCGCTGCTCGTTCGTGAACGCGTCGAGCCACGCCCATGCCACCGGGTCAAGCGCAAGCCAATCGATGTTTCGGCCGGTGTAGGCACGGCGCACGGCGTCGCGCTGTTCCTCGGAAATCGGCACGGGCAGTGCTTCGGTTGCTGTCCCGGACCGCGCGACGGTACCGGCGATGTCGAAGATCATGATGGAGCGGAAGCCGACCGCGCTGCTCTTGTCGCCGGCCCCGGTGATCGCCTGGGCCACCAGTGCGCTGGTGACCCACAGCGACACCAGGAAAGCGCCGGCCACGGCGATCGCGCCAACGACCCGGCGACGGCGCGGCCAGCCGCGCGCGCTCACCATCGCGGCAATGGGCAGGACCAGCAGCACGGGCGCCATGAACACGCCCTGCTGCCGGACCTGCATCGCGATCGCGAGCAGCACCGCCGCCGCCAGCGAGAGCACCAGTCCGCGGCGCAACGGCGAAATCGCGGCGGCGAATGACAGCGCGACGGCGACCGTCAGCACCGAAGCAAACAGCACATCTTTCCAGACGATGCCGACGTAGACGAAGATCACCGGGTTGAGCAGTAGCAGTGCGCAGAGGGCTACGCGCCAAGCTGCGATGCGATGATCGCCGCGAGCGGAACGATTCCGCAGGACGGCGGCAGCGACATAGCCCAGCGACCCGTAGGTCAGCAGGCTGCACAGCAGAACGATTTTCCCCGTGGCTGCTTCGCCGCCGCCCAGCCACTTCATCAATGCCGCGGTGAACGGCGGCTGCCAGCCGGCTGACTTCCCGGTGCTCGCCTCATACAACTGTATGCTGGTGTCCATCGACACGTGGCCGGGCCAATGCAGCGCAATCGCAGCCGCCGCCAGCAATGCCGCCAGCGCGAGCAGCCCTGTGGAGGCCTTGCGGGAATCGATCGTCGCGATGTTCAGGATCACGTGCGGGAGCCCACGGACGTGTGTTTCCGATCGGGGAGTTCGAGTATTGAGGGTTCGCGCGTGCGGGTCAACGGGGTGGTCCGCGACGACCGCTCGGTTACTATCTACCCCCTGAACCGATGCAGCCACGCTGCGCCGGCGGCAGACCGGAAAGGCGCACATGAAAAAAGTGATCTGGGGGGTGCTCTCCACCGCCAAAATCGGACGGGACCGCGTGCTGCCCGGCATGCTGAAGAGCGGCCTCCTCGAAATCCGGGCCATGGCGTCGCGCGACGAGGCTCGCGGCCGCGCGGCCGCCGACGCGCTCGGCATTCCGCGGGCCTACGGCTCGTACGAGGCCCTGCTCGCCGACCCCGAGATCGAGGCGATCTACAACCCGCTGCCCAACCACCTGCACGTGCCGCTCACGCTGCAGGCCGCGGCCGCGGGCAAGCACGTCCTCTGCGAAAAGCCGATCGCGCTGACGGCGGACGAGGCGACGCAGCTGCGCGCGGTGGCGGGCAAGGTGCTGATCGCCGAAGCGTTCATGGTGCGCTTCCATCCGCAGTGGCTGCGGGCCCGCGACCTGGTGCGGGAGGGTCGCATCGGCACGTTGCGCGCCGTGCAGATGTTCTTTGGCTACAACAATCTCGATCCCGCCAACGTGCGCAACAAGGCCGACATCGGCGGTGGCGGCCTCTACGACATCGGCTGCTATGCCATCGTGGCCGGGCGCTTCTTCCTGGGCGCGGAGCCGACGCGCGGTATTGCACTTGTTGACCGCGACCCAACGTTTCGCACCGATCGCCTGACCAGCGCGCTGATGGATTTCGGCGACGGCCGGCGCCTCGATTTCACCGTGTCCACGCAGATCGCCCCGCACCAGCGCCTCCAGCTTTGCGGCAGCAAGGGCCGGATCGAGGTCCACATTCCGGTCAACGCGCCACAGGGCGCGGCGACGCGCATCTCCATCGACGATTGCTCGTCACTGGAAGGCACCGGCATCGTTACCGAGACACTGCCGCCGAGCGACCAGTACCAGCTGCAGGGCGAGGCGTTCTCGCGCGCGGTGCGCGGCGA
>CAYGYQ010000058.1:0-15918 GCA_964354035.1 uncultured Bordetella sp.
GATCATGGGACCCTGCGCAGGCGGCGCGGTCTACAGCCCGGCCATGACCGACTTCATCTTCATGGTGAAGGACAGCTCCTACATGTTCGTGACCGGTCCCGAGGTCGTGAAGACCGTCACCCACGAGGAAGTGACCGCCGAGGATCTCGGCGGCGCGGTGACCCACGCCTCGAAGTCCGGCGTGGCCGATCTCGCGTTCGAGAACGACGTCGAGGCCATGCTGATGGTGCGCGCCCTGTTCAGCTACCTGCCCGGCTCCAACCGCGACCAGCCGCCGGTCGTCCCCAGCGACGACCCGGCCGACCGGCTCGACCACTCGCTCGACACGCTGATTCCGGACAACCCGAACAAGCCGTACGACATCAAGGAACTGATCTACAAGGTGGTCGACGAAGGCGGGTTCTTCGAGCTCGCCCCCGATTTTGCGAAGAACATCGTGACGGGGCTCGCGCGCATGGACGGCTCCACGGTGGGCATCGTCGCCAACCAGCCGCTGGTGCTGGCCGGGTGCCTCGACATCAAGTCGTCGGTCAAGGCGGCGCGCTTCGTGCGTTTCTGCGACGCGTTCAACATACCGCTGGTCACCTTCGTCGACGTGCCCGGCTTCATGCCCGGCACCGCGCAGGAATATGGCGGCATCATCAAGCACGGCGCCAAGCTCCTTTTCGCCTACGCCGAGTGCACGGTGCCCAAGGTCACCGTGATCACGCGCAAGGCGTACGGCGGGGCCTATGACGTCATGTCGTCCAAGCACCTGCGTGGGGACG
The DNA here is from genome assembly GCA_964354035.1 of uncultured Bordetella sp. Lineage (GTDB taxonomy): Bacteria > Pseudomonadota > Gammaproteobacteria > Burkholderiales > Casimicrobiaceae > CAIWHR01. The sequence continues at coordinate 768 of CAYGYQ010000058.1, forward strand.
TGAACTTCGCCTGGCCCAGCGCCGAGATCGCGGTGATGGGTCCCAAAGGCGCGGTCGAGATCATCTTCCGCAAGGACATCGGCGATCCGCGGAAGATCGCGGAGCGCACCGAGGAATACCGGAAGAAATTCGCCAACCCGTTCATCGCCGGCAGCCGGGGCTACATCGACGACGTGATCATGCCGCACGAGACGCGCAAGCGGATCTGCCGCTCGCTTGCGATGCTGCACGACAAGAAGGTCGAGAACCCGTGGCGCAAGCACAGCAACATCCCGCTCTGAGTCACGCCCCGGCAACACGCACCGGTCACAGGACACCCACATGTTCAAGAAAATCCTCATCGCCAACCGCGGCGAAATCGCCTGCCGCGTGATCAGGACCGCGCGGGCCATGGGCATCCGGACGGTGGCCGTCTACTCGGATGCCGACAAGGATTCGCGCCACGTCGAGATGGCCGACGAGGCCGTGCCGATCGGTCCGCCCCCGTCCGCGCAGAGTTATCTGGTGATCGAGCGCATCGTCAAGGCGTGCAAGGACACCGGCGCCGAGGCCGTCCACCCGGGATACGGATTCCTGTCGGAGAACCCGGCCTTCTGCACAGCGCTCGAGAAGGAAGGCATCGTCTTCATCGGCCCGAAGGCTCACGCGATGGAGGCGATGGGCGACAAGATCGCCTCGAAGAAGCTCGCGCTGGCGGCGAAGGTCAGGACGATCCCGGGCCACAACAGCGCGCTCGCCACGGCCGAGGAGGCCGTCGCCATCGCCAAGGGCATCGGCTATCCGGTGATGATCAAGGCCTCCGCCGGTGGCGGGGGAAAGGGCCTGCGCGTCGCCTACGACGACGTCCAGTGCCGCGAGGGTTACGCCTCCTGCCGGAACGAGGCGAAGAGTGCCTTTGGCGACGACCGGGTGTTCATCGAGAAGTTCGTCGAGGATCCGCGCCACATCGAGATCCAGGTTCTGGGCGATGCCCACGGCAACATCGTCTACCTCAACGAGCGCGAATGCTCGATCCAGCGCCGGCACCAGAAGGTCATCGAGGAGGCGCCGTCGCCATTCCTCGACGACGCGACGCGGATCGCCATGGGCGAGCAGGCGGTGCAGCTCGCGCGCGCCGTGCAGTACCAGTCGGCCGGCACAGTCGAGTTCGTCGTCGACCGGCACAAGTCGTTCTATTTCCTCGAGATGAACACCCGCCTGCAGGTCGAGCACCCGGTCACCGAGGCGATCACCGGCCTCGATCTGGTCGAGCTGATGATCCGCGTCGCGGCCGGCGAGCGGCTGCCCTTGGCGCAGAAGGACGTGCGCCGCAACGGCTGGGCGATCGAATGCCGGATCAACGCCGAGGATCCGTTCCGCAACTTCCTGCCGTCCTCCGGCCGCGTCGTCAAGTTCATGCCGCCGCCCGAGATTCCCGGGCAGGTTCGCGTCGACACGGGCATGTACGAGGGCGGCGAAGTGTCGATGTACTACGACTCGATGATCGCGAAGCTGATCTGCCACGGCGCGACGCGCGACGTGGCGATCGCACGGATGCGCGAGGCGCTCAATGCTTTCGTCATTCGCGGCGTCGCGTCGAACATCGCGTTCCAGGCGGCGCTGATGCAGCATCCGCGCTTCGTCTCCGGTGACTTCAACACCGGCTTCATCGCCGAGGCGTTTCCCAAGGGTTTCCATGCCGCAACCGCCGTCCACGAGGATCCGCTGCTGCTGGCCGCCGTCGCCGCCCTCGCCCGCCGCCGCTACATCGCGCGCGTGGTGCAGATCTCGGGGCAGCTGCGCGGCCACCAGCGGAACGTGGGGCACGACTGGGTGGTGATGATGGGCGCGCAGCAATTCGCGCTGCGCCTGACGCCGATCGAGGGCGGGTGCTCCATCGCCTGCGAAGGCGAGACCCATGAGCTGCGCTCGGACTGGAAGCTCGGCGAGCTGATCTTCCGCGGGCGGTGGAACGGCCGGGACGTCTGCCTGCAGATCCAGCGCGTCGGCTGGCGCTACCGGGTCACCCATTGGGGCACGCAGGCCGAGATCACGGTGCTGACGGCGCGGGCGGCGCACCTGCTGTCGTTGATGCCGGACAAGCCCAAGCCGGATCTGTCGCGCTTCCTGCTGTCGCCGATGCCCGGTCTCCTCACGGAACTCGCGGTGAAGGCCGGCCAGGAAGTGAAGGCCGGCGAGAAGCTCGCGGTGATCGAAGCAATGAAGATGGAAAACGTGCTGCGCGCGGAAGCCGATGGCGTGATCAAGGAAGTGCGTGCGGCGCAGGGCGACAGCCTGGCGGTCGACCAGCCGATCCTCGAATTCAGGTAGCGCGCGTCGAGCCGGCGCGAAGGCCGGGTCCGAGCCGGCCGAAGCTCCGCCGGCGATGCGCCGGGCGCAGCGGGAACTTCAGGCTAAGCGAAGGCCGCGATTACCTCGGGTGGCGCCTGCACCAGCTCGATCAGCACGCCCTCGCCGCCGAGGGGGGTCGCCTCGTTGCCCTTCGGGTGGATGAAGCACAGGTCGTGACCGGCGGCGCCTGTGCGAATCCCGCCGGGCGTGAAGCGCACGCCCCGCGCGCCCAGCCAGGCGACCGCGGCGGCGAGATCGTCCACCCACAGGCCGATGTGGTTCAGCGCCGGATCGTGGACCGCGGGCTTCCGCGCGGCGTCCAGCGGCTGCATGAGATCGATCTCGACCCGGAACGGCCCGCGGCCGAGCGCGAGGATGTCCTCGTCCACGTTCTCGCGCGCGCTGCGATAGGTGCCGGTCGTTTCGAGCCCCAGCGTGTCGACCCAGAGCGTGCGCAACCGCTGCTTGTCGAGCCCGCCGATGGCGACCTGCTGCAGACCCAGGATCCGGAATGGCCGATCGCTCATTGCAGTCCCCTCTCTCATCACCGTTTGGTCACGCGGTATCGCCACCACCGATCGACCGGACCCCCGGCGGAAGGCCAGCACGCCGATCCGTCAAGCGGCGGTCCCTCTATCCGGCCCCCATGAGTGCCAGCAAGACTCCGCCAGCGACGACGCTCGCCACCTGGCCGGCGGCGTTGGCACCCATCGCGTGCATCAGCAGGAAGTTCTCGAAGTCCTCGTCCTGCGCGACCTTGTGCACGACGCGTGCCGCCATCGGAAACGCGCTGATGCCGGCGGCGCCGATCAGCGGGTTGAAGCGCCCGCCGCTGGCCACGTTGAGAACCTTGCCGAAGATCAATCCCGCCGCCGCGTCGAACGTGAATGCAATGAGGCCGAGGACCATTATGGCAAGCGTGCTGGGCTTCAGGAACTCGACTCCGACCATCGTGGAACCGATCGCGAGCCCGAGAAAGAGGGTGACGACATTGGCGATCTCTGCGGACGACGCCTTGGTGAGTCGCTCGACCGCACCCGACTCCTTCATCAGGTTGCCGAGCATCAGCATTCCGATCAGCGGCGTTGCGAACGGCACCAGCGTGCCGACGAGCACGGTGACGAAGATCGGGAAGAGGATGCGCGTGCGCCGGCTGATCGCGCGCTGGCTGTAGGGCATGCGAATTGCCCGCTCCTTTTGCGTCGTCAAGGCGCGCATGATGGGCGGGAGGATGATCGGCACCAACGCCATGTAGCTGTAGGCCGCGACCGTGATCGGGCCGAGCAGATGCGGGGCGAGGATCCCGCTGACGTAGATCGACGTCGGGCCGTCGATCGCGCCGATGATGCCGATCGAGGCCGCTTCCTCGCGGCTGAACCCGAGCAGCAGCGCCAGGATCAGCGTGAGGAAGATCCCGAACTGGCCCGCCGCCCCCAGCAGCACCATCCGCGGGTTTTCAAGCAAGGGCCCGAAATCGGTGAGCGCGCCGATGCCGATGAAGATGAGCAGCGGGAACACCTCGTTGGCAACGCCCGCGTGGTAGAGCAGGCGCAGCATTCCCTCCTCGGCGATGAGCGGTGACAACGGCAGGTTCGCCAGCAGGCAACCTGCGCCGATCGGCACCAGCAGCAACGGCTCGTAGTTCCGGGCGATGCCGAGGTAGAGCAGAACGCTGGCGATCGCGAGCATGATGACCGACTGCGGCGATACGTTGGCAATGCCCTGCAGCAGCAGTTGCAGCGTTTCCCCGCCGGCCATGCCTCACGCCTCCCGAAAGCGGACGATCGGCTCGCCATGCCCGACGGCCTGCCCGACGGCAACGTACACCTCGGCAATGGTGCCGGCGCGTGGCGACTTGATGTTGTTCTGCATCTTCATCGCATCGAGGACGGCGATGGTCTGCCCGCGCTGCACGGTGTCGCCGGGTCCGACGCCGAGTTCGACGATCACGCCGGGCATCGGCGCATTCAGAGTGGCGGCGCCGCCCGAGGCGGGCCGGCGTTGGGCGGCACCGGAAATGTCTTCGGTCGCGGCGGTGGACCCCTCGGCGCGGGCGGCAATCCGTGCCGAAGGCGACGCCTGACGCGCGGTACCCCCTTGGGTCGGCGCGATTCCGGGCGTGATCGTCGCCCCGGGCAGATCCTCGTCACCAGCGAGCGTGACCTCGTAGGACTGGTTGCCGACCATGACGGCGAACCGGTCGGCGGCGAATTCCTCGACGTCGATGACGAAGTCCTTGCCGCGGATCTCCACCCGGTAGCGTCTCATCACCTGCCTCGCCGTTGCCAGCTTCGGTTTTGGCGTGCGCGGCCGGAGGCCAGCCAGCGGGAGGCGTACAGCAGGCTGCCGGGCCAGTAACTGCGCATGACCGGCGCCGCCTCCTGGCGGCGCACACTCTTGTGCGCCAGCACGGCGACCACCATCGCGGCGACGAGGTCGGCGTCCATCCCGTGCACCGTCGGCGTGACGGGAACCTGCGCACCGATCGCGTTGTCGGCGATGGACGCGATGCGCTCGGCCTCGAGGATGGACGCACTCGCCGACAGCGCCACGGGGGCCGCCTCGAAACGCAGCACAAGGACGAGCAGGCCCCACAGTGTCGCCAGGAGCCCGAACACCAGACCCATCCCGACGGCGGTCATCTGCAGTCCCCAACCCAGATTTTCCATAGGTCCGCTCAGGCGCCAGCGCTATGACGGAAAGAGCCCATGCTTCTTGGGCGGGTTCTGTTGCACCTTGGTGCGCAGGATTTCGAGCGCGCGGATCAGGCGCGGCCGGGTCTCGCGCGGCTCGATTACCTCGTCGATCTGACCGACGTCGGCGGCGCGGTAGGGGTTGAAGAATTTTTCCCGGAAGTATGCCAGCAACTCGCGCTCCTTCGCCGCCGGGTCTGCTGCCGACTTCACCTCGTCCCGATAGAGCACGCGCACGGCGGGCTCGGCGCCCATCACCGCGATCTGCGCGGTGGGCCAGGCAAACGCAAGGTCATTGCGCATCTGTTTCGAGCCCATCGCCACATAGGCGCCACCCATCGCCTTGCGCGTCACGACGGAGATCTTCGGTATCGTCGATTCGCAATACGCGTAGATGATCTTGGCGCCGTGCCGGATAACTCCCCCGTACTCCTGATCGATGCCGGGGAGAAATCCCGGCGTGTCGACGAGGGTGACCAGCGGAATGTTGTAGGCGTCGCAGGTGCGGATGAAGCGGGATATCTTGTCGCTCGCGTCGATATTGAGCGCGCCGGACATGTAGGCGGGCTGATTTGCCACCACGCCTACGGAGTAGCCATCCAGGCGCGCGAATCCGACGACGGCATTGGGCGCGAAGTTCGGGTGGATTTCCAGAAAGCTCTCGCGGTCGAACACGGACCCGATTACATCGCGCATGTCGTACGGCTCGTCTTCCCGTCGCGGGATGAGCGTGTTGAGCGACTCGTCCATGCGGTCCCGCGGGTCGTAAGGCTGGATCTGCGGAGGATCCTCATTGTTGTTCTGCGGCAGATAGCCGAGGAGTCGCTTGGCCATTTCGATGGCGCTACTCTCGTCGGCGGTGTCCAGGTGGGCCACTCCGCTGCGGCTCGTGTGCACCTCCGCTCCACCGAGCGTTTGCGCCGTCACGTCCTCACCGGTAACCGCTTTGATGACGTCGGGCCCCGTCAGGAACATGTAACTGCCGCCCGCCATGATCACGAAGTCGGTCAGCGCCGGCGAATAGACCGCGCCACCCGCACAGGGTCCGAGGATGACCGATATCTGGGGGATGACGCCGGATGCCATTACGTTACGCATGAAGACCTCGCCGTAGGCGGCGAGGCTGCGCACACCCTCCTGAATGCGCGCGCCGCCCGAATCGTTCAGCCCGACGAGCGGAATGCCGCTCTCAAGGGCAAGATCCTGGATGCAACAGATCTTCTGCGACTGCACTTCGGAGAACGAGCCGCCGAGAACGGTGAAGTCCTGCGCGAACACCGCGACGCGCCGGCCGTTGATCTTGCCAAAGCCGGTGACGATGCCGTCGCCCGGGAAACGCTGCTGGTCCAGGCCGAATTCGACGACGTTGTGCGTCGCGAGCGCGCCGAACTCCTGGAACGATCCCTCGTCGACGAGCAGCGCAAGCCGTTCACGGGCCGTCAACTTGCCGCGCGCGTGCTGCTGGTCTATGCGTCTGGCTCCGCCTCCCAACATTGCCCGCGCGCGCAATTCGCGCAGCGTCGTCAGCAATGCGTCCCCGTTCCCCTCGGTCATCGGCCGCTCCCGTGGACCACGCGTTGCGCGCCGGAAAAGCGAACCGCCGACACGCCTGCCTGCTCCCATCCTGGCGCCATTGGTTCGCAAGCTTGCGTCTGACCCCACATTCTCCGGGCACGACCGCCGCGCGTATTGACCGAAGTCAATTGCGGCGTCCCGTGCCGGCGCGGGAATCCTTCCCGCTGGTCGCCGGACTGACCGCTGCTGCCCACACGCGCGCAATCTCACCGGCGCGGTCGGCGAGCAGCACGTCGGCATGCGCGATGCAGTCGGCGAGCGCCATCGGCCCGGCGGGCAGCGCGAAGCAACCGTCGAAGACGCGCCCGAGCTCCGGCAACGCGGCGTCGTCGATCGCGCCCGACAGCAGCGTGATCGGCACCCCTGCCGCACGCGCGCGCTCGGCGACGACCAAGGGCGCCTTGCGCAGCAACGTCTGCGCATCGGTGCGGCCTTCGCCGGTGAACGCCCAATCCGCGCCCGCGAGTGCAGCGTCGAGGCCGATGAGGTCGGCGACCACCTCGGCGCCGGAGCGAAACGACCCTCCGACGAGCTGCAGTGCGAAACCGAGCCCACCGGCCGCGCCTGCCCCGGGGCGGCCGGCCGCGCTCGCGCCCACGGCGCGCTCGGCGAGCGCGGCGAAGCGCGCGAGGGTCGCATCAATGGCGGCGACCTCGCCGGCGCGAACGCCCTTCTGCGGCCCGAAGATCGCCGTCGCGCCGCGCTCGCCGCAAAGCGGGTTGTTGACGTCCGACATGATTGTGATCGCGCACCCGCCAAGCCGCGGGTCGAGCCCGCCGGCGTCGACCGACGCGAGGTTCGCCAATCCCGCCGGCGTCGGCGCAACAGCGTCGCCGTTGCCGGCCACCAGCCGCAATCCGAGCGCCGCGAGCAGGCCGGCGCCGCCGTCATTGGTGCTGCTTCCGCCGAGCCCGATCATGAAGCGCCGCACGCCGGCATCGAGCAGCGCGACGATGAGCTCGCCGACGCCGCCGGTCGAGCGCGCGCAAACGGCGACCGCCATGCCGTCGGGGTCGGTGATGCCCACGATCTCGGCAGCCTCGATGATCGCGGTCGTGCCTTCGGGCGCGGCGACGATCCCGTAGGCGACGGCACGTTGTTTTCCGCCGGCGCCGGTGACGCTTTGCATCCGCCGTTCGCCGCCGCGCGACAGCACCGCGTCCAGCGTTCCCTCGCCGCCATCGGCCATCGGGCAGGCGCGGACCTCGGCGTCGGCCCATACGCGCCGCAGTCCGCGCGCGACCGCGGTGCAGATCGCGCCGGCGTCGAGCGAGCCCTTGAAGGAATCGGGGGCGACGACGATGATGGGCGGACGCGAGGCAGGCATGGCGAAGGTGTTTGCTTGATCACCGCAGCGCATCATCGTAGCAGCCCGGCGCCCCTGTCGCGCCATCGGAACGCCGCCCGTGCCGCCATTTCACGCGAGGGCTTAGTCGCGGTCATCATCCATGCCGCGCGTCGCCCGTTCCAGGCGGTCGCGTACCGCGAGCCAGCCATCGTCGTCCGGCACCCGTTCGATCAGGATGACATCGGCGTTGGCGGCGTCGAGCGTGCGCAGGTTCGCGTACAGATCGTGCGCGAACGCTGCCGCGTCCGCGGGCGCCCGCAGCCAGACTCCAGCGAAATCCGACGGCCGCGCGACCGTGCGCGCGAGCACCGCGATGGATTCGTCGCGCGCGCCCAGCTGCAGAATCTCCGCCCGCAGCGCGCTGGCGCCAACCAGATCGGCCGGGGTCCTGGGCGCGTAATGGGAGACGAGCGTTCCCGATGCACGCGGAGCGGCGTCACCCGCGACCTCCGGTGCTCGTCCCAGCACGCGCTGCAGGTCGTGGGCGTCGATCCCGCCCGGGCGGAGCAGCACGGGAACATCGCCCACGAAGGCAACGATCGTGGACTCGATCCCGACGGCGCAGGCGCCACCGTCGAGAATCTGCGCTACCGCATCGCCAAGATCGTCGGCCACATGCTGCGCGGTCGTCGGCGAGATGCGGCCGAAGCGATTGGCCGAGGGGGCAGCGATGCCGCCGCCGAAGGCGCGAAGCAACGCCTGCGCCACCGGATGAGCAGGAACGCGCAAGCCGACGCTGTCCTGGCCGCCGGTGACGACATCCGCAACGTTGGGCGCGCGCGGCAGGATCAGCGTCAATGGTCCCGGCCAGAAAGCCGCCGCAAGCCTCCGCGCGCCTTCGGGCACCGAGCGTGCCCACCGCCCGAGTTCCCCGGTGTCGTACAAGTGCACGATCACCGGATGGTCGGCGGGACGGCCCTTGGCGGCAAATATCCTGCGTACCGCGTCCGGATTGCCGGCATCGGCGCCAAGGCCGTAGACCGTTTCCGTCGGGAACCCGACGAGCCTTCCGGCGCGCAGGTGGTCGATGGCGCCGGCGATGGCGGCGGCCGTCGGCGCGTCAATGCGGCCGGTCATCGATCGTGACCTTCGCGCTGTGCGCCACGACGCGCTCCCTTTCGGTCGGAAGCGTTGCCGCAACAGCGGAGCGGGCGACGGGTTCTGCTAGAATTCGAGCTTTTGCGCGCGGCCAACGGCGGCGCGCGCGGATGGCGGCAAGGAGCGGCAATGAGTGACTTTCTGTTCACGTCGGAATCGGTGTCGGAGGGCCACCCGGACAAGGTCGCCGATCAGATTTCCGATGCGGTGCTGGATGCGATTCTAGAGCAGGATCCGACCGGGCGGGTGGCCGCGGAAACGCTGGTGTCGACCGGTCTGGTCGTGCTCACCGGTGAAATCACCACGGCCGTCAAGCACGATTACGCACAAATCGCGCGCGCCATGGTCCGTCGGATCGGCTACAACGACCCCGAGTTGCGGTTCGACGCGGACGGCTGCGCGGTGATGGTGTGCTACGGGCGGCAGTCCCCCGACATCGCCCGCGGCATCGACCATGCGTCCGACGAATACCTGAACCAGGGCGCCGGCGACCAGGGGATGATGTTCGGCTATGCCTGCGACGAGACGCCCTCGCTGATGCCGTTCCCGATCTACTACGCGCACCGGCTCGTGCAGCGGCAGAGCGAAGTGCGGAAGGACGGCCGCCTGCCGTGGCTGCGGCCGGACGCCAAGTCCCAGGTCACGGTGCGCTATGTCGACGGCAAGCCGGTCGCGATCGACACCGTCGTGCTCTCGACGCAACACCATCCGAGCATGAACGAGAGGCAGGCGGCGCTGGCGGAGGCGGTGATCGACGAGATCATCAAGCCGGTGCTGCCGGCGGCCATGCTGGTGGGCACCAAGTATCTCGTGAATCCCACGGGCCGGTTCGAAATCGGCGGGCCGCACGGCGACGCGGGCCTCACGGGACGGAAGATCATCGTCGACACCTACGGGGGCGCGGCCCCGCATGGCGGCGGCGCGTTCTCGGGCAAGGATCCGTCGAAGGTGGACCGCTCGGCGGCCTACGCCGCGCGTTACGTCGCGAAGAACATCGTCGCGGCCGGCATCGCGACGCAGTGCCAGGTCCAGCTTTCGTACGCGATCGGTGTCGCGCACCCGATCAACGTGACCGTCTACACCGAGGGTACCGGCCGGATTTCCGACGAAAAGATCGCCGGCCTCGTCAATGCCCACTTCGATCTGCGGCCGAAGGGCATCATCCGGATGCTCGACCTCCTGCGTCCGATCTACTCGAAGACCGCAGCGTACGGGCATTTCGGCCGCGACGAACCCGAGTTCACCTGGGAAGCGACCGACAAGGCCGAAACGCTGAAGGCGGCGGCGGGAATCTGATCGTTCCATCTGCCGGACGCGCGCGGCGCCCGGGTCGCCTGCTATCGGGAGCACACGCATGCATTTGTTCGATCCCATAACCCTGCGCGGCGCCACGCTGCCCAATCGCATCGTCGTCTCGCCGATGTGCCAGTACTCGGCCGATGCGGGCTGCGCGACCGATTGGCACCTGATCCACTGGGGGCAGATGCTGCTGTCCGGCGCGGGCATGTTCACGATCGAAGCGACCGCGGTCAGCGCGGAAGGGCGGATCACCCCCGGCTGCGTCGGGCTCTACGATGACGCCACCGAGTCCGCGCTCGCCACCACGCTCGCCCGCGCGCGCCGGCAGGCGCCGCCGATGCCCGTCGCGATCCAGCTCGCGCATGCTGGCCGCAAGGGCTCGTCGGCGCGACCCTGGGAGGGCGGCCTGCTCGTCTCCCCCGAGCGCGGGGGCTGGACGCCGGTGGCGCCATCGGCCGTTCCGCATGCCGAGGGCGAGAGCGCCCCGACGGCGCTCGATGCCGCCGGACTCGCGGCGCTCCGCGCCGCCTTCGTGGCGTCGGCAAGGCGCGCCGAGCGTTGCGGGATCGACGCCATCGAGCTGCACATGGCGCACGGCTATCTGCTGCACCAGTTCCTGTCGCCGCTCGCGAACCGTCGCGATGATGCCTACGGCGGCCCGTTCGACAATCGCGTCCGATTTCCGCTGGAAGTCTTCGATGCGGTGCGCGCCGTCTGGCCGGCCGATCGGCCGCTGGGCGTGCGCGTGTCGGCGACCGACTGGGTCGAAGGCGGCTGGGCTCCGGAAGATGCCGTCGAACTCGCGCGCCGGCTCAAGGCGCGCGGCTGCGACTGGCTGGACGTGTCGAGCGGCGGGGTTTCGCCGGCACAGCGAATACCGGCGCCGGTCCCGGGCATCCATGTGCCCTTTGCGCGGGAGATCCGGCGCGCGAGCGGAATCGTGACGATGGCCGTGGGCCTCATCACCGAGCCCGAGCATGCCGACGCCATCATCGCGGCGGGCGATGCCGACATGGTCGCGCTCGCCCGCGCCTTCCTGCGCGACCCGCGCTGGCCGTGGCGCGCTGCAGCGGCCCTGGGCGGGAAGGTGGCGGGCCCGCCGCCCTACTGGCGCGCGCTGACGAAGGAAACCGCGGGAATCTTCGGCGAGCTGCGCGCCGGGCAGCGCTGACGCCCCTGACCATGCCCTGAGCACCGCGGCGCCGCAAGCGGTTCCCGGGGCGGCCAGCGAGAGGGGGCGGCGGTCGCGGCATCGGATTTCGTTCCGGACGTTGCCAAAGCGGGGTAGAATATTGGACTTTCCTCCGTTGGCCGGGCGACCGCCACACGGATGCGCGAACCCACATTGGCAGAAGGAGAATCCCATGGCCGAACGAACCCGAACCCGCCGCAATACCCTCGAGCGTCGTTGCCTGGGCAAGGCCTACAAGCGTCTTTTCGTCGGCTCGACGAAGGGTGTTTTCAAGATGCTCGAGAAAATCAAGAAGGCCTGAACCCCTTCTTTACGGCGCCACGCGCGCTGCACAATCCGAAGGGCCGCGACGCGGCCCTTCGCGTTTGCGGTTGTCGTGAGGCATGACCCATGAGCAGTCCAACCCTGATCTGCGTCGTTCGGCACGGCGAGACCGATTGGAACACCGCGGGCGTTCTGCAGGGCTGGCTCGATGTGCCGATCAACGAACGTGGGCGAATGCAGGCGCGCGAGCTGGCGCGAACGTTCGCGGATTCAGGTTTCGCCGACGTCTACACGAGTCCGTTGCGCAGGGCCTGCGAAACCGCGGAAATCATCGCTGTGCTGCTGCGACTGCCGCCGCCGGTGTGCCATGACGGCCTCAAGGAGCGGAATTTCGGCGCCATCCAGGGCATCCCGAAAGCCGAGCTGGCGGAGCTCAATCCGGCGCTGCTGGAGCACATCGTCAAGCGCAATCCCGACACCCGATTCGAGCAGGGCGAGTCGATGGACGAGTGCGCGACCCGCGTGCTCGACGGCGTGCGGGACATCGCACGGCAGAGACCGGGCGGGCGCGTCCTCGCGATCACCCATGGCTGGGTGATGGACGCCATCACGCGGGAGGTCAGGGGCCTGCCGCGAAGCACGATGCTCCACCACAAGCCGACGAACGGGGAAAGCCTGTGGCTGGAGGCGACGCCCCTGACCATTCGGCCGCCACCGGCGGCAACCTAGGGCGCGCGCACGACCGACAGCAGCTTGTTCACATCGAGCGTGCGCGCCTGCTCGGCGATCTGGCCCGTGTACCTGCCCTGCAGTTGCTTGGCCTCGCCCAGCATCGACGCGAACGCCTGCTGCAGTCCCGCGGCGTCGATCGTCCGGCCGCCGGCGTAGTAGCGCTTCGCGACTTGGCCCAGCGCGTAAGTGGACGCGAACGAGAAGGCGGCGCCGGTCGTCGTGCTGCCGATGCCGCCGAGCAGCCCGCCGCCGATCTTGCCGAACAATCCGCCAAGCAGCCTGCGGCCGATCTGTTCGACGTACTGCGACGTGAGGCCCACGCCCATCGTCGCGAGCAGATCCTTGATATGGCCGCGATCGAGCTCGAAACCGTGTGCCTTGCCGACCCGGTAGACCATCTTCATCTGCAGCGGGATGATCGCCATCGACGCCAGCGACTGTGGCAGTAGCTCCAGCGCCCCGTTGAGGATCGAGTAGTTCAGGATCATCTTGTCGAGCTCGGCGGCGTTGGCCGGCACCGCCCCGACGATCGCGCCGTCCAGCGCGGAACCTTCGAGCGGCGCACCGGTCACGGCGTCCGCCTGCCGCGTGAAAGCCTGCGCGGCGCTCGCATCGAGACCGAGCGCCTGCGCGAGGCGCCCCAGGAACTCGCGTTCGGCAGGCGACGTGGCGCCGTCGGCGTCGCAGACGCACACGGCCATTTCGTAGGCGAACTGCCGCTGGTCGCGTTGCGTCAACACCGCGGCGACGGCCGCCAGGTCCGGCTTGCGGAGCAGCACTTCCTGGTAGATCGAGGAGGCATCGAGCGCACCGTCCGCACCCAGCATGTCGGCGATCCGTTTGATCTCCGCGCGCTCACCCCCGGAATTTCCGCCGTCGGCGAAAGCAGCCATCAGGCAGAGGGTCAGGATCGCACGCTGTTCGGCCTTGTTCATCGCATTCCTCCGCAGATCGATGGATCAGATCACAATATGGGGTGCGGCGCCCGGGATTTCCAGCCCGTTCCGACGGCGTGCTGGCTCGTCCGTTCGTGACCTGGTCGCGGCGGGAACCGAATCAGGCCCCCTCGACGCCAACCGGCCATGCCCTTTGCCTACTACACCAGGCTTTCCGCTGCGCGCCAGCGGATCTATCGGCAGAGCGACGCGATCGAAACCCTCGACCTCCCGCAAGGGGTGGTTGCCGGGGCGCGGGTCGCGCGCCTTCGCGCCAGTCTCGCCCGGGACGAACGCGCCGCGGTGCAGGCGGCAAGCCAGGATCTCCTCGACGTGCTGGTGGCGGGATATCGCGTTCCACCGATCCGCGGTCGGGTCCTCGCCCGGCGCCCGGCCAACGGCAGCGGCGAGCTGCACGGCCTGTACGAGCCCGACGAGGCGGGAAAGCCCGCACGCATCACGGTCTGGATGCGCACCGCGGCGCGCCGCGACGTTGTAGCGTTCAAGACGTTCCTGCGCACGCTGATTCACGAACTCTGCCATCACCTCGACTACGAGCTGTACCGGATGCCGGAAACCTTCCACACGGAAGGCTTCTACAAGCGCGAATCGACCCTCGTCAACGCGCTGTTGCGCGAGGAGTCGACGGCCGGCGATCTCCCGGGTTAGAATTCCGCCCTCTCCCCGAGGAGCGTTGCAACAGGAGGGCGCGGCGAGGCCCGCCTCCTGCCAGGCTCGGGGTACCTGCCCTTTGCAACCGCGCTCGTTGAACCGTGCCCGCGCACGGGGTGACGAGTGCGTTTCGCGCCTCTCCCTGCCGCGCGGTCGCCAACGATGGAGTGACCGATGAACGCAGCAACCGAAACCAAGAGTTTTGCGGATTTCAAGGTCGCGGACCTTGCGCTCGCCGACTGGGGCCGCAAGGAGATCGCGATCGCCGAGACGGAGATGCCCGGTCTGATGGCAATCCGGGACGAATTCGCGCCGCAACAGCCGCTCTCCGGGGCGCGCATCGCCGGCAGCCTGCACATGACGATCCAGACCGCCGTGCTGATCGAAACGCTGCAGGCGCTGGGCGCCGAGGTGCGCTGGGCGTCGTGCAACATCTACTCGACGCAGGATCACGCGGCGGCCGCGATCGCCGCGCGCGGCACACCGGTGTTCGCGTACAAGGGCGAGTCGCTCGCCGAGTACTGGGACTACACGCACCGGATCTTCGAGTGGCCCGCGGCCGCCGGCAAAGGCGGCGCGCCGAACATGATCCTCGACGACGGCGGCGACGCGACGCTGCTCGTGCATCTCGGGGCGAAGGCCGAGACCGATCCGGCCTGCATCGCCCATCCGACGAGCGAGGAGGAGACCGCGCTGTACGCCGCGATCAAGGCGAAGCTCGCGCAGAATCCGCAGTTCTACTCGCCGCTGAAGGCGGCCATCAAAGGCGTGACCGAGGAGACGACCACCGGCGTCAAGCGCCTCTACCAGATGCATGCGGACGGCCGCCTCGGCTTTCCGGCGATCAACGTCAACGACTCGGTGACCAAGTCGAAGTTCGACAATCTCTACGGCTGCCGCGAGTCGCTGGTCGACGGCATCAAGCGCGCGACCGACGTGATGGTCGCCGGCAAGGTGGCGCTGGTCGCCGGCTACGGCGACGTCGGCAAGGGCAGCGCCCAGGCGCTGCGCG
>CAYGYQ010000059.1:0-1001 GCA_964354035.1 uncultured Bordetella sp.
TCATCGTGATGGCGCCCGCGAGCACCGGCATCACGGCGATCAGCAGGTAGGCGGTGATCAGCCAGGTCCAGCAGAACAGCGGCATCTTCATCAGCGTCATGCCCGGCGCGCGCAGGTTCAGGATCGTCGTGATGATGTTGATCGAGCCCATGATCGACGATGCCCCCAGGATGTGGACGGCGAAGATCGTGAGGTCCATGCCCATCCCGGCCTGGATCGTCAGCGGCGGGTAGAGCGTCCAGCCCGCCGCAGCGGCCCCGCCCGGGACGAACAGCGACGTGACGAGCAGGATGGCGGCGGGCGGCAGCAGCCAGAAGCTCCAGTTGTTCATCCGCGCGAACGCCATGTCCGGCGCGCCGATCATCAGCGGGATCTGCCAGTTGGCGAAGCCGACGGCGGCCGGCATGATCGCGCCGAACACCATGATGAGCCCGTGCAGCGTCGTCATCGAGTTGAAGAACTCGGGCTGGACGACCTGCAGCCCCGGCTGGAACAGCTCGGCGCGGATGATCATCGCCATCGTGCCGCCGATCATGAACATCGTGAACGAGAACCACAGGTACATCGTGCCGATGTCCTTGTGGTTGGTCGTCGTCAGCCAGCGGGTGATGCCGCTCGGGTGATGCGCGTGGTCGTCGTGCCCGTAGCCGGGAGCGTGGTCGTGGGCGATGCTGCTCATCTCGGGTTCTCCAGAACGATTCGAACGTGCCCTACTGGCGGGCGACCTTGATTTCCGCGGGCTGCACGGTGTCGCCGGTCTTGTTGCTCCAGCTGTTGCGGGTGTAGGTGATCACGGCGGCCAAGTCGGCATCGGAAAGCTGCTTCCACGGGGTCATCGCCGTGCCCGGCTTGCCGTTCAGCACCAGCGCGATCTGGTCCGCCTTCGCGCCCGCGACGAGCTTGGAGCCGTCGAGCGCGGGAAAGGCGCCGGGCACCCCCCTGCCGTTGGCCTGGTGGCAGGCGGCGCAGTTGCCCGCGAAGACCTTCTCGCCCGCCACGAC
>CAYGYQ010000059.1:1011-15465 GCA_964354035.1 uncultured Bordetella sp.
ACCTTTGTACTCGTCGTGTGCCTTGATGGTCGCCTTGACGTCCCACACCTTGTTCGGGTCGTCCGCCGCCGCGACCACCTTCTTCTTCTGCTCGGCGACCCATTTCGCGTAGTCGTCCTTCGACTTCACCTCGACGACGATCGGCATGAAGCCGTGCTCCTTGCCGCACAGCTCGGCGCACTGCCCGCGGTAGATGCCGGTCTTCTCGGCCTTGAACCAGGAATCCCGGACGAACCCGGGAATCGCATCCTGCTTGACGCCGAACGCCGGGACCCACCAGGCATGGAGCACGTCGCCCGCGGTGATCAGGACGCGCACCTTGGTGTCGACCGGGACCACCATCGGGTGGTCCACCTCGAGCAGGTAGTGCTCGCCCTTGGGCGCGCGATTCTCGATCTGCTCGAGCGGTGTGGCGAGGCTCGAATAGAAGCCGAAGCCCTCCTGCAGGTAGTCGTAGTTCCACTTCCACTGGTAGCCGGTGATCTTGACGGTCATGTCCGGCGCCGTCGTGTCCTTCATCGCCAGGATGGTCTTCGTCGCCGGGAAGGCCATGAAGAGGAGGATCAGGAACGGGATCACGGTCCAGACGATCTCGACCGTCGTGTTCTCGTGGAACTGGTGCGCCTTGTGGCCGACCGACTTCCGATGCCTGAAGATCGAGTAGAACATCACGCCGAACACGGCAACGAAGATGACGACGCAGATCCAGAAGATGAACGTGTGCAGGTCGTACATCTGGCGCGCGATCGGCGTCACGGGCGTCTGCAGGTTCCATTCCCGGGCGGCCCATGCCGTGCCGGGCGCCGCGGCACCCAGCGCGGCACCCGCCAACACGAGCCGGATTCCGCCGTTGCATTCGCATTCGTTACGCACCATGCTTCCCTCGATTGCGGCTTGCGTTCGTCTGGAAAAACTTCCGTCGCCCCATGGCGCCGGTCCGTCCGCTATCCCGGCGGGCAAGCGGGTCCGACTCAGGGCAAAAAGGCCGCGAATCTTAGCACGGATCGAGCAGGTGACCAAAGGCGGTGGCGGCGGTGGCGGCGACCGCGGATCACGGCGCGAATCCCAGCAGCGACAGCGCTGCGGGCTCGAACGGCACGGGCGGGGGCCCGTCAGCGGACCAGCCGATGTCGGCGACGAGCGGCGCCGGCAGCCGTTCGATCAGCGCAGCGACGTTCGCGTCGCCTTCGCGCATCCCCGGATCGATCCGGTTCGCCACCCAGCCGGCGATGCGAACACCGCGCGCGCCGAGCGCCTGCGCCGACAGCAGCGCGTGGTTGAGACAGCCGAGCCGAATGCCGACGACGAGCATGACGGGCAGTCCCAGCCGCGCCGGAAGGTCGAGCATCTCGGTGCCGGGCCCCAGCGGGACCCGCACACCGCCCGCCCCTTCGACAATGACCGCGTCGGCCCGCCGCGCGAGCCGCGCGTAAGCCACGCCTATGCGATCGAGATCAATCGTGGCGCCCTCCTCGCGGGCGGCCAGATGCGGGGCGATCGGCCGCGCGAAGGAGTACGGGTTGACGTCGGCGAGCGGCGCGGCGACGTTCGCCGCGGCGATCAACGCCGCAACGTCCGCATTCAGGGCTTCGCCTTCGGCGCGGCCCGCGGCCACAGGCTTCATGCCAATCGCCGACCAACCGGTGGCAACGAGGGCGCGCAGTACCGCCACGCCGACCACCGTCTTGCCGACGCCGGTGTCCGTGCCGGTGATGAACAGACCGCGGGTCATGACAGCGGGCGCCCGCCGTTCCTGCCGGCGCGCACCGGTGCGCTCATCCGCGCGCGGGCCGCAGGAACGCCACAATCGCATCCCCGTCCGGGGTCCGCTTCGGGGTCGCTTTCCACGCGTGGCCGTAGATCACCTCGAACGTCGCCGGAATCCGTCCGTCCCGCCGCGTCGCGTCGAGCGCGGCCAGCGCCCGCTCCCAGCGGGTCCGGCCCATCAGCGTCCGCGGCCGCGCCCGCGTCGCGTTGGTGGCACCGATCGCCTTCAGGTCGTGCAGCATCGCCGGCGCATCGGCGTAGGTCAGCGTGAAGAGCTCCATGTCCATCACCGGGTCGCCGAAACCCGCCCCGACCAGCATGTCGCCGATGTCGTGCATGTCGATGAACCGGCTGACATGCACGTGGCGGTCGATGCCGCCGAAGGCCGCGCGCAATTCCCGCAGCGTGTCAGGGCCGAACGTCGAGAACGTGACCAGGCCGTCGGGACGCAGCACGCGGCCAAGCTCCTTGAGCGCCATCGGCAGGTCGCCGGTCCACTGCAGCATCAGGTTGCTCCAGGCGAGGTCGAACGATCCTCCGGCAAACGGCAGCGCGGCAACGTCGCCGCAGACGAAATCCGCTTCGCTGCCGCCGGGGTCGCCCGTGAACGTCGAAAGGATACGCGCGAGCGCGGACCGCCGTTGCCCGGCTTTGGCTTGCGCCATGCCGAGCATTGGCAGCGCGATATCCAGCGCGACCCGGCGCGCGGCCGGATAGCGCAGCGCGAGCCCGGCCTGCGCGTCGCCGGTGCCGCAGCCGGCGTCGAGGATGGCGACAGGCGCGAGCGTTACCACGTCGAGCCGCTCGGCCATCCGTCGTCCTACTTCCCGCTGCAGGACCGCCGCAGCATCGTAGGTCGCGGCGGCCCGCGCGAATTGACGACGCACCGCACGGGCGTCCATGGCGCCGGGATCCTCGTCCGGAGGGAGTTCAGCAGCCATCGAGAAACGGGTCGAGCCCCGCGCCGAAGGCGTCGGCGTGGGAAAGAAACGGCACGTGCGCGGCGCCGGGAACCAGCATGTAGCGCGCGTTTGGCAGGTGGTCGGCAAGCCACCGGCCGGCCCCGGGCAGCGCGAGCGTGTCGCGGGCGCCGGAAACGACCAGCGCCGGCTGCGTGATGGCGCCGACTTCACCACGCAAGTCCGCGTCCCGGATCAGCGCGAGCGCAGCGAAGAGCGCCTTCGGTGATGGCTCGCCACGCGCGAAGATCCGGTCCTTCAGCGCTGCCAGCGTGGCGCGCCCGTGCTCGCTCCCCTGCAGCTGCAGCGCGAGGAAGCGCTGGATCGTGAGCTTCCAGGCGACGTGCAATTCGTCGCCGAACCGCGCCAGCGTCGCGTCCGACATCGCGTGCGGCCAATCGTCGCCGGCAACGAAGCGGGGCGACGTCGCGACGAGCACGAGGCGGCCGACCCGCGCCGGCTCCCGTCGCGCCCAGCGCAGGGCGACGAGGCCACCCAGCGACCAGCCGAGCACGGTAAGCGGGCGCGGGTCGGCGGCAAAGACGGAAGCAAGTGCCGCGACGACGCCATCCAGCGTGAACGCGTGCAGTTGCGCGCTGTGGCCGTGCCCTGGCAGATCGACGGCGTGCACGCGAAACCGCTGCGCGAGCCTGGGCAGCAGCGGCCCCCACATCGCCGAGTGCATCGCCCAGCCGTGGAGCAGCACGAGCGGCGGACCATGCCCCGTCGTGTCCACGTGCAGCGCTCCGGTCATCCTGCGCGAATTGCACCGAACGCGGGGGCGAGCTCGGCCAGCGCGTCGGCGAGCGCGTCGACGTCGTCCCGTGTGTGCGCCGCGCAGAGCGTGACCCGAAGCCGTGCCGCTCCCTTCGGCACGGTCGGCGGCCGGATCGCCGGCACCCAGAAGCCGCGGCGCCAAAGCTCGTCGGCAAACTCGACTGCCGCCGCGCTGGCGCCGACCACGAGCGGCTGGATCGGCGTCGGCGAATCCGGCAGCGCCCACGGTCCGGCGGACAGGCGCGAGCGGAAGCAGGCGATCAGCTCGAACAGATGCGCCCGGCGCGCGGTGTCATCGCGCAGGATCCGGAGGCTGGCGCGCAGCGCCTCGGCGAGGAGCGGTGGTCCCGCCGTCGTGAAGACATAGGACCGCGCGGTCTGGACCAGTGTCTCGATCACCGCGGGGTGCGCCGCGACGAACGCGCCCGCGACCCCGGCCGCCTTGCCGAGCGTGCCCATGTACACGATCCGCTCGGAGGCGAGCCCAAAGTGCGCGAGCGTGCCGCGGCCCCCGTTCTCGCCGGTGCCCAGCACGCCGAACCCGTGCGCGTCGTCGACGACGAGCCACGCGTCGAACTCCTCCGCCAGCGCGCACAGCGACGGCAGCGGCGCCAGGTCGCCGTCCATGCTGAACACGGCGTCAGTGGCGATCAGCTTGCGCTTGGCCGTCGACGCCGCGAGGCGACGCCGCAGCGCCGCCGCATCGGCATGCGGATAACGGACGAACTCCGCACGGGAGAGGAGCGCGCCGTCGTTGAGGCACGCGTGATTCAGCCGGTCCGCGAAGACCGCGTCGCCGCGCCCGGCCAGGGCGGTGAGGATCGCGAGATTGGCGAGATACCCGGAGGAGAACGTCAGCGCGCGCGCCCCCGCGCAAGGACGGACGAAGGCGGCGAGTTCGGCTTCGAGCGCCGCGTGCGGTGCGAAGTGGCCGCAGATGAGGTGCGACGCCCCCGCGCCGACACCCCAGCGCGCCGCGCCCGCGCGCGCGGCAGCGACGACGTCCGGGTGCTTGGCGAGACCGAGGTAGTCGTTGCTCGCAAAGGAAACGAACTCGCGGCCGTCGACGACGACGCGCGGGCCCTGCGCCGAGGCCAGCGTGCGCCGGATCCGCTGCAGTCCCGCAGCCTCCCGCGCCGCGAGGCCGCGCTCGAGGTCGGCGATCAAGGCTGACGTCACGCGGCGGAGGTGAGCCCCAGCTTCGCCAGCAGCGCGCGGTCGGCCGCGACGTCGGGGTTGCCGGTCGTCAGCAGCTTGTCGCCGTAGAAGATCGAGTTCGCGCCGGCGAGGAAGCACAGCGCCTGGACGGCGTCCCCCAGCTCGCGCCGGCCCGCGGACAGCCGCACCATGGCCTTCGGCATCGTGATCCGCGCGACGGCGATCGTGCGCACGAAATCGAAAGGGTCGAGCGCGGCGGCCCCGCCGAGCCGGTCATGGAGCGGCGTGCCTTCGACCTGCACCAGCTGGTTGATCGGCACGGACTCCGGATAGGGGTCCATGTTCGCGAGCTGCGCGATGAGCCCCGCGCGTTGCGCCGCGGATTCGCCCATCCCGACGATCCCGCCGCAGCAGACGCCGATGCCGGCCGCGCGGACGCGGTCGAGCGTGTCGAGCCGGTCCTGGTAATCGCGCGTCGTGATCACTTCGCCGTAGAACTCGGCCGAGGTGTCGAGATTGTGGTTGTAATAGTCGAGCCCGGCGGACTTGAGCTCGTCGGCCTGGCCGTCCTTCAGCATCCCGAGCGTGCAGCAGGTCTCGAGCCCAAGGCCCTTCACTTCGCGCACCATCGCCAGCACCGGCGCAAGATCGCGCGCCTTCGGTCCGCGCCATGCCGCGCCCATGCAGAAGCGCGTGGCGCCCTGGTCACGCGCCGCGCGGGCAGCGGCAAGGACAGCCTCGAGGTCGACCAGGGCCTGCTCCGCGACGCCCGTGTGGTGGCGCTTGGCCTGCGGACAGTAGCCGCAGTCCTCGGGGCAGCCGCCGGTCTTGATCGAGATCAGCGTCGAGAGCTGCACCGTGTTCGCCGCATGATGCGCACGGTGCACTTCCTGCGCGCGAAACAGCAGCTCGGGAAACGGAAGCGCGAATAATTCGACGATGCGCTCCACGGTCCAGCGCGACGAAGCAGGCCTCGGCTTGCGCCGCCGGGCCGAGCGTGTGGCGATCATGCGTTCGACGGATGTCATTGCGGCGACCTTCGGGTTACCTTCACGGCAAAATCGGGAGCGGCGCGGCCGTGACGCGTGGATCGTGCCAAGCACACGTCCGCGGCGCTTACAATCAACGTCGAGTGTCGAGGGAGGTCCGGTTCTTGTCAAATGCGAACGCAGATTCATTTGACTGCACCGCCGTCGGCGGCCGCGCGCGCGCTGCAGCTGTCCTGCGTCTGCTGCTCCCGCAGCGCTGCGAGCTCTGCGTCGGACGCACGGCCGGCGCCCTGTTGTGCGACGCCTGTGCGGAGGCCCTGCCCCGGGTGGGCGCGGCGTGTCCGGTCTGCGCCCTCCCTTCGACAAGGGACGGCGCATGCGGCGCGTGTCTTGCGCACCCGCCGCCGTACGCCGGCACCCTTGCCGCATTCGCCTATGCGTTTCCGGTCGATCGACTGCTCCAGCGCATCAAGTACGGCGGGCGCATTGCGCTCGCGCAGTGGGCTGGCGCCGCACTCGCGGCCGTTGTGTGCGCCACGTTCGCGAGCCGGATGGGTCGCGACCGGCCGGAGCGCATTGTGGCCCTTCCGCTGGCAGCGGCACGCCAGCGCGAGCGGGGCTTCAACCAGGCGCGCGAGATCGCGGCGCGCGTCGCCCGCGACACGGGGTTGCCGCTCGCGGCGCCGTTGGCGCGGATCACCACCGGGCTGCCGCAGACGGCGCTGCCGTGGACGGAACGTCACCGGAATGTGCGCGGCGCCTTCGCCGTGCGCTCGCCGGTGCGCGGCGCACGCATCGCCCTCGTCGACGACGTCATGACGACCGGCGCCACGCTGGCCGAGGCTTCGCGCACATTGCTGTCCGCCGGCGCCGAACAGGTCGAATGCTGGGTCGTCGCGCGTACGTTGCCGCCCTGACGCAGACGCGGGACCGCCATGACCACTGCCCGTTGCGCACCCGGTTTCGCCGTCGTCCTCGTGCACCCCGAGATTCCGCCCAACACCGGCAACGTGATCCGCCTCACCGCCAACACCGCGACGGCCCTGCACCTCGTCGAGCCGCTCGGCTTCCGGATGGACGATCGCGAACTGAAGCGTGCCGGGCTCGACTACCACGAATACGCGAGCGTCCGCGTGCACCGCGATTTCGCCGCCTGCCGCAATGTGCTCGACCGCGAAGGCGCGCGCTGCTGGTACGCGTTCACGACCGACGGTCCGACTTCGCTGTACGACGCGCGCTTTGCCGCCGGCGACGTGCTCGTGTTCGGGCGCGAGTCCTCAGGGCTGCCCGACGACATCCGCTCGCAATTCGCGCCCGTCGCAAGGCTCAGGATCCCGATGCGGCCGGGCGTGCGCAGCCTCAATCTGTCGAATGCGGTGGCGGTCGCCGTCTACGAGGCCTGGCGGCAAACCGGTTTCAGCGGCGCCCGCTGACGGCCGCGACGCACGCACCGGCCCGCTTCGCTGGAGCAACGCCTAATGCTTTTCCGAACGCGGCTCGCGCTTGAGCAGCTGCATGACGGCATCCCGTGGGGCGAGGCCTTCGTAGAGCACCCCATGGACGGCATCGCAGATCGGCATGTCGACGCCGTGATGACGCGCGAGCGCGCGCACCGCGGCCGCGGCGGGCACGCCCTCGGCCACGTGCCCCAGGTGGCCGAGAATCTCGGGCAACGTTTTCCCCGCGGCGAGCGCCAGGCCCACTCGGCGATTGCGCGACAGGTCGCCGGTGCAGGTCAGCACGAGATCGCCAAGGCCCGCGAGGCCCATCAGCGTCTCGCGCCGGCCGCCAAGCGCCGCGGACAGGCGTCCGGTCTCGGCGAGACCGCGCGTGATCAGCGCGGCGCGCGCGTTATGGCCGAAGCCCAGTCCGTCGCTGGCGCCAGCGGCAATCGCCAGCACGTTCTTCACGGCGCCACCGACTTCGACACCGGCGATGTCATCGCTCTCGTAGGCGCGCAGCGTTTCTGCGCGCAAGAGCGAGGCGACCTGTGCCGCGACCGCGGCATCAGTCGCGGCGACCGCGACGGCCGTAGGCAATCCGCGGGCGACTTCCTCGGCAAAGCTCGGTCCCGAGACCACGCCCACGGGCGCGTTCCACAACTGCGCCAGGATCTGATGCGGCAGCGCCACGCCTGCCGGATGGGCCGCAGTCACGGGAACCGCGAGGAAGCCCTTCGACAGCCATACGAGAGGCGCACCGGCACCGGCGGCCGCCAGCGCGCCGGCCACGGCGGGGAGTGCCGCGACCGGCGTCGCGACGACAAGCAAGTCCGCGTCCGCAACGGCCGCGATTTCGGCGGCGACGAGGAGCGAGTCCGGCAGTGTGCAGCCCGGCAGATATTTTTCGTTGACCCGCCGGGCGGCGATCGAGCGCGCCTGTTCGCGGTCGCGTGCCCAGAGTGTGACGGCAAGGCCGACCCGGCGGGACAGATGCGCGGCAAGCGCGGTGCCCCAGGCACCGGCGCCGA
Organism: uncultured Bordetella sp.; assembly: GCA_964354035.1. Classification (GTDB taxonomy): domain Bacteria; phylum Pseudomonadota; class Gammaproteobacteria; order Burkholderiales; family Casimicrobiaceae; genus CAIWHR01. The sequence continues at coordinate 9,132 of CAYGYQ010000059.1, forward strand.
TGACCGCGATCGAGTGCAGAGCCGGGTCAGCCATGGACTTTGGCAGACCGCTCTTCCATCAGGAGGAAGTCAGGGTCGGCCACGATTTCAGGCAGACCCTGTGTCCACGGCAGAGCGCCCGCCACGTTGCGTCTGACGGGCTTCTCAAAGCCCGAACACCTGCGCGATCCGAACGTAACCCGTCTGGCCGTCGCGATGCCTGACCCCGACCCAACCCGGCGTCGCCGTCGTACTCGCGCCGGCGGCTTGCTCGGCCAGCTCCAGCAGGACGTTCTGCTCGGCGCGAAAGACGAGCGGCGCGGCGTCGTCCGGGTTGGCCCGCACTTCCGCCACCGGGACTCGAACGACGAGTGTGCGCTTCTCGGCCAGCGCTCGTTTTTCCACCCAGCCGATCGTGCCCCCGACATCGCGCACCTTGATCCAGCCTTCGACCGGCACGATCACCTCGAGCGGCACGTCCCGGCCAAGCACGAACAGCGGCCTGGCCTTGGTCGACGGGGCGTCGTAGAGAAGCGTTGCCGCCTCGCCCGTGGAACGGTAATCCGCGGCCGATGCCGGAAGCGCCACGGCGATTGCCAAGGCAACAGCGACCGCATGCCCCCTTGCATGCTTGGGGGACCGTGGGCAGTGCGAGGGAGCGTCCCCAGCCGAGCGCGGCCAAGGCCGCGCCCACGGTTTTTTGCGGAGCACTGTGTCGTGGGCGCGGCCTTGGCCGCGCTCAGGCGACGTCCCCCTTGGCGGGCAGCGAACGTAATGAGCGTGGGGGCTGTTCAATTGACGGCGGTCGCCGGCTGCTGCGCCTGGGCCAGCTGCTGCTGGTAGAGCGCCTCGAAGTTGATCGGCGCCAGGTGGATCGGCGGAAAGCCCGCGCGCGTCACGGCGTCGGCCAGAGTTTCGCGGACGTAGGGGAAAAGGACCGTCGGGCAGTTGATCGCAATCACGGGCTGCAGGTGCTCGGCCGGCACGCCGCGGATCGTGAACAGCCCGGCCTGCGCGGCTTCGGCCAGGAACAGCGTCTTGTCGCCCACCTTCGCCGTCAGGGTCACGGTCAGCACGCACTCGTAGACGTCCGGCTGGACCTGTTCGCCGCGCGTGCGCAGTCCCACTTCGACCTGGGGCTGCTCCTGGGACAGGAACGATTGCGGCGAGCCGGGGTTCTCCAGCGAAAGGTCCTTGAGATAAATCTTGTCGATGGAGAACACTGCGCCCTGGGCGCCTTCACCGGGTTGCTGGGGGTCGGCCATGATGGGGTCCTTGGAAAGGTCAAACATAAAATTTTACCCTACCGGCACCGGTCGCCGGCCGGGGCCATTGGCGGGTCTTGCTATTCCGGCATGCCGGCGAGCAAAGGCTTGAGGCGGCCGGTCCGGTCCAGCTCGACCAGGTCCTCGTAGCCGCCGACGTGAAAACTGCCGACGTAGATCTGGGGCACGGTGCGCCGGCCGGTGCGCTCCATCATCGTCCGCCGCAGTTCCGGATCGACGTCCACGCGGATGAACTCGATTTCCTCGACGCCCTTCGACCGGAGAAAGCGCTCGGCCTGGATGCAGAACGGGCAGACCGCCGTCGAGTACATCGTTATCGTCGGGGTGGTCATTTCTCGACCGGCAGCCCGGCGTCCTTCCAGGCCCGATAGCCACCCTGCAAATGGTAGACATCCGTGAATCCGAGGCGGGCGAGCGCGCGGGCGGCCATACGGCTACGATTGCCGGACATGCAGTAGGCGACGACGGGTCGACCGGCGTAGCGCGCAAGCTCGCTGCCTCGGCTGTCGAGTTGCGACAACGGAATATGGACGGCTTTCGGCAGGCGTCCGCCTTCGAATTCCTTGGTCTCCCGCACGTCGACCAGCACGGCATTCGCCGAATTGATGAGGCGCGTCGCCTCGAGATTGCCGACGTCCTTCGCCGGCGATATCCGGCGCTGCACGAGCGGCCAGACGAGCATGGCGCCGGACATGACGAGCACGAGCACGAGCATCCAGTTGTTCTGCAGAAAGGACATGAGCATCGGAGGTCCGCGAGGCGACGAAGGTAAAATGATAGCGTACCCGTCCCGCCGCCTGTGCCGCGGCCTGCTCACAACCGAAACCGATGCCCCCCAACCTAAGCCCCGCCGTGCGCCCCGTGGTCCTCGTCATACTCGACGGTTTCGGCTGCCGCGAACCGACGCCGGACAATGCGATCGCAAAGGCGGTCAAGCCGAACTGGGACCGGTTGCTCGCGTCGTGCCCGCACACGTCGATCGACGCATCCGAGCTCGCCGTAGGCCTGCCGCAGGGGCAGATGGGCAATTCCGAAGTCGGCCACCTCAACATCGGCGCCGGTCGCGTCGTCTACCAGGATTTCACGCGGATCGATCGCGCGATCGAGACCGGCGAGTTCGCGCGCAACAAGGCGCTGCTGGACGCCGTCGCGGCGACCCGTGCCAACGGCACGACCCTGCACGTGCTCGGCCTCGTTTCGCCAGGCGGTGTCCATAGCCACGAGCGGCAGATCGCGGCCATGGTCGAGCTGGCGGCGGCGAATGGCGCGCCGCGCGTCTGCGTGCACGCCTTCCTGGACGGCCGGGACACGCCGCCGCAAAGCGCCGGCCCGTCGCTCGCCTCCTTGCAGCAGGTCTGCGCGCGGCACCCCAATGCGCGCATCGTTTCGCTCGTCGGCCGTTACTACGCGATGGACCGCGACCGGCGCTGGGAGCGACTCGCCGAAGCCTACGATCTGCTCGTCGACGGTCGCGCGCCGCATACGGCAGCGTCTGTCGCATCGGGTCTCGCCGCCGCCTATGCGCGCGGCGAGAACGACGAATTCGTGCACGCAACGGCGATCCGCGAACCCGGCGCCCCGAACACCACGATCGCCGACGGCGACGCCGTCGTGTTCATGAACTTTCGCGCGGACCGCGCGCGGCAGCTCACCCGCGCGCTGACCGACGCGTCGTTCGCCGATTTCCCCAGGCGTCGCGTGCCGAAACTCGCAGCGTTCGTCTGTCTCACGAGCTACGGCGACGAGTTCCGCGACCTTCCCGTCGCGTTTCTCCCGCAATCCGTCGCCAACGGCTTCGGCGCCTACATCGCTTCGCTTGGCCTCACCCAGCTGCGGATCGCCGAGACCGAGAAGTACGCCCACGTCACCTACTTTTTCAGCGGCGGCGTCGAGACGCCTTTCCCCGGCGAGGACCGGATGCTCGTCCCATCGCCGAAGGTCGCCACCTACGATCTCAAGCCGGAGATGAGCGCCGGCGAGGTCACGGACAGGCTGGTGGCAGCCATCGGGTCCGGGAAGTACGACGCGATCGTCTGCAACTATGCCAACGGCGACATGGTCGGCCATACCGGCGACCTCGACGCGGCCGTCAAGGCGGTCGAGACGCTGGACACCTGTCTGGGCCGCGTCGTGGCGGCCGTACGGGCCGCAGGTGGCGAGGTGCTCATCACCGCCGATCATGGCAACGCCGAGAAGATGCACGACGAGGTCACGGGCCAGCCGCATACCGCGCACACGCTCTGCCTCGTGCCGTGCGTGTACGTCGGACGCGCGTCCGTCATGGCGAGCGGCGGCTCGCTGCAGGACATCGCGCCGACGCTGCTCGCGATGATGGGATTGCCGAAGCCGTCCGCGATGACAGGTCGGTCGCTCGTCACCTGGGCGTGACAATCGTGGCGGCAACCGCCCGTCCCAGGCTCGCTGTCCAGGTCAGTAACCACTCACTACTTCGCTGACGAAACATCACGTCAACGGACATCACCGCGAAAATCACCGCGGGGCATGGAACTTGCGTCCGGCACTGGGGCCCAAAGGGCTCTCATCCGACTTCGGGGGCCCGTTCCGGCTCCCGGCGTATACTTCGCGTCGTCCGGCAAAGGAAAACATCGATGAACCACTGGAAAAAGGCGGGGCTGATCGGATTGGGCACGGTGCTCGGCGTTCTGCTTTCGCTCAATTTCTCGGTGATCGCCCAGCGCGAAGCCAGGCTGCCGATCCCCTACGAGGATCTGCAGTTGCTCTCCGCCGTGTTCGGCCGGATCAAGAGCGATTACGTCGAGCCCGTCTCGGACCAGAAGCTGATCAAGGAAGCGATCAACGGGATGGTGCACGGGCTTGACCCGCATTCCGACTACCTCGACGCCGAGGGGTACAAGGACCTGCAGATCTCGACCCAGGGCAAATTCGGCGGCCTCGGCATCGAGGTGGGCGTCGAGGATGGCGCGGTCAAGGTCATATCCCCGATCGACGACACTCCCGCGTTCCGGGCCGGCATCAAGTCGGGCGATCTCATCGTCAAGATCGACGACAGTGCGACGCGCGGGATGCCGCTGTCCAAGGCGGTCGAGCTGATGCGGGGCAAGCCGGGCACCGCGGTCGTGCTGACGGTGGTGCGCAAGGATGCGGAGGGGCTGCTGACTTTCAACCTCACCCGCGAGGAAATCAACGTCAAGAGCGTCCTCTCGAAGGTGCTGGAGCCGGGCTACGGCTACCTGCGCGTGCGCCAGTTCCAGGACCGCACCGGCGAGGACGTGGCCAAGGCGCTGAAGGACATGTACAAGCAGGGTGACCTGAAGGGCCTCGTGCTCGACGTGCGCAGCGATCCCGGCGGCCTGCTCAACCAGGCGGTCGCCGTCTCGGCGGCCTTCCTGCCGAAGGACGCCCTGGTCGTCTACACCGATGGCCGCACCGCCGAAGCGAAGATGCGGCTCACCGCCTCCAAGGAGCATTACACGCGCCGCGGCGAGGACTACCTGCGGGACCTGCCCGCCGGCGTCAAGAAGGTACCGATGGTCGTGCTGGTCGACGGCGGAACCGCGTCGGCCTCCGAGATCGTCGCGGGCGCGCTGCAGGACCACAAGCGCGCGGTCGTCCTCGGCGGGCAGACCTTCGGCAAGGGCTCTGTGCAGACCATACTGCCGCTGGGCAACAACGCCGGGCTGAAGCTCACCACGGCGCGGTATTACACGCCGTCCGGACGGTCGATCCAGGCGAAGGGCATCGAGCCCGACATCTACGTCGACGACGGCCGCGAGTCCCCTTCCCGGATCCGCGAAGCCAATCTGGAGAACCACCTCGACACGGGCAAGAAGGGGTCCTCCGCCGCCCGGGCCGTCGAGACGCTCAAGCGGGCCAACGCCGACGCGGCGAAACCGCAGGCCAATCCGTCGGGCACCGAAGTGCAGCCCGCGGCGCCACGCATCGTGTTCGGCTCGGCGGAAGATTTCCAGCTGTCGCAGGCGATGAATCAGCTGAAGGGCCTGCCGGTGATCGCGTCCGCGAAGGCCGTGTCGGCGCAGGCGAAACCCCAGTAGCGCCCCGCCCAGGGGAAACTCCGAAACGCCCGGTGTTGCCGGGCGTTTTCGCTTCCGTCAGTGCCCGGGCTTATCATGGCGCCGATGCCGCAGGCGGCCGGCTCCGGTACCGACGGCAACGCCAAACCGATGGACGACGCGCAACTCCTCCGCTACAGCCGCCACATCCTGCTCCCCGAGTTCGGCCTGGAAGCGCAGGCGAAGCTGGTCGCCGCGCACGCGCTGGTGATCGGCGCCGGCGGGCTCGGCGCGCCGGTGGCGCAGTTTCTCGTCGCGGCCGGCGTGGGCACGCTCACGCTATGCGACGCCGACACGGTCGACCTCACCAACCTCCAGCGGCAGATCCTCTACGCAACGCCGGATGTCGGAACGCCAAAAGTCGCCGCCGCCAAGGCGCGGCTCGCCGCCGTCAACCCGGAAGTGCGCGTCGAGGCGGTGCAGGCCAGAATCGGGGCGGCGGAGCTCGCGCCCCTTGTCGCGCGCGCGGATGTCGTTCTCGACTGCAGCGACAACTTCGCGACGCGCCATGCCGTGAACCGCGCCTGCGTCGCGGCGAAGACGCCGCTCGTCTCCGGCGCGGCGATTCGCTTCGATGGACAGATAGCGGTCTTCGACCCGAGGGATCCCGCCTCGCCCTGCTACCACTGCCTGTTCGGCGAGGGCGAAGACCTCGAGGAGATGCGCTGCGCGATCATGGGCGTCTTCGCGCCCGTCGTCGGCATCGTCGGCGCGACGCAGGCTGCCGAGGCGCTGAAGCTCATCGGCGGCGTCGGCGAGCCGATGACGGGGCGCCTCTTGCTCCTCGACGCCTACGCGATGCGCTGGCGCGACGTCCGGATCCCGCGCGATCCGCAATGTCCGGTCTGCGGATCAACGTAACCGTTGCGACGATTGCCGGATGGGGCGGCGGCGCATACCGCACCGCCCAACCCCGCGCCGCTGAGGGCGGCGGGTTCGCGGCGCTGCGGGCGCATGCCGCACCCTAAGCCCGCAGCGCCGCGAACCCGCCGCCCGACACACACCTACCCGAACAGG